>JAXHTH010000341.1:0-11217 GCA_034211115.1 Planctomycetota bacterium | reverse complement strand
ATCGAACGCCACGAACATCGTCTGCTGCCGGTCGCTTCGTCCACGCATCCGCTGGCCTCCATGCTCGGGACGATACACTGTATCGTCACGCCAGCCGCGAGTTGCTTAGCGGCCTGCTAGAGTTCACGGTCGCCCGCCGGGCTCCAACCCGGGGCGTCGACACGCCGCAGCCGCCTCCCGCGCGACGGGATCGGTCGGCAGGAAGGAGATCCGTCATGTCCATCGGTCCGGCGATTCGACGCGTCGTTCTGAGAGCGCAGCGCACGGTCGAAAGGCCGTCGCGGCGGGAGATGCGCATGCCCTCCCCGCGCCGCGTTCTCGCCCTCGTCGCCCTGCTCGTCCTGCCCCTGCTGCCCGGCTGCGGCGGGGAGGAGGCGATCGATGAGGAGACCGCGGCCGCCCTCCCCCAGGCGTCGCCGATCCTCTTCTACGGCCCGGACGGCTTCGAGTGGGATCTCATGCTTCCCATGCTCAAGGAAGGGAAGCTGCCCAACTATGCGGCCCTCATGGAGCGCGGCTGCTACGGCGAGCTGGAGACCATCACCCCCGCCCTGTCACCCGCGATCTGGACCACCATCGGCACGGGCAAGATGCCCGAAGCGCACGGCATACCGCAGTTCACCCATCGCCTGCCCGATGGCAGCCTCTCGCCCTTTCACAGCAACGACCGCAAGACCAAGGCGCTCTGGAACATCCTCTCCGATTACGACAAGACCCTCACCTGCATCGGCTGGTGGATGACCCAGCCCGTCGAGCCGGTCAACGGCATCATGGTCGCGCAGACCAACACCAGCGACCAGCTCGACATTCGCGGCGGCAGGAACATCTGGAAGGGTTCCCTCCGGGAGGACATCCCGCAACAGGTCTACCCGCCCGAGCGGCAGGAGGAGATGTTCGAGATCCTCCGCCAGACGCAGGATGATCTGCCCCGGCTCATGGAGGAGATCTTCGGCACGTTCGAGCATCCGCTCTCCGAGCTCGGCAACCGCCTGTGGACGAACTGCAAGTGGGCCTTCCGCGGGGATACGACGTATCTGCGCATCGCCATGAAGCTCGCGGAGGAAGGGTGGATGCCCGACGTGACGCTGCTCTACGTCGGCGGGCCGGATGTGATCTGCCACCGGTTCTGGCGCTACATGCAGCCGGAGCTGTTCGCCCACAGGCCGACGCCCGAGCAGATCGAGAACTTCGGTGATGTCATCGAGGACTACTACATCTACACGGACCAGGCTCTCGGCCGGCTGCTGGAAGTCTACGGCGAGGATGTGAACATCATCATCATCTCCGACCATGGTTTCCACGCGACGAACGTGTACAACCGGTTCGATCCCGACGACCCGCCCGATGATGTCAACTCGGGCCATCACCTGGACGGCCCGCCGGGGATCTTCATCGCCGCCGGCCCGTGCTTCCGCGAATCCCGCATCGACAAGCCGCTGGCGGAACTGGAGCGGCGGGATCTGCCCGTCATCGGCAGCGTCGAAGACATCACCCCGACCATCCTCGCCATGCAGCGCATCCCCCTCGGGGCGGACATGACCGGCGAGGTGATGACCGACATCTTCCGCGATGAGTTTCACATCGACCGCCAGCCGCGGATGATGGCGACGCACGACACGGAGGAGTTCTTCGCGAATCAACAGAGGGAGACGCCCATCGTGCCCGGCGACCAGGAGCGCCTCGATCAGCTTCGCAGCCTCGGCTACATCGGCGGCGAAGAGGAGGACGAGGAAGACTCGGGCGAGTAGGTCCGGGGGGTGGCGCGACGCAGGTGGCACGACGCTCCGCGTCGTGCGGACATGATCGACTCGAACACGCTGCCGGAGCGTTCTCCCGCGGATGTGCATCCGCGGCTATTGACGCTTGCAGCCGGATTGCCCGCGCGGCTCGTCAGGGTGTGGCGCGGACCACCTCCGCACGACGCGGAGCGTCGTGCCACCCGCGGAGCGTTGTGCCACCTTCCTCGCAAACGCACATCAACTCGGCGGCGGCGCGGGCGCTTCCTTCACCGGCGCCTTACCGTCCGTCAGCCAGTCGAGCGTGAACGAGCTGAACGTGATCCGCCCGTAGTTGTCGCGCTCCGAGAGCAGGCCGATGCGCCCGTCGGGGAACACCGCGAGGCACGAGTACGCCGACGATCCCTCGTAGATGCACCGGCTCACCGGCCAGGTGAGCCCGTCGTCATAGCTCAGCCGCACGGTCATGTTAACACGCTTCTCCGTGTCGGCGGGATTGGAGAAGAGCACCATCGGCCGGCCCGGCGCATCCGCCGGCGTATACCGGATCAGACTCGCCTGGCAGATCGGCTCCATGAGCGGATCGCCGAGCCGGTAGGGCGACCAGCTCCGCCCACCGTTGTCGCTGACGCACACGGCCCGGTACTTGCGGTTCCGGTCGTAGTTGCGCATGTTGAGCATGAGCCGGCCGTCGGTGAGCTCGATCACCTGGCACTCGTTGACCTGGTCGGTCGGGCTTGACCCGCCCAGCGACCAGGTGCGCCCGTGGTTGTCCGAGTAGATGACGTGCGAGTAGTACTTCTTCGTGCCCGCCTCGATGTGATCGCAGGGGATGACGAGCCGGCCGGTGTGGGGGAATCGGCGAAGCTGAATCCCCACCCCCGGGCCGGTGGCGTACCACGTCCAGTCCGGCTGCTTGACGCGATCGGTGATGTTGGCGGGGGCCGCCCACGTCAGGCCGTCATCGCGGCTGTGCGTGATCCAGACCGTGCGCGTGCCCTCGGCGGTCTGGTCGATGATCTCGCGCTCGCTGTCGGTTCCGAGGTTGTGCGTCATGAGCAGCCAGATGAAGCCGGTCTTCTCCTCGAGGACCGCGCAGGGGTTGCCGCACGTGTTCGGGCCGTCGTCGAAGATGACCTGCGGTTGCGACCATGTCCGCCCCCCGTCCGTGCTGCGTTTGACGATGAGGTCGATATTGCCGGTGTCGCGCTGACCGCCGCGCCGCGCTTCGCAGAACGCCAGCAGCGTGCCTTCCTTCGTCACGAGCAGCGAAGGGATGCGGTAAGTGTGGGCGTTTTCCTCGCCGCTGGTGAAGAGGTCGAGCTCGAACGGCTTCTCGGGCACGAGCGTGGCGAGACCGACATCGATGTACTGGCCGCCGCCCGTCTGCCGGCAATGCACGGCGATGACGTTGCGCCCCTTGCGGATCCGCGCTCTGGTCACGGATCGGATCGGCGCTTCTTCGTAGGCCGTGGTGTAGCCCTCGAGCGTCGCGGCGGGCATGCCGTTGATGTACACCTCCGCATCCTCATCATGATGGATGTACAGGCACACCTCGCCGGGCGGGTCCTCGTCGAGCGTGAAGGTGCGGCGCAGCCAGATGTCCGAGCCGGTCCACGGCGTGTTGATGACCGCGCCGGGCGTGCCCTTGCCGCCGAACCCGGCCCGTCCTTCATCCCATGAGGAATCATCAAACTGCGCGCCGTACCAGTAGTCGGGCGGCTGCTCGAACGTGTACCGCCACGTCACCGGCTCGGCCTTCGCGACGGGTGTGAGATGAACGAGTTCCCGCACCCGGCCCTGGTTGGCGGCGGCGAGACGCTCCACATCCGGTTTCGTCACCGCCCGATCGTACGTCAACAACCCGTTACACTCGGTCTCGACGTCCGTGATCTGCGTGTAGATCGCGGCGCTGAGGCCGTCTTCCCGCTTCATGTTCCACACGCTGCGCATCAACTGCTCGTAGCGCCGGGTGAGTTCTTCAGAATCGGCGGTGCCGCGATACCCCCAGGCGCGCTCGGCCCAGGTGTGTCCGTCCACGCCCAGTCCCAGCCCGCCGAATTCGCCCAGCACGCCCGCGCGATCCGCCTCTATCTCCGGGCACGCGGGTCCGGGATAGCTGTGAATGTCGTGCACATCGCCCGTGCCCCGGTCGTGCCATCCGCTGGCCGAGTTGACCAGACGCGTCGGGTCGAGCTCGCGCACGAGGTCGGTGAGGCGCTTCGTGTCGTGCTGTCCCCATCCCTCGTTGAAGATCACCCACATGATGATGCACGGATGACTGCCGCGCCCGGCGATGAGGGCGCGCAACTCGTTCTCGAACTGCCGCGCCGATTCGGGCTCGGGATTCATCTCGGCCTGTCCACGCTGCTCGACGGTGATGTTCCCGCTGGGCATGTCCTGCCACACCAGGAGTCCCAGTTTGTCGCACCAGTAATACCACCGATCAGGCTCGATCTTCACGTGCTTGCGGATCGTGTTGAAGCCGAGCTTCTTCGTCATCTCGATGTCGTAGCGCAGCGCGTCATCGGTCGGGGCCGTATACAACCCGTCCGGCCAGAAGCCCTGGTCGAGCGTGCCGATGTTGAAGACGGGTTCGCCGTTGAGATGAATGCGATTGGTCCCTTCCTCATCCGGGGCGACCTTCACCTCGCGCATGCCGAAGTACGAGGAGGCTTGATCGATCACGCGGTCGGGATCGTTCCACCATCGCAACGTGACCTGCACGTCGTAGAGGAACGGATCATCCGGCGACCACAGGTGCGGATCGGGGATGTCAACCAGGATCTCGCGGCCCCCGGACCCGCGGGCGATCTCGCGCCCCTCGGCCAGGATGACCGCGTCGATCGCATGCGAGCGCGAGAGATTCTCCACATCGGCGCGGATCTTCACGCGGCCGTCGGCGACATCCGGGATGATCTCAAAGCTGCGTATGTGCGATTCCGGCACCGGTTCGATCCACACCGTCTGCCAGATCCCGGTGGCGGGCGTGTACCAGATCCCCTGCGGCTCGCTGACCTGCTTGCCCCGCGCCTGCGTGCCCGTATCGGTCGGATCCCAGACGGAGACGATGATCTCCTGCTCGCGTTCGCCGGTGAGGGCATCGGTGATGTCGAAGGTGAACCGGTCGTATCCGCCGCGATGCTCGCCGATCGAGATCCCGTTGACCCAGACGAGCGTTTCCCAGTCGACGGCCTCGAAGTGCAGCAGGATGCGCCTGCCTTCCCAGGCCCCCGGAAGCTGGAACTGGCGCCGATACCAGAGACGCTCGTCTGGTGTGATGCGCTCCATCACGCCGCTCAGGGCCGATTCGACGCAGAACGGCACGAGGATCTGACCATCCCACTGCTCCGGCGCATCTTCGCCCGCCGCGCGGATCGCGTAGTCCCACAGGCCGTTCAGGTTCAGCCACGTATCACGCACGAGTTGCGGCCGCGGGTACTTTGCGTGCACGTTCTCCGGCGTCAGCTCTTTCGCCCAACGGGTCGTGAGCGGCCCCTCGGCCGGCTGCCATTGCGCGCCGGCGGGGAAGGCGAGGGATGCGAGCGTCAGTATGAGCATCGTCGTGATTCGATTCCGCATGGTGATTCCTGTCCTGTGTTGGACGATCAGTCTTTCCATGATATCTCGCCGGCGCTGCCATCGACGGTGACGAGCGTCCCGCTGGGCACGGCATCGATGAGCGGCCGCTGCGGCTGGCAGAGGAGGGCGACGCCGGCGAGGATCGCCCCCTCGACCATGTTCGTGTCCGCGGGCTTCTCGAGGATGATCGCCGCGGGTTGCCGATTCTGCCGGGCGAGCGTGGTCAGCACCACGCAGCCGCCCGATGAGCCTTTCGTCTCGGGGTAGATCATGACCTTCCCCGCGATCGATTCGCCTTCGTGCTCGTGGCCGTGGGCGATGATGGCGCCGCTGTCCATGTCCACATCGCCCAGAAACGAGAACGCCTTGCGGCAGACGAGCGCTTCGCCCTGTACCCTGCCCCGGACCATGCCTCGCGCCTTGATCGTGTGTGTGGTCATGCCGGCTTGGTCCAAAGGAGGGGTGGGACGGGCGTCCCGCCCGTCCGTCTCGCACAGGCGGGACGCCTGTGCCACCTTCGTCTCCGCATCCTGTCATTCATCGCACGTATGTGAAGCCGACTCCAACCGACCACTCACCGCCGCCTCCAGACACGCCTCCCGCGGTCGCAGCGCCGTGCGGCAGCCGATGAGGTCGCCGACGTATCGAGCCATCTTACAGGAATCGGTCACCATCGCCCGCACCTGCGGCGTGGGCAGGCCGTACTCCCGGCAGGTCGAGGTTCGCATGTGGCACTCGACGGGGCAGGTGTCGGCGATCACGAGCCCGCCGGCATCCTCGATGATCCGCACGATGCCCTCCCACGCCGCGGCCTGGCGCGTCATCCGATTCGTGCACACCCAGAAGCGCACGTTTTCGTGGACCTTGGCGCCTCGCCGCTTCAGCCAGTCGGCGACGAAGCGAAGCTGGGCGAGCGTGTAGTGCGGGCAGCCGAGCGTGATGAAGTCGATGCCCGCCCCCGCATCGATCGTCGTCAGCGCATCATACGCCGCGTCAATCTCCGCGCGCGTAACGGTGCGGATCTCCTTCGGCTTCGATCCCGCAAACGCCGCCTCGACCGAGTCCGCCTCGGCCGTGTGGGGCGGGGCGTGGAAGAGGGTGACCGAACCGCTCGTGGCCAGCGCCGCCCCCAGCGCGATGAGCTGATCCTGCGTCGCCCCCGCGGGCAGCCCGTCGATCACCGGAACCTCGCTGCCCACGATCGCGCCGATGTGAAACCCCAGCGCCGAGTGATCGCTGTCGTGGATGAGATCATCCGGGCCGAGCCTGAGCCTGAACAGGTGCGTGCCGCGCCGATGCTCATCGAGCAGGTATCCCATGAGCGGGTACTTGCCCGTGACGGCCGCGTAGCGCGTGAACAGTCCGCCGCGATTCGTGCGCGCCCCGAGCACGCTGTTGAAGTAGATGATGGCCGATGATTCGACGCTGATGATGTTCGCCCCCCTGGGCGGGATGAAGCCGATCAACTGCGGTGTGCAGGTGTAGGTGCCGAGTATGCCCATCGCGCGATGCGCCTCGACCGCCTGCATCTGGAGCGCAAAGATCGGCGCGGGGCAGCCGTAGTCGTTCCACCGGTCGAGATCGCAGGCGAGCGTCGAACTCGTCGTCGGGATGCAAACGGTCGCGCCCGTCTGCGCGTATTCGATGACCTCCTCGCACGACCCGCGATAGATGGACATCTCCGCCGGGTAGTGGGCGTAGATGACATCGGCGAAGCGCTGCGCGTCGAACGCATCGCCGAACTGGACGAGGTAGTCCATCGCCTTCGCGATCACCTCGCCACGTTCACCGGCCAGCATGCGTTTCTCTTCATCGGTGAGATTCATCCACGTCCTCGGCGGGGATTGTAGCCGCTACCGCCTCGATGCTGTGGACCGACCCCGACGTGCCGTGACGCGCGGAAGCAGCCGCGGCGAAAGCGCATCATCGCGCTGCCGCACATCCGGACGCCTCGATTGTCCAAGGTGGGCGCGTCCGCCCTACGCCATGATCGTCATGCTCGCCGGGAGGCTCCACGGGCCTTTCTCGCCCTTACGCGAGATCCACCGGGCGAAGTATGTCGCCTCCCGGCCCTTGTCCTTGGAGGGATGGTCCACCAGGATCGGGTTGCGCGTGAACAGGCCCACCTCCCGGGCCTGGTCCACCTTCACATCGCGCTCCTCGCCGATCGCCGCGTACAACTGGAGAAACACCGCCCCCTCCGGCTTGCCGGGCGAATCAGGCGTGCGGGCATCATGGAACCGCAGCACGTGCCGGTGCGGTGTGCCCATGATCGGCTGAAGCAGCGGCACCGTATCCGGCACCCGGATCGGCGTCCGCTCAAGATTCACCGGCCGAACGCCGATCGCAATCTTGTCGGTGTCCGGGATGTCCGGATCGGCCTTGATGAGGTTGTAGAACCTGGAGTGCAGCTCCTCGGCGGTCCGGCGTGTCTCATCCTTCTTCCGCACCGTCACCCGCGTGTTCGTACCCTCATGCGAGGTGACTTCCAGAGCCTGCGCAAATGCATCCACGGCCTCCTGCATCACGCGTGCATCATCCTCTGCGATGTGATAGCGCGCCGGGTCGCTGGAGATGCCATCGGCGAAGACCTGCAATGTCGCCAGCAGATCATTCTGTCTGCGCGGACGTGGTGGAGCGGACATTTTTGAGATCTCCATCTGTCATCGCGCCCCTCGCCGCGCCGGATGCCCCCGGTGCCCCCGATGCGCCCGGCGCCACCCGCGATCACCTTGCGTTCTTTTCGACCCGGGGGCCCGCCGACTCCAGCCGGAGCGACATGTTTTCGGACGGAGAGCCGACTTTCGGCCCCCGGAAGGTGGGCGGTGGCTTCCCGCAGGTGCGGGCCGAGTTCCGGGGGCGGTTCCGGGGGACCGGGGGCGACTTCCGGGGGCCCGTAGGGCGCTTCCGGGGGCCGGGGCAGTTCCGCCACGCGATGGCAGACCGTTTCCATCTGAATGAGAACGCCTTGCTCATCAGCGCCCAGCGCTGACATGCCCCCGGAAGCACCTTCCGCGTGCCCGGGCAGTCCTTCCGAATGCTGTGAAAGCCCAGCCCCATGCCGGCACTCGCAACTGCCGTCAGCGCCCGGACGACCTGATCGGTCCAACTTCCGGGGGCTCCGGCCGCATTGGGGCCGGAGATCGTGGCAGTGGCGGGGGCCGTGGGGGCAGGCGCGAGGGCTGTGGGGGCAGGCGCGACTTCCGGGGCCGAGATCGCGCGTTCCGGAGAGACGGCCGCCTCTTTGCATGATCCTCGCTCGTCTTGGCGCGCAAAGCGCGGGACCTGAGCTGCGCAACCGCCGATGCATCGCCGCGAATCCGATCCCCGCATTCCCGATCCCCCAACGGCGATGCAGCACGAGCGAAACGCGGCTGCCGTTTTCTGACGTCGAATCTCCCCACCGGCCGTAGCACCACCGTTGCCTGCACCCAGAACGCCTGGAACCGCCTCGTGGGGGTGGAATACGGCCAGACCGTCCGGGGATCCTACGTGTACAACAGCCTGAACTGGCGTATACTGAAGCAGGCCGACACCGATGGCACCGGCGGCCCGGACCAGCAGAGACTCATGCACTACTCCGCCGCCCCCGGAATGTGGCAACCCCTGCAAGAGGATGTCCGGGATGCCTGGACTGAGCAGACGCCCGGCGACATCGATCGCCACGTCCAGTACGTCTGGGGCAGCCGCTACATCGATGACATCGTCCTGCGCCGGGAGGATCGTGTGGACAATCAGGAAGATCCCGGCCCCGATGGCGACTACGGCGATGCCGGCGACATCACCCGCTACTACCTCACCGATGCCCAGTTCACACCAGTCGCGATCATCGATGACGGGGCGGACGTGATCGAGCGCATCAGCTACATGCCCTACGGCCACGCCCGCCACCACCGCATGGCCGACCTCGATGGTGACGGGGACACCGATTCCTATACGGAACCCGCCAACCCACCCTCCGACTACCTGATCCTACAGGCGAATTGGGGCGAGTTCGGCATTGGCGATCTTACTCGTGACGGAACGGTCAATACGAGCGATACGCTTGACCTCATCGGCGATGCCGGCAGTGCGATCCCCGCCGGCCAGATCAGCTACGACAGCGAGGACAACCAGATCGGCTACTGCGGCTACGTCTTCAACAAGGAAACGCAGGACTACACCGTCCGCAACCGCCACTACTCCCCCGACCTCGGCCGCTGGCTTGAACGCGATCCGGCGGGGTATGTGGATGGGATGGCGCTGTACCACTACGTCCGTTCATCGCCGCTCGCAGCCGCAGATTCATCGGGGCTTAAGATCGACAAGTTTATCGGCTGTACCACAAAGAACAGAACCGACGCCAACGCAGCAGACACCGCTGTAACAAATCGGGTCACTTCGCTCCTCCAGACCCTCAGTGCGTCTGGCAAATTCGATCCTATTGAGGTCGAGCTTGAGATGATGGCACAGGGCCGACACTGGGGCTATAACATAGTCCGAGTAAAATACCAGATCTTCTGGCGACAAGTACGTCACGTCTTGCGTGACATACAGAGCCAGCTTCGAGATGGCTACGATGTCGACTGCTGCATGACAGACTGTCAGCCTGGGGAGATCGCATACGTCTTAGGCTGGGACTGGTTCGGGATCCCTGTGGTCCGCTGGGACAAGATTTATGTCTGCGAACCCTGGGCTAATGGTAACCGACTCTTTCAGGCAGAGATCTTCTTGCATGAGCTGTCACACATGGAGGCTCACACTAAAGACTACCGCGGCAGCTACCAGATGGGTTTGCCGATAAACCCAGCCCGACCGGTGGAGAACTACAATGTTAAGCAGATGGCGAGTGATGCATATTTCTATCAGGATCTTCAGAATAACGACCCATGGGTTGTTTTCGACACGGGAGCGCCTGCGAGCATGGGACCGATCTCGGGACTCTTCAGATACCTGTATCCAAAACGCTAATCACGCTGCCTCGTCTCGCCGAGTGGACATCACCAGTCGATCGCAACCAGAGGACGACCTGCTATCACCGAGCAATGACGGGCGCCTGTTCTTGCGAATCGGGGTTCTGCAAGCAATCATGGGCGTTCGCTCAGAACTAGCGTGTTGACAGCCAGGACTATCACACTCGGATCCCAATTCGGTGCACATCCATGGCAAGACCTAGAACTGTGTTGATGCTAATCGTGGTTCTAGCACTCGTGGCAGTTATGATAGCTGTCGTTGTAGGAACACATCGCACCAAACTCTGGGATGGGCAGGTCGATTTAACTATCACTATTCGGTTGTTAGATGATGAGAGTACACGGGGACAGAGAATGATGGTGCGGTTAGTGCAGCTCAATCCGCAGACAGACTCGCTTGATGTGGACGAAACTGCGGTCACTGAAGTAGCAGTGGATTCGCCCCGCGTAGCGACGCTGTTGGTGAAGGTGCCAGCGAGTGGACGCGTGGAGACAAGCCTCTTCCGAAAGCACTGTGTCACGGAGGTGGGACTCGCGAGGTATAAGGTTGAGTGCATCTGCAATGGTGGGATAGTCTGGGAGAGTTATCTCAAGGAGCATGGACTGCTGAGATTCGAAGATGTTAGTCAGCCGTTTGTTCTGGAAGTCGTCGCCGAGTGTATGGCGAAGGAATAGTCGGGTAGAGGGCTCTGACCTGTCTTCGAGGGGACGCAACGGGCGCCGTGATCATGATTAGCAAGTGCTGTATCTCGGAAGCGGTTTCACATGCTTGCGCATGCGCGCTCCCAAGTCATTAGGGTGGGGTATGCGCTGCTCAGAGAGACGCGAACTGGCGTATACTGAAGCAGGCCGACACCGATGGCACCGGCGGCCCGGACCAGCAGAGACTCATGCACTACTCCGACCGGTGGCAACTCCTGGAAGAGGATGTCTGGGACGACTGGACT
>JAXHTH010000340.1:0-2802 GCA_034211115.1 Planctomycetota bacterium | reverse complement strand
GTCGGGCGGCGCGGTTTCGTCGCCCGACGAGGAAGCCGCCGAAGATGCGGCCGAGCCTGAACCGGAACCGCCCGCCGAGACGAGGACGCCGGCGCCGAAGGAGGACCAACCGCCCGTCGAACCACCGGCGCAAGACGTCACCCTCACCTACGCCGATGTTCTCGATCGCATCGTCACCGACGACGGCCTCGTGCGCTACGACATCCTCGCGCAGCCGCCGTTGAAGAGCGCCCTCGACGCCAGCATCCGGCGTCTCGCCGCGGCGGAACTGCCCGAAGAAGAAGACGCCCGCCTCGCCCTCTGGTGCAACGCCTACAACGCCAACGTCCTCGCGATGGCCCTCGCCGAGAGCCGCAGGGAGAGTTTCGTCAACGTCCTCGAAGTCCCGGGCTTCTTCGATCGCAGGACCATCACCGTCGCCGGCGAAACGATGACGCTCAACGAGCTGGAGAACGACTCCATCCGCCGGCTGAACGATCCGCGCATCCACGCGGCGCTGGTGTGCGCGGCGATGAGCTGTCCCCCGCTGCGCCGGGAGCCGTACGTCGCCGACCGGCTCGATGAGCAGCTCAACGATCAGTGCCGGCGATGGGTCAACGATCCGAGCAAGTTCCGGATGGTTGAGGGCAAGCTGGGAATGAACGAGATCCTCAACTGGTACGGCGAGGATTTCCGCACCGCGCCGTACGGGAACGAAGTCGGATTCGTCCTCGCCTTCGCGAAACCGTCCAGCCCGATGACCGGCTACGTGCTCAACGCGGATGAGCCGGAGGTGGTATGGATTCCCTACGACTGGACGCTCAACCAGGCCCCGGCCCCGGAGACGACCGGGAAAGAAAATGAGCACGGCGAGGCGGGCGAGGGCGGCTGATTCGATCGGAGATCCTCTTCCAGCGTGCTGAAGCATCGACTCATCACGGGCCCGATCCTCGTCGCCGCGCTCCTGCTCATCGTCTGGCTCGACGACCGGCTGGACGCCGTCCGGCTCGCGGGCTTCTGGCAGGAGTTGTTCATGGGCAAGGTTCACCCGCCGCGCGGGCTGATCCTCTTCGGGCTGGGCCTGCTCGTGACGCCCCTGGCGGGGCTGGAGCTGTCGGCGATCTTCCGGGCCAACGGGATCCGCACGCGGGCCTGGCTCACCTCGGCCGCCGCCATGCTGGGGCTCGTGCTGAGCTACAGCGTGCCCACCCGCACGGAGAACACGCCGGGGACCGAGGCCATCTTCGCCATCGCGATCGTCTCCACGGGCATGATCATCGTCTTCGTGGCGTCGCTGCTGACGTTCAGCCGGCAGAAGAAGGTGGAGGGCGTCGTCGCCGCCGCGGGCGCGGTGGTCTTCGCGATGGTCTACCTGGGACTGATGATCGGCTTCCTGCTGGCCCTGCGGCGCAGTCACAGCGCGTGGTGGATCGTGGGCGTCATCCTCACCACCAAGGCCTGCGATACCGGGGCATTCTTCACCGGCCGGGCGATCGGAAGGCACCGGATGATCCCGTGGCTGAGCCCGGGCAAGACGTGGGAAGGCCTGGCCGGGGGCATCGTGCTGTCGGTGATCGTGGGCCTGGCGCTTGCCGCGGCCAGCCAGGCCTTTCTCGGCGAGACCGATCACGTGCCGCTGTGGCTGGGGCTGCTGTGCGGCGTGATCTTCGCCATCGTGGGCCAATGCGGCGATCTGACGATGAGCCTCTTCAAGCGTGGGGCGGGTCTGAAGGACGCCTCGCAACTGCTCCCCGGTCTGGGCGGGGTGCTGGATGTGCTCGATTCGCCGCTCCTGGTCGCCCCCGTCGCCTTCTGGCTGCTGGAGCTGGCCGCCTGACGCGCCGCCTCCGCCGCCGGGCCGACAAGATTCTCACCCCGCCCCCTGCACGCCGGCCCGCGATCCGCATAGACTGGAATATCCGTCTCGTGGGAGCCCGGTCGAATGAGCCTGATGGAGAATCTGCTGAAACTGTACCGCGTGGACGCCCAGGTACGCGGACTGCGGAGCCGCCTGGATTCGGCAAACCGCTACTTCAACGCCCAGTCCCGATTGCTCGACGAGATCGCCCAGCGCCTGGAAGAGCTGCGCACGCGCAAGCGCCACGTGCAGGCGAAGGTGTCGAACCTCGAAACGGAGGGCGAAAGTCTCGATCGGCAGATGGAGAAGTTCCGCGCCGATCTCAACAGCGCCTCGACCAACAAGCAGTACGCGGCCGTCCTCACCGAGCTCAACACGGTGAAGGCCGAGCGCAACCGGATCGACGATGCCATTCTGGCCGAGCTGGAGCAGACCGAGGAGATCGACAGGGAGATCGAGGAGGTCAGCGCCCGGCTCGCCGAACGCGCCAAGGTCTGCGACGTCGCCGAAGCACAGGTGAAGGAGCGGGAGACGGAGATCGGCAGCCGGCTCAGCGAGCTGGAGGCGGAGCGAAAGGAGGCCGCCTCCGCCGTGCCGGGCCCCGCCCGGGCCATCTTTGACGAGATGGCCGAGGCGCACGAGGGCGAGGCGATGGCCACCGTCGAGGAGATCGACCGCCGCCACCGAGAATACGCCTGCGGAGCCTGCAACATGCACCTGCCCTTCGAGCAGGTCGTGAACCTGACATCCCCGATTTCCGAACTCGTCCGCTGCCCCGCATGCGGACGAATTCTTTATATGCAGGAAGAAGTCCGCGGCGCCGTCGCCCGCAAATGACCGGGGATGACATTGGCACATTGCCACATGCGCACAGGGCTTTCCGCCGGGTGCCGCTGCCAGCGACCGAAGGGAGTCGGCAGTGGCTGACCCCCCCAAAAACCGACGCGGTGCTCGGGACATCGAAC
>JAXHTH010000339.1:0-2781 GCA_034211115.1 Planctomycetota bacterium | reverse complement strand
GTCACCGTCGCCATCGCCGGCCCCGTCATCGTCACCGTCGCCTGCGCCATCACCCGCGCCGTCATCCTCCTCCTCGTTGTCGTTGACGGCATCGAAGACCGAGTTGTCGAGATCCTGGAGCCCGGTCGTGCGGGCCAGGATGCTGGCGAAGGTCGTGTCCTCGCCGAAATTCCCGTAGAAGTCGAAATTGTCGAACCGGTCGATGTAGTAGAACCGGTCGCCCTCCTGCAGGCGGTCGAACTGCTCGTGCAGCACGACCCAGAAGGTCTGGCCGACCATGCCGCCCAGCACGTGCTTCTCGGCGAGGCCGCCGACCCAGAGTTCCACCCGGTCGATGCCCTTGACGATCTTCGCCCCGTTCTCGCCGTCCATCAGCGCGATGTCGGGATTGACCGCCTGGAAGGCCGCGATCTTCTCGGGGGTGTCGAGCACCTGGTCGGGATAGGCCTCCCTGAGCTGGTCCATCGCCGTGTCCGACAGCCCGTTGCGGGCCTGGAAGTCCTCCCAGCTCGTGTAGGGCGAGAGATCCCCGGCAAAGCCCACCGCTTCCGCGATGTAGCGGTCGGTCGAGGCCGCGAGACCCGCGCGCACCTGGTTCAGCGTGCCCAGGCCCACATCCCAGCCGCGGGCGACGTTGAAGGAGAAGAGATCCGCGTTGATCCGCACGAGGTCGTTGCGGATCGCGTCCACGATCTTGAGGTCGACCTCCTCGGCGGGCTGGGTCGCGGTGCCCGACAGGATCGCCGCGGCGCCGTGCTGGGCATAGCCCGGCTGGGGCGTGTAGCCCGGCGGCAGCGCGCCGGTGAAGGCCTCCGCCTCGTTGGTGGGGTTGAGGAAGGCGTCGAAGAGCGGCACCTCGATCATCTGCCCGTCCGGCCCCTCGACGCGCAGCGTCTCGGAGACCAGCGAGTGGCCGAAGCGATAGGCGGCGGCCGCGAATTCGTGGCTGATGCGGGCGTCCACGTCCTCCTTGTAGCCGTCCCAGCCGTGATCGCCGTCGCCGCGCATCCCGCCCAGCAGCATGTCGGCGAAATCGGTGAAGATCACGCGGGCATAATCGCTCTCGTTGAGCATCTTGGCGGCCTGGAACACCTCTTCCTGGGTGCCCTCGAAGCCCTGGTCGAGCAGGTTCTCCACGTGGAAGTTGTGGTTGCGCGCCCAGACCGTGTGCACCGCGGTCAGCGAGTAGTTCTCGTTGGCGCGGCCGTCCCCGGCCACCCGGTGATCCAGCAGGTCGATATAGGGATTGGTGTCGAGCAGCAGCGCATGGGTCGAGCCCATGAAGTCGCCCGCCATCGCCTGGACCTGCGCCGCGTCGATCGCGCCATCCGCGCCGACGAGCCCCGGATAGTGGTCGCGGAAGCTCTGCGAGCCGCCGGGCAGGGACGGGTCGTGGAAGACCGTGTCCGCCTCCCAGTGATGCTCGATCAGGCCGCGCAGGGTCGGCAGCAGCAGGAAGCCCGGATCGGAGGGATCCTCCTCGCCCGACAGGAGCCGCATCCCGACGCCGCCATTGCCGTCGCTTTCGCGCAGGAACTGGCCGACAAGCTCGTGGCTGCCGTAAGCCTGGTTCTGGTCGACGAAGGGCGAGGTCTTGTTGACGTGCTGCGGGATGCCGTCCGCGTCATAGCCGACCACCTCGGCGCGGGTCAGGTCGAAGGGGTTGTCCGAGAACGGCCCCCGCTCGCTGCCCGGCCCGCCGATCTCGATCATGCCGGCCGCGGGGGATTTCGCCACGAAGTCGAGCCCGTGGTCGAAATACTGCCCGAAGGCCATGAACAGGATGTTGGCGTTCTTGGCGTTGGTCGCCATCCCGTCTTCCTGCGCGCCCAGGATGTTCGAGACCGCGCGGGGATCGAGCCCGTCGAAGATCGGGTTGATGGCCCGGTTGCCCATGTCGTCCGGCGCGCCGTAGCGGGCCTCGGTCAGGCGGATGAAGGGCTCGTCGGCGGCACCGAATGCGGGGTTGTCCGCGTTGTTGCCCGCGCCCGACAGGGTGCGCACCCCGGCCGCGTTCTCGGTGTCGTCGTCGCCCGCGAAGGCGGGACGGCCGTTGACCAGCTCCTTCAGGCCCGCCATGTCGCTGGCGCTGAGCGCGAAGGCGCCGTTGGCCACGTCGTCGCCCTGGTCGCCGGCGCCGTTTCCGCCGCCATCCGCGCCGCCGTCATCGCCGCCGTCATCGCCGGCCGCGACGGGCGCGGGTTCGCGGATGGCGGGCATGCCGCCCGCCGCGGAGAAGGTGACGCTGCCGTTCGGCCCGGTCACGGTGGTCATGCCGCCCGCGCCGGTCGTGGTGGTGGCCCCGGCCGCGCCCTCGATCTCGATCACGTCCTGCGGCCGCATCGGCCCGACGATCACGTCGTTGCCGCCCGCGCCCTTGAAGACGATCCGGTGCGCCGAGGACAGCGCCGAGATGTCCACCGTGTCGTCGCCCGAGGAGCCCGTGACGGTGATCGTCTCGAAGTTCAGGCTGGTGGTGGTGAAGTCGCCCTCGACGATGATCGTGTCGCCCGGCCCTCCGGCGCCCGCGGGGGGCGTGAGGGTGTTGGAGTCGATCACGATCTCCTCGACATGGTTCAGCTCGGCCACGATCGCGGCATTGCCGGTGCCGTTGCGCAGGATGACGATGTCGGTCTCCTCGTCCAGGCCCGTCAGGCCCGAGGCGAGCGCCGCGTCGCGCGTCAGGATGCGGAACGTCTCGGCCGCCGCGGTGCCGGTGACGACCAGCGTGTCCTCGCCGTCGCCGCCCGCGACGATATCGCGGCCGCCCGCTCCGCTGGC
>JAXHTH010000338.1:0-6340 GCA_034211115.1 Planctomycetota bacterium | reverse complement strand
CGGAGATTCTTTGTTTCTGTCGGGCTCGACCCACCCCCTGACCCCCTCCCTGGGAGGGAGGGGGAATCACCATCAATCAGCGCTTCTGAATCCAGATGAAGTCGAGCCCGATTTCATTGCCGGCCGGGCCTGCATACTCCAGCGTCAGGCGGTAGTCGCCTTCCTCGAGCTCGACGCGGTTCCCGCTGATACGGCGGAGGACGGTGCGCGCGGGCATGTTGAGATCGATCATCCCCGGCTCCCCGGGTGTGCCGAACAGCGGGCCGTGCCCTTCCAGTTCGGCGCGGAAGCCCCCGGAAGTGGCGGTCCTGGCGGCGCAGAAGTCGATTGAATACGTGCCCGCCTCGGTGATGGGGACGATGAACGAGAGCATCTCGCCGGCGCGATTCGGCTTCCAGACGAACAGCCGACCGCGTGAGTAGAGGTTCCCTTCGCGCAGCTCGATCGTGCCGGGCTTGTCCCGTTCAAGAATCGTTTCCGGCTCGTGGAAGACGGAGTTCGCCGCGCCCCAGTACGCCAGCGGCTCCCAGTTCGGCGCCAGCTCGAGCGGCCGTATGTCCTCATCGGTGATCGTCACGTGATCATCGACGGCCCCCGGAAGCGCATAGTGATAGGCGAGGCGCGCGTAGGAGAAGCCGGGCGTGCGCTTGTGGCTGTAGAGCTCCATGTAGAAGGCGATGCGCTCGTGGAAGGGGAGCGAGTCGATGATGTGCCAGCGGTGATTGGTGACGAAGCCGCGATTGCCCGGGCCGTCGTTGCGCGGCTGGCCGGCGCAGGCGTATCCCCAGATGTCGGGCGTGGACCAGGCATAGTTGTAGTAATCCTCCGAGCCGGTGCCGAAGGTGGAGGGTCGGATGTCATCGTCGATGAAGATCTTCTCATCGCCCTCGCCCCACCATCCGCCGGCGGGGGTGGGGACATCGGTGGGGTTGAGCATGAGGCTGGCGGTGCCGACGTAGCGGCCTTTGCCGTGCGCGAGAAGGAAAGGCAGGTCCTGCACCGCGTGCGGATCGGCGATGAGATCGTGATCGACGCGCCACCGCGCGCGGAAGTGCATCGACCGGGCATCGTCCCATTCAAATGGCATGGGGAGCGCATCGCCGGTGATGGTGATGGGCTGCCCCGAGCGGTTCTCGACGGCGATGCGGACCGACTTTTCGTAGGGCATGACGAAGCGGCAGGTCATGCGGCCATCGCCCTTCACCATGAACGGCAGCGAATCGAACGGGTTGATTCCGGGGGCCGCCCCGAAGAAATCGCCGATCGGGGCTTGCACCTGCCCGTGCGGGAAATCATCGAAGTGGATGTGCAGGATCGTCTGGCGCAGGGCGCGGTCGAGGTCGGGCGCGTCGACGCGCAGGGTGAGGCGTTCGATCGCGCCCGGGCCGTTGGTGAGGTGCAGCAGATCGCGCCGCTCGCCGGGCGCGAGCTGCGCGTTGATCGGAAGCGGTTCGTGGATGGGCGAGGCATATCGCCAGTGCTTTGAGGGCGCGCCGAGCACCGCCGCCACTTTTCTCAGGTCCTCTTCATATCGCCGCAGATCGTCCGGGCTGAACGTCACCACCTCCGCGCCCTGTCCATAGAGCCGCATCTGCACCTCGTAGAAGTGAATGTCCGGGATCCTGCCGATCCAGACGATGCGGCAGCGCTTGGCAAAGGGGATGGGGCAATACGTGGCGTTGCGCTGGTTGAACGTTCCGTCGAGGAAGGCGGGATCGACACCGACCCGCGCGGCGAACCAGTTGTACGGTCGGCGGAGGAAGTCATCGGCCGAGCCGTCGCAGACTGGCTCATCGGCGCCGTCGAGGTACATGCGGATGGAGCCGGCGATGGCGGCGGTCCAGCATCGGACGATCGCGCCGGGCCCGGGGACATCGCAGATGAGATACTCGCCGATGCCGTCCTCGCCGGGCTCGGTGACGAGGCCCTCGAAGTTGGGGATCGGCTCGCCGCCGAAGCCGTCGGAGTTGGCGAACCAGCCGGGGCCCCCGGGACCCCCGGAAATGCCGGCACGGCGGTCGTAGGACGAGAACTGCACGGTGCGGAAGGCCGGCTCGGGGAAGTCGGCCAGCCGGTGCAGATCGATCATCTCCCGCGCCAGGGAGCCGGTGGTGATCGTCTCGCTCTGCGCGGCGGCGGGGAGGGCGATGATGATGAGAAGAGCCCACATCGCTCGATGGATCCCGTTCATGGTCTGTCTCCTTCCCGCAGGTGCATCGACTCCCCCGCAGGCGGCCTCTGAACGAGCTGTCCTACCACGGCGGTGGGGCGATGTCCACGCCGGCCCGGACGGCGGCGGCCCGGGAAGACAACTCGTCGCGGTGGCGCGATCGGCGGCGTCCGGGCCGATATGCTTATGGCATGGCCGATGACGGGGCCATCGTCGAGCTGAAGGGGGTGTGGTACGGCTATCCGCCGCACGCGCTGTCGATGCCGGTCCTCGAGGATGTGGATCTGCAGATCGGGCCGGGTGATTTTCTGGGCGTGATCGGGCCCAACGGCGGGGGGAAGACCACGCTGCTGAAGATCATCCTCGGCTTTCTCAGGCCGCAGCGGGGGACGGTGAGCGTGCTGGGCGGGCGGCCTCAGAAGGTGAGTCGGCGGATCGGCTACGTGCCGCAGAACGCGCGGATCGATCTCGCCGCCCCGGCCAGCGTGCTCGATGTCGTCCGCATGGGCCGGCTGGGCGTCTCCTCCTGGGGATGCCGGTTCGGGCGCGAAGACACGGAGGCGGCGATGGCCGCCCTCGAGCGGACGCAGACGGCGGACCTGGCCGATCGCCCCATCGCCCATCTCTCCGGGGGCCAGCGGCAGCGGGTGCTCATCGCCCGGGCCCTCGCCGGCGAGGCGAAGCTGCTGCTGCTCGATGAGCCGACGGCGGGCGTCGACGCCCACATCGAGCGGGGTTTGACCGACCTGCTTCATCGACTCAGCGAGCGGATGCCGATCGTGCTCGTCAGCCACGATGTGTCGTTCATTTCGCGCCACCTGAAGCGCGTGGCGTGCCTGAATCATCGACTCACGACGCATGCGGCACACGAGGTCTCCGCGGAGGTGATCGCGCAGATGTATCACGGCGAAGTGCGGATGGTGCAGCACGAGGACAGTTGCCCGCTGGCGGACCCGGGCTGCGCCCACGGCTGCCCGGCCCCCGGACTCGGCCCCGCCCCCGGAAGAGGGGCCGCCGGAGGCGCGGGCTCCGGGTCGATGCGCGGCGGCGGGCAGGAGGGGGATCGCAGCATCGCAGACGAGGACGACGCCGCGCGATGACCTCCTTCTTCCACGACATGGCCGACAACCCGTTTCTTCTCACCGGTCTGCTCGCCGGGCTGCTGGCGAGCCTGGCCTGCGGCCTGATCGGACCGTATGTCATCACCCGCCGGATGGTGTTTCTCGTGGGGGCGATCGCGCACATGGCGGTGGGGGGCATCGGGGCGGCGGTCTTCCTCGCGGTGAAGTTCCCCGACGCCTTCGGCTGGCTGAGCCCGGTCTTCGGGGCGGTCATCGCAGCCCTGATCGCGGCGGTGCTCATCGCCGTCGTCTACGATCGCCTCGCCGAGCGGATGGACACCCTCATCGGCGCGATGTGGGCGATCGGCATGTCCATCGGGATCCTGCTCATCAAGTTCACGCCCGGCTATCACACGGAGCTGATGAGCTACCTGTTCGGGAACATCGCGATCGTGCCGTGGAGCCAGATCCGGCTGATGGTCGTGCTCGTGGCGGTGATCGCCGGTGCGTTGCTCGTGTTTCACAAGCGGCTGCTGGCGGTGTGTCTGGACGAGGAACAGGCGGCGCTGCAGGGGGTGAGCATCTTCTCCACGAACCTGGTGCTGCTCGTGCTGGTGGCGCTGACGGTGATCGCCCTGATCCAGGTGGTGGGCTTGATCCTGGTGCTGGCGCTGCTGACGCTGCCCGCGGCGACGGCGGGGCATTACGCCCGTCGCCTTGCCCCCATCATGCTGCTGTCGACCATCCTCTGCATGGCGTTCACGACGGTGCCGCGGGTGGCGGTGTACGGGACGGCGATCAGCCCGGAGTCGGCGATCGTGCTCGCCGCGGGCGTGGTGTATCTGGTTTCGGTTGCCGTCCGATCCGCAGCGATGCGGCGCCGCGCGGCGCCGGCAACCTGAGGAGAAGACGGTGGCACGACGCTCCGCGTCGTGGCCCCCGGAAAAAAGAGGGTGGCGCGACGCGCCGCGTCGTGGCCCCCCGGGAAAAAGATGAGGCGGCTGTCAGCCGCACGAGCGCATCGATGACCGACCGACCCCTCAACGCGATCGTCACGCAGAAGACGGAGCACGCACCGGGCCTGATGACGATTCGGACCGTGCCCGATCAGTGGGAGCTGCCCGCCTTCACGCCGGGCCAGTTCACCGTCCTCGGCCTGCCCCGATCCGCCCCGCGTTGCCCGGAGTCGGATCCGGAGCCGTCGTCGGCCGAAGGCGACGACGGGAAGACGATCATCCGCGCCTACTCGATCGCCTCATCATCGGTGGCGAAGGAATACCTCGAGTTCTACATTTCGCTCGTGCGGAGCGGCGAGCTCACGCCGCGGCTGTTCAATCTCGAAATCGGCGATCGGCTCTGGCTGTCGCCGAAGTTCTCCGGCTACTTCACCCTCGAGGAAGTTCCGCCCGATGCGAACGTGATCCTCATCGCGACGGGGACGGGTCTGGCGCCGTACATGAGCATGGTGCGCACGGTCCTGTCGCCGGCCGCCCCGCGGCGGTTTGCCGTCATTCACGGCGCCTATCACTCCTGGGATCTGGGCTATCACAGCGAGCTGGTGACGCTTCAGCGCATCGCGCCGACGTTCAGTTACTTCCCGGTGATCAGCGAGCCGGCGGACGAGCCGGTGCCGTGGACGGGGCGCACGGGCTTCGTCCAGGCCGTCTGGGAGGAGGGCATCATCGAGAAGGAGTGGGGGATGCGCCCCGCACCCGAGCACACGCACGTGTTCCTCTGCGGCCATCCCTTGATGATCGAGTCGATGCAGGAGATCCTCCAGGGCGAGGGGTTTACCGAGCACACACGCCGCACGCCGGGACAGATACACCTCGAGAGATACTGGTAAGCCGCGCATCGCTCATAGCCGCGGATGCACATCCGCGGGGACCGGAGGAGGAAAAGAGACGAGGAGACGAAGACACGAAGAGACGGAGTGCGGCCGTGGGCGCGAAGCCGCGAGAGGCGGTGTTAGCCCCAGTTGGCCAGCAGTGTGAGCAGGTCCTCGGTGTTGACGACGTCATCGCCGTTGAAGTCCGCCGGGCAGTCCTCGGGCGGATCGGGGCAGCTTCCCCACGCCGCGAGCAGGGCGAGCAGGTCCTCGGTGTTGACCACGCCGTCGCCGTTCACGTCGCCCGGCGTGCCGACCACGCCCGCCACGGTGGCGAGGGCGGCCACGAGCCCGCGGGTGGTCATGTACGCGAAGTCGTAGTCCAGGTAATCGGGCCGGTCGACGTTGTCTTCCGGCTCGTGGTAGTAGGGATTCTCATCCTCCTCGTGCAGGCCGCACTCGAGGATGCCCGCCTGGGCGAATGACCAGTGATCGCTGTAGCCGCCATAGCTCAGTATCGCGTTGAGCCCACCGCTGTAGTCGTTGACCGCGGCGTTGACGGTTTCCTGGAAGGGGTTGTTCCCGTCGTACCAGCTCCGCGTGAGCAGGTGATTCAGGCCCGTTTCGTTGTAGGCGATCATGTCCAGGCACAGCGCCCCCTGGATGTCGTCGCCCAGGTGCTCGCTCACCCAGGCCTGGCTGCCGACCATGAACTGCTCCTCGCGGTCGAAGGCGATGAAGATGATGGTCGCCTCGAGGTCGTAGGGGGCGAGGACGCGGGCGGCCTCCATCACGCCCGCCACCCCGCTGCCGTTGTCATCGGCGCCCGGGGACTGATCGACCGAGTCATAGTGCGCGCCGCAGACGTAGATCACATCGGGATTGACGACGCCCTCCTTCACGGCGACGACGTTGTGATAGGTGTCGCGCCAGGGGAAGGGCGAATACTCGAACGGATCGAGACTGGCGTCGAGGCCCAGGTCGGTGAAGAACGCGAGGATGTTGTCGCGGGCCGGATCGTGATCGTCGTCGTACGGGGGCAGGCCGCGGGTGTCGCCTTCGTGCGTGTAGAGCAGGTCTTCAAGATAATGGACGTAGTTGGCCTGGCTCACCTCGTCGACGATCTCGCCGATCACGTCGGCCGACGCGGTCGGGACGGCGCCGAGACCGAGCAGCGCGGCAAGGGCGGGAATCGCGGGACAGAGCGTGCGGCACGGTGCTGACATGGTGGTCCTCCTTCCCGGCCGCGCCGGGAAGGCCGGCCGCGTTTGGGGTCCTTCC
>JAXHTH010000337.1:0-35790 GCA_034211115.1 Planctomycetota bacterium | reverse complement strand
TGGAGTCAAACGCGTGGTTGAAGTAATACGGCTCGCAGTTGTCGTACGTGCCGTCCTCGAAGTTTGGATTGCACGGATCGGGCGGCGCATCCTGGTTCCAGTGATGCTCGATGATCTGCGTTTTCAGATTCGGATACAGAGCGTGATGAAAACTCGGCGATTCGAAGCCCGCGAGGAGCTCGTAGGGATCGTGCCAGCCGTCCATCTCGCCCGGCCCCGGGTGGGCCATCACCGCGGGGTTGAACATCGCCGCGGGCGAGAAGCAGTAACTGGACCACCAGATTCCGATTCCCGGCATGTACAGGAATTCGAACGGTGAGTCGAAGAGCGGCTCGACGAGCGCGTAGGGCACCGGATCATTGGGCGGGTAGAACGTCGGTTCGTAGAAGCGCCCGTTGACGTAGTCGTGAAACGGCTTGACGTTCGGGATGCGGAAGACACCGAAGCCCACGAGGTGCGACGGGCCACCGGGGAAGGTGATCGGCTCGCAGAGGCCGTAGTTGCCCGAATGCCCCATCCGGTAGCCCCACAGGCCGCAGCCCCATTCGTCGTGGCAGCCCCAGCCGAGAAGGACCGGCGGGTGGGGCTCACCATGCTCATCTTCGTAGTTGCTGTATGCCGCCGCGGTATTGCCGCCGTAGATCGACAGGTCATCGACGACATTCGTGAACTGCCTTCCGTTCCAGTCCGCGGCGTACGTCGCATGCGCCACGCCGAGGGCGATGAGGTTGCTCATGGATACCTCGACCTGGGACTGGGTCCGCCCCCGGGCCAGGGCCGGCAGGACGAGGGATAACAGGAGGACAACGGCCGCGAGGCTCGCCGCAAGTTCGATGATCGAGAATCCGCGTCTCGCCTGTGTGTTCATGGTGTGATCTCCCTTGTTGACGCCGGCGGCCAGGACAGCGTGTCGCGTCCGAGAATGCCGTCCGTGGTCAGGACGTGATGGCTCAGCGGCACGCCGTCGTAGCCATAGTCGATGAAGTAGCCGTCCTCGCCGAACGGCGTGTCGCGGCTCCACAGGCCGTAGCCGACCTGGTCGATCATCCGCTCGTCCGCCCAGAGCACCTCCGCGTTCGGCAGGAGGCGCACGCTGTTGTCGTAGAACAGCGTGGCGGGCATGGAGTCAAACGCGTGGTTGAAGTAATACGGCTCGCAGTTGTCGTACGTGCCGTCCTCGAAGTTTGGATTGCACGGATCGGGCGGCGCATCCTGGTTCCAGTGATGCTCGATGATCTGCGTCTTCAGATTCGGATACAGAGCGTGATGAAAACTCGGCGATTCGAAGCCCGCGAGGAGCTCGTAAGGATCGTGCCAGCCGTCCATCTCGCCCGGTCCCGGGTGGGCCATGACGGCCGGATTGAACATCGCCGCGGGACTGAAGCAGTAACTTGACCACCAGTTTCCGGGTCCCGGCACATTCACATACTCGAAGGGTGAGTCGAAAAGGAGCTCGACGAGCTCGTACGGGACAGGATCGTTGGGCGGATAGAAGGTCGGTTCGAAGAACCGGCCGTTGACATAGTCATGAAACGGCTTGGCGTTCGGGATGCGGAACATGCCGAAACCCACGAGGCCGGAGGGACCACCGGGGAAACCGATCGGATCACACAGACCCCAGTTGCCGGCGTGAACCATCCAATAGCCCCACAGACCGCAGTCACTCTCTTCATCGCATCCCCACCCGAGGAGGATCGGCGGGTGTGGCTCGCCATGGGCGCTTTCGTACCCGCTGTACGCTCCGAAGACCGTGCCGCCGTACGTTGACAGATCATCGACGACGTTGGTGAACTGCCTTCCGTTCCAGTCGGCGGCGTAGGTGGCATGCGCCGTGCCGAGAGCGATGAGGTTGTTCAGCGAGACATCCACCTGCGACCGGGCCCTCGCGCCGGCCAGCGCGGGCAGAACGAGGGACAAGAGAAGGACGACGGCCGCGAGTAGCGCTGCCAGTTCGACGATCGAGAATCCGCGGGGACTGCGCCTGTTCATGATGTGACCTCCTCACCTTCGCGCACGTCGATGGGACGGGCTGCCGGCCCGGTCGCGGAGCCGGAGCGGTCGCCTCCCCGCCTGATGAAACGCCGCTGCTGGGAAGGTCCTGCGCCGCCGCCGACAAAAAAGGGTCGAGACGTCACGATCGCCGATGCCGGCCCCTCAGGCGGGTGGCCCACGGTGTCGGGCGATCCTTAAGTAACTACTCTGCAAATATTTACGTCGAAACAGCCCGCAGGGTGATCCCGAAGAACCGCTCGGCGTTTCCGTCCAGGATCCGCTCGAATTCCGCCGGATCCTCGCCGCGGAGTTCGGCCAGGAAGCGCGCCGTGTGCACGACGTACTGCGGCTCGTTGGGCCGGATCTTCCGCACCGGCTCCGGGGCGAGGAACGGGGCGTCCGTCTCGACCATGATCCGATCGGCGGGCACCAGCTTCGCCGCCTCCGCCACCTCCGGGGCGTTGCGGAACGTCACCACCCCCGTGAAGCTCACCCACGCCCCGAAGTCCAGGACCTTCCGCACCTCGTCCGGCCCGCGGTTGAAGCAGTGAAAGACGTACCGGTCGTGGTCGAACGGGGCGTCGCGGAAGACGGCCAGCAACTCGTCGTAGGCATCGCGACAGTGCACAACGATGGGCATCTCCAGGCCCCCGGAACCGTCCCCGGAACTGTCGCCGGACCGCGCCGATTCGATCATCGCCAACTGCTCGGCGAGGATCCGATCCTGCAGCGCCCGCGGGGGCTTGTCGTAGTGATTGTCCAGCCCCAGCTCGCCCCAGGCGACGCATCGCTCGTGGGCGGCGGCGAGACGAACCTGATCCCAGGCCGGGGCCTCCTCCGTGTAGAGCGGATGGACGCCGGCCGTGAACCAGACATCGTCGTGCGCTTCGGCCAGCGATTGCGATTCGCGGCAGTTGTCGGCGTTGATGGAGACGGTGATGAGGCCGCGGAGGCCGGCCTGCCGCGCATTGCGGATAACCGCATCCACCTGACCGGCATAATCATCGAACGTGAGATGGCAGTGCGTATCGATCATGGCGTCCCTTGCGTGCGGGCCGCGGACGGAGCGGCGGCGAGCGTCTGCCGTAGCTTATCCGCCCCGAGCCGGCAGCGCGGCCCGCGCGATGGACAGGCCGTATGAGCCGCGGGCGTCGGATGCGGGGTCGATGAGAAACCACGCCGACGGGGCTTCGCCGGCGGCCGATCGCTTGCCTGCCCGCGGGTGAAGAGTATGATTCGACCCCTCCCCGCGTCGGCGGGCTCGTCCCGGGCCGTCCGCGCGCGATGAGGCGTATCCTGTTCGTCGGCAGGATGTTGCGTTGCAAGGAAGGGCGCCGCCCGATGGGTCGCTACCACTACGTCTTTCCCGGATGGAGCAACCTCCTGCTGCCGGGTGCGCTGGTTTTCGGGGCGATCGCTCCGCTCTACGCCGTTCTCGTCGTCGCCTGGGGGTTCAGCCCGAAGACGACGGATGTGGGCTACCAGCCGACGCAGCCGGTTCCGTTCAGCCACGCCCTTCACGCCGGCGAGCTGGGCATGGATTGCCGGTACTGTCACAACACCGTCGAGCGCGCCGCCCACGCGGCGATCCCGCCCACCCGGACGTGCATGAACTGCCACACGCAGATCCACAAGGAGAGCGTCAACATCCAGCCCTTGTGGGACAGCTATCGCTCCGGCCTGCCCGTGGAGTGGGTGCGCGTGCATGATCTGCCCGACTATGCGTACTTCAATCACGCCGCGCACGTCACCCGCGGCGTGAGTTGCGTTTCCTGCCACGGCCGCATCGACACGATGGAGGTGGTCTACCAGCAGGAGACGCTGAGCATGGGCTGGTGCCTGGAGTGTCACCGCCATCCGGATCAACACCTGCGCGACCCGGCGCTGGTGACGAACCTGGCCTGGACGTTTGAAGGCACGGAGGAGGAGGAGGCCGCGTACCGCGCGTTCTGGAAAGAGCTGCATCAGATCAACCCGTCCCAGGATTGCTCCACGTGCCACCGCTGAATGACGGAAACACGAGCGGCCGGGCGTACTGGCGCAGCCTGGATCATCTCGCGGACACGCCGGAGTTTCGCGCGTTCATGCACCGGGAGTTCCCGGCCGGGGCGTCGGAGCTGCTGGACTCGACGGATCGGCGTCACTTCCTGAAGATCATGGGCGCGTCGATGGCCCTCGCCGGGCTGGGGCTGACCGGGTGCCGGCGCTGGCCGAAGGAAGAAATCGTCCCCTACGCGGGTCGGCCGGAGGGGCGCGATCCCGGCATTCCCGTCTCCTACGCCACCTGCATGGAACTGGGCGGCGTCGCCTGCGGACTGCTCGCGACCGCCAACGACGGCCGGCCCACGAAGATCGAGGGCAACGACCGACACCCGGTCGGCCGGGGCGCGGCCGACAGCTTCGCCCAGGCCGGCGTGCTGGATCTGTACGATCCCGATCGCAGCCGCTCGGTACGGCGGGAAGGCAAGCGCGCCGACTGGCCGACGTTCGCCGATTGGGCGCAGGGGCACTTCGGGCAGGAGCGTGAGCGGCGCGGGCACGGCATGGCCGTCCTCGCCGAGGCGAGTTCATCGCCCAGCCTCCTCGCCATGCGGAGAAGGTTTCTTGAGATCTACCCGAACGCGTCGTGGCACGAGTACGAGCCGCTGAACAACGACAACGAGGTCGCCGGCGCGGAGCTTGCGTTCGGCTCGCCGCACCGGGCCCAGATCGATCCGGCGCGGGCGAAGGTCATCGTCTCGCTCGATGCGGACTTCCTCGGCGCGCATCGCAATGCGGTCCGGAACATCCGCGACTTCGCGGCGGGGCGGCGCGCCGACGACGCGACGAAGACGATGAATCGCCTCTACGCCTTCGAGAGCGAGTTCACCCTGACCGGCGCGAATGCCGATCATCGGCATCCGGTGCGCAGCGGAGACATCGCGGTGATCGCGGCGTGGCTCGCCGGCCGAATCGTGGACGAGCAAGCGTGGCGGCCTTTCGAGGAGGATCCCGCCGCGGGAGCCGTCCTGACCGGGGAGCTTCGCGCGACGCTCGAACACGCGCTGACCGATCTTCAGGCGCATCGCGGGGAATGTCTGATCGTGACGGGGGCGGGTCAGCCGGCGGAGGTGCACCTGCTGGCGCACCTGATGAACGAAGCGCTGGGCAACGTCGGCCGCACGATCGCCTTCACGCCGCAGCCGGAGCAGGCGAAGCACTCGGAATCGATCCGCGCCCTGGCCGACCGGCTCGCGGACGGGAAGATCGGCACGCTCGTGATCCTCGGGGGCAATCCGGCGTACAACGCCCCGGCGGACCTGGACTTTCCCGCCCTGCCGGGAAAGGCCGGCGTGACGATCCATCTCGGTGACTACTACGACGAGACCGCCACGCGATGCACGTGGCACGTCAACCGCGCGCACTACCTGGAGACGTGGGGCGACGGGCGCGCGTGGGACGGAACCTGCAGCCTCGGCCAGCCCATCATCGAGCCGCTGTTTGGGGGGAAGAGCGCCCTCGAGCTCCTCGCGGTCCTCGTCGGCGATGACACTACCGACGGGCAGGCGATCGTCCGGCGCACGTTCTTCGATCTCATCGGCGGCGAGGACGAAGCACGCTGGCGGCGCGCGCTGCACGACGGCGTTCTGGCGAACAGCGCGTGGAGGACCGTCACGCCCGCCGCGGATCGGAGCGGGCTCGCCGCGGCGGCGGAAGCGCTGCATGAGGCGTCGTCCGCGCGTTCGATCCGAACTTCCGGGGGCCGGGGCTGGGAGGTCGTCTTCCGGCCGCATCCGACGCTCTACGACGGGCGGTTCGCCAACAACGGCTGGCTGCAGGAAGTGCCCGACCCGATGACGAAGCTCACCTGGGACACGGCGGTGCTGCTCAGCCCCGCCGCCGCGGGCGAACTCGGCATCGAGCGCGGCGACGTTTTGAAGATCACGCTCGGCGAGCGCAGCCTCGAGGCGGCGGCGATGATCCAGCCGGGCCTGCCCGAGCGCTGCGCGGTCCTCCCCCTCGGCGGCGGGCGCGGGTTCGAGGGCCGCATCTGCACCGGGGCCGGCTTCGACTTCTACCGGCTCCGCACGAGCGAAGCGATGTCCTTCGCCGGCGGCGCGACGATCACGAAGACGGGCGGCCGCTACGAACTCGTCACCACGCAGGATCATCACACGATCGACGTGGAGACCATCGCCGGTCGCAGCATCCAGCAGCGCCTGCCCTCCCAGTTCCGCGAGGCGGACCTGGAGGAATACCGGCATCACCCGAACTTCGCGAAGCATCGCACGCACGTGACGCATCGCCTGTCGCTGTTCGAGGAGAACCTGCCTCACCAGGCGGGGGAGGGCGATTACGCCTGGGGCATGTCCATCGACCTGAACGCCTGCGTCGGCTGCGGGGCGTGCATCGTCGCCTGCCAGGCGGAAAACAACATCCCCATCGTGGGCAAGGACCAGGTGAAGCGCGGCCGGGAGATGCACTGGCTCCGCGTGGACCGGTACTTCCAGTTCGCGCCGCGCAACGACCGGTACGACCCGAATCGCGTGACGGCGGTGGCGCTGCAGCCCGTGCCGTGCATGCACTGCGAGAACGCCCCCTGCGAGCAGGTGTGCCCGGTGGCGGCGACGGTGCACGACGCCGACGGCCTGAACGTGATGGTCTACAACCGCTGCATCGGCACCCGCTACTGCTCGAACAACTGCCCCTACAAGGTCAGGCGGTTCAACTACTTCGACTATCACCGCCGCGGGCCCGCCCGCACCCAGCCGGGGAAGCTGCTCCAGGTCGAAACCGACTACTTCAGGAAGAAGCCCGCCACGCCCGACGAGCTGAAGCAGTTGCAGTTCAATCCCGAGGTGACCGTCCGCATGCGGGGCGTGATGGAGAAGTGCACCTACTGCATCCAGCGCATCGCGCAGGCGCGGATCGACGCGAAGAACGCCTACGCCAATCTCCCGCAGGCGGAGAAGGAGAAGCGCAAGGACCGGCGCATCGCGATCCCCGACGGGGCGATCACGCCGGCCTGCGCGCAGACCTGCCCGGCGCAGGCGATCGTGTTCGGCGACCTCGAGGACGCCGACAGCCGCGTCGCCCGGGCAAGGAAGCACGAGCGCTCCTACGAGATGCTCGAGGAGCTGAACGTCAAGGCGCGAACGACCTACATGGCCAAGCTCCGCAACCCGGCCGCCCCCGGAAGTGGGGAGAGTCAGGGGGACGGCGCACGTGATGAATCTCCGGCGCGCGGCGACGCCGGCCACAGCGGAGGCGATGCACCCCACTGATGAGCACGCTGACGGTGGACAACACGTTCGAGGATCCGACGCGAAGGGCGCCGCTGGTCCTCAACCACGACGACTTCACGAGCGTGACGGAGGAGATCTGTTACGTGAACGAGTCGCCGCGTCCGCCCAGGGCGTGGTACGTCTCGATCGCGATCTCGAGCATCCTCGCTTCTCTGTTCGGCCTGCTCATCCTCTACCTGATCCTCACCGGCGTGGGGGTGTGGGGGAACATGAACCCCGTGATGTGGGGGTTCCCCATCGTCAACTTCGTCTTCTGGGTCGGCATCGGCCACGCGGGCACCCTCATCAGCGCCATCCTCTTCCTCTTCCGCCAGAAGTGGCGGACGGCGATCAACCGCTTCGCGGAGGCGATGACGATCTTCGCCGTGGTCTGCGCCGGCACCTTCCCGGGCATCCACGTCGGCCGCGTGTGGCTCGCCTACTGGCTGTTCCCCATTCCCAACCAGATGGAGATGTGGCCCCAGTTCCGCAGCCCGCTGCTGTGGGACGTCTTCGCGGTGGGGACGTACTTCACCGTTTCCCTGCTCTTCTGGTACGTGGGGATGGTTCCCGACCTGGCCACGCTGCGCGACCGGGCGAACACCAAGATCAAGGCGATCGCCTACGGCCTGTTCGCGCTGGGATGGCGGGGGAGCATGCGGCACTGGCACCGCTACGAGCGGGCGTACCTGCTGCTGGCCGCGCTGGCCACGCCGCTCGTGCTCTCGGTGCACTCGGTGGTGTCCTTCGACTTCGCGGTTTCCCAGCTTCCCGGCTGGCACACGACGATCTTCCCGCCCTACTTCGTGGCGGGCGCGATCTTCGGCGGGTTCGCGATGGTGGTCACACTGGCCGTGCCCGCCCGCGAGCTGTGGGGGCTGAAGAACTTCATCACCATGCGGCACCTTGAGAACATGAACAAGATCATTCTCCTCACCGGCTCGCTGGTGGGATACGCCTACATGATGGAGTTCTTCATCGCGTGGTATTCCGGGGCGCTGTACGAGATGTTTGCGTTCGTCAACCGCGCGACCGGGCAGTATGCGTGGGCCTACTGGCTGATGGCGTTCTGCAACGTCGCGGCCCCGCAGCTCTTCTGGTTCAAGCGCTTGCGAACGAGCATTCCCGCCATGTTCTTCGTGGCGATGTGCGTCAACGTGGGCATGTGGTTCGAGCGGTTCGTGATCGTGATCACCTCGCTGTCCCAGGACTTCCTGGGCAGCTCGTGGGGATACTACACGCCCTCGTGGGTCGACATCGGCATGCTCGTGGGCAGCTTCGGCCTGTTCCTCACGCTCTTCCTGCTCTTCATCCGCTACCTGCCGGTGATCGCGATGGCGGAGGTGAAGGCGGTGATGCCGCAGGCCGACCCGCACGGGCACGACGGGCACGCGGAAGGGGGTGAGGCATGACGAGCCCCCGGAATGCGTCTCTCTCCCTGACGGAGGCCCGGCATGGATCGAAGCGCCGCGGCGAGAAGGCCAGGAAGCTCTGGGGCCTGATGGCCGAGTTCGACAGCCCGGCCGCGATCCTCCGCGCCGCGCAGCGCACCCGCGCCGAAGGCTATCGCTGGTTCGACTGCCACACGCCGTTTCCCGTGCACGGCCTGGACAAGGCGATGGGGGTCAAGCCGACGATCCTGCCCATTCTCGTGTTCTTCGGCGGGATGACCGGCGTCATCCTCGGCGTCATCCTCCAGTGGTTCACCAACGCCACGAGCTTCGACTTCTGGCTCATCGTCCCCGTGCGCGGCTACGACTTCCTCATCAGCGGCAAGCCGCTGGCGAGCGTGCCGGCGTGGATCCCGGTCGTCTTCGAGATGACGATCCTGCTCGCGGCCACGGGTTGCGTGGGCTGGATGCTCCTGCTCAACGGCCTGCCCTGGCTGAATCATCCGACGCTGAAGAGCCCGCGTTTCGCGCGGGCGACCAACGACCGTTTCTTCCTCGTGATCGAGGCCCGCGACCCGAACTTCGTGCGCCGGAGGACGGAGACGTTCCTCGAGACGCTCCGCCCGCTGTCCATCGAAGCGCTGGAGCCCTGACCCGGCATGCCCAGGTGGCTGATCTATCTCGTGCTCATCCTGATCGTGGTGGCGATGATCCCGCCGGCCCTGATCGCCTGGGCGCGGACCGCGCGGAGCGAGGTCCCGCGCATTCACATCTTCCAGGACATGGACGCGCAGGCGAAGGTCAAGCCCCAGCAGATCGGGCCGGTGCGGGACGACGGCCGGTCGATCTTCGCCGACGGCCGGGGGATGCGGCCGCCCGTGGCCGGCACCCTCGCCCGGGACGACGTCGTCAACGACGGGCATTACCTCCGGGGCGTCGTCGGCGAGGGGTGGGCCGACACCTTCCCCGCCCGGACGCCGGTCACCCTGCAACTTCTCCAGCGCGGCCGGGAGCGGTTCGACATCTACTGCGCGCCTTGTCACGGCATCGCCGGGTACGGCAATGGCATCATCCACCAGCGGGCGATGATGCTCGTGGCCAACCCCGCTCTCGGCAACGGCACCGTCTGGGTCCAGCCCATGAGCCTGCATGATCCCACCATTCGCGATCAGCCGGTGGGGCAGATCTACAACACGATCACCCACGGCATTCGCAACATGGCCGGCTACGGGCCGCAGATCACCGTGGAAGGTCGCTGGGCGATCGTCGCCTACGTCGAGGCGCTGCAGCGCAGCCAGAACGCGCCCCCGGAAGATGTGCCCGCCGCGCAGCGGCAGAATCTGCCCGTGGTCGATCTCATGCCGGAGGAAGAGCAATGATCGGCGCGGCCGGGCCGGACAACCCGAACCTGCGACTGGGCCCGCTCGCGGGCCGGATCATGCTCATCGCGGGCGCGATCGGCCTGGCCGGCCTGGTCCTCAGCGTTCTTCTCGCCCTCGCCGCGGGCTGGGAGCGGTTCTTCCGGTCCTACCTGACGGCGTTCATGTTCGTGCTCAGCCTCGCGCTGGGCGGGTTGTTCTTCACATTCATCCAGCACGCCACGCGGGCGGGGTGGAGCGTGACGATCCGCCGCATCGCCGAGGGGTTCGCGGCAAACCTCGTCTGGCTGTGGATCCTGTTCCTGCCCATCCTCGGGCTCGTCATCGCGGGCAAGGGCGGTCTGCTCTACGACTGGATGGATCCCGCCTACGCGGCGGGCGACGAGCTGTACGCGCACAAGCGGCCGTATCTCAACGAGCCGTTCTGGGTCATCCGCGCGATCGTCTTCCTCGCCGTCTGGGCGGGGGCGGGCGCGTTCTTCCTCCGCAACTCGGTCGCGCAGGACCGCTCGGGCGACGTGCAGCTCACCCATCGGCTGCAGCGCTGGGCGCCGGTGGCGGCGATCCTGTACGGCCTGACGCAGACGTTCGCCGTCATCGACTGGGTGATGGCCCTGGAGGCGCACTGGTTCAGCACGATGTTCGGGGTGTACTACTTCGCCTCGAGCTGCTGCGGGTTCTTCGCCCTCCAGATCGTCGCCGTGTACTGCCTCCAGCGGCAGGGGCGGATTCGGGAGGAGATCACGCTCGAGCATTACCAGGACATGGGCAAGCAGCTCTTCGCCTTCGGCATCGTGTTCTGGGCCTACATCGCCTACAGCCAGTACATGCTCATCTGGTACGCGAACATCCCGGAGGAGACGGGCTGGTACATGGCCCGGCAGCTCGGGGGCTGGGGCGGCGTGAGCCTGCTGCTCCTCGTCGGCCACTTCCTCCTCCCCTTCCTCCTGCTCGTGACGAAGCACACCAAGCGCATCCGTGGACTGCTGGCGGCGATCGCCCTCTGGGCCCTGGCCCTGCACTTCCTTGACATCTACTGGCTGGTCATGCCGCACGTGCCGGGCGAGGTGATCGCGGAGGCGAGGACGTACGGCGAGGTCGCCGAGCAGGTCGCCGCACGCGGGGGCGAGCTGGTCGGCTATGATCCGATGCTGATCGATCTGACCTGCCTCGTCGGGCTGGGGGGGCTGTTCATCGCCGGAACCGCTCACCGGCTGCGAAGTTGTGCGTTGATTCCCGTCGGCGACCCGCGGCTGGGCGAGTCGCTGGCGTTCGAGAACATGTGACCGGACCGGCCGTTTCATCCGCCCAACACGCGGCGGAAACGGAACAGGCCGGACGAGGGAATGGTTAGTCGAGTGAATCCTCCGCCAACGTATCTCCCGCCGCATTCATCGGGCTTCGAGCATGAGTGAGGTCGACCGCCACATCCTGACGGATCGCGATGATCCCGCCGCCGGACCGACCTGGGTGATCGGTCTCATCGGTGTCCTGCTGCTCGTGGTGGCGATCCTGGTGACGGCGGCGTTGATGTACAACTCCCTCGCCCGGGAGTTCGAGCAGAAGGTCGGCGCCGAGGCGCACCGGGAGCTGGAGGCGCTGCGCCGCGACCAGACGGCGCGGCTCACCGACCCGCCGCGCTGGGAGATCCGACCGGACAGCGGCGAGGGCGAACGATCGCTGGTCATCCCCATCGAGCAGGCGATGGAGGCGATGGCGGCGGAGACGAACACCGCGTCAGAAAGAGGTAAACCATGATCGCCGCGACGGGCATCAACCGAGCGCTGATCGCCGCCCTGGTCCTGCCGGCCCTGCCGGGATGGGTCGCCCCGGTCGCCGCGCAGGCCCCCTTGTTGACCGAGGACACGCCCGAGGCGCTGGAGGACGTGACGATCATCGATCGCACGGGCAACGAGATCCCGCTCGATCTGTCCTTCGTGGACGAGTCGGGGAAGTCGGTCGCGCTCGCCGACTACTTCCGGCCCGGCCGGCCCGTCATCCTGACCCTGAATTACTACCGCTGCCCGATGCTGTGCACGCTGACGCTCAACGGCATGGTGGACGCGCTGAACGAGATCGACTGGGCCGCGGGCGAGGACTTCGACATCGTCACCGTCTCCATCAACCCCGAGGAGGGGCCGGAACTGGCCACGATGAAGAAGAAGGGCTACCTCACGCAGTACGACTGTCCCACCGCCGCCGAGGGCTGGCACTTCCTCACCGGCGAGCAGGCGAACATCGAGAAGCTCGCCACCGCGGTCGGGTTCAAGTACCGCTACGTCGAGGAGACGGGCGAGTACGCCCACGCCGCGAGCATCATGTTCATCACCCCCGGGGGGAAGGTCTCCCGGTACATGAACGACGTGATGTTCGACCCGAAGGCGGTGCGGCTGGCGCTGGTCGAGGCCTCGGAAGGCTCGATCGGCTCGCCCGTCGACAGGTTCATGCTCATGATGTGCTATCACTACGATCCGGAGGCGGGCAGCTACGCCTTCTCGGCGATGAAGCTCATGCGCCTGGTGGGGTTGCTCACCATGCTGGCGATCGGGGTCGTGCTCCTGGTGCTCTGGCGTCGCGGTCCGAAGCATGAGCCGGCGCCCGCCGTCGCGGGGGCGATGGAGTCATGACGTTCCTGCCGTCCATCCCGAACCTGCTCGCCACCGCGGCCGAGGGGCCCGTGGGCGGTGGGTTCTGGATGCCCCGTCAGGCGTCGCCGATCGCCGACGTCGTTGATGACATCTTCTTCTTCATCCTCTGGATCAGCGTCTTCTTCTTCGTCCTCATCGTGGCGCTGATGGTGCTGTTCGTCATCAAGTACCGGCGGCGCGAGGGACAGGAGCGGCAGCCGTCGGCGTCGCATAACACCGTCCTGGAGGTCACCTGGACCATCATCCCCCTCATCCTCGTCATCATCATCTTCTACGTCGGGCTCCGCGGCTACGTGGGCATGGTCCAGGAACCGCTCAACGCCTACGAGGTCTGGGTCACCGGCCAGCGGTGGTTCTGGAGCTTCGAGCACGCCAACGGCGCCGTGCAGTCGGATCGGCTCACCGTCCCCGCGGGCCGGCCGGTCAAGCTCAAGATGACCTCCACCGACGTGATTCACTCCTTCTACATCCCCGACTTCCGACTGAAGAAGGACGTGGTGCCGGGTCGGTACACGTACCTGTGGTTCGAGGCCCCCGAGCCGGGTCAGTACCAGCTTTTCTGCGCCGAGTACTGCGGCGCCCAGCACTCGCAGATGACGGGGATCATCGAGGTCGTCCCCGCCGATCAGTTCGAGGACATCATCACGCAGAAGGCGAACTGGATCGACGACTACGCCGACGAGGACCTCGCCCGGGCCGGGCTGCGGCTCTATCCCCGATGCCAGTCCTGCCACACGCTGGACGGCTCACGCCTCCAGGGGCCGTCCTTCCGGGAGACGCATCGGCTCTGGGGGCAGCAGCGCGTCCTCGACGACGGCTCGGAAGTCACCGTGGACGAGAACTACGTTCGCAACTCGATCATCAATCCCGCCTCGCAGATCGTGATGAATTACCCGAACGTGATGCCCACCTTCCAGGGACAGCTCAAGGAGCGCGAGGTGCGGGCGCTCATCGAGTTCATCCGCAAGCTGGATGAGGTCGTCGACGAATCCGGAAACCCCATCGAGTAGAGCAGAGAGCGGATCACCGCCATGAGCATGTTGACGGCCGACCATCCCGGACCACAGAGCAACTACCTCACGCACTCGCGGGGGATCCTGTCGTGGCTGTTCACGCTGGATCACAAGCGGATCGGCGTGATGTACCTGATCTCGATTCTCGCCTCGTTCTTCGTGGGCGGCGTCCTCGCCCTCCTCGTGCGCACCGAGCTCATCGCCCCGGGCGAGACGATCATGGGGCAGGACACCTACAACCGCACGTTCACCATGCACGGGGCGATCATGATCTTTCTCGTGATCATCCCCTCGATCCCCGCCGCGCTGGGCAACTTCGTCCTCCCCATCATGCTGGGGGCCAAGGACGTGGCCTTCCCGCGCCTCAATCTCACCAGCTACTGGCTGTGGGTGCTCGGGGCGATCTTCGCCGTGACGTCGATGGTGATGGGCGGGGTGGACACCGGCTGGACGTTCTACGCGCCCTACTCGACGGAGGAGGCCCGCACGGGCGTGGTCTACGTCACCGTCGGGGCCTTCATCCTCGGCTTCTCCTCGATCTTCACCGGCCTGAACTTCATCGTCACCATCCACCGGCTGCGCCCCAGGGGGATGACGTGGTTCCGGATGCCACTGTTCCTCTGGTCGCTCTACGCGACGTCGATCATCCAGATCCTCGCCACCCCGGTGCTGGGGATCACCCTCCTGCTGCTCATCGTCGAGCGGGTGTTCCAGGTGGGCATCTTCGATCCGGCCCTGGGCGGCGACCCCGTCCTCTACCAGCACTTCTTCTGGTTCTACTCGCACCCGGCGGTGTACATCATGATCCTCCCCGCCATGGGGATCATCAGCGAGCTGATCTCGATCCACAGCCACAAGCACATCTTCGGCTACCGGTTCATCGCCTACAGCTCGATCGCCATCGCCCTCTTCGGCTTCCTCGTGTGGGGGCATCACATGTTCACCTCGGGGCAGTCGGCGGTGGTGAACGCGATCTTCTCGGCCATCACGTTCAGCGTGTCGATCCCCTCGGCGATCAAGGTCTTCAACTGGCTGGCGACGCTCTACAAGGGCTCCATCAGCCTCAACACGCCGATGCTGTACGCGCTGTCGTTCATCTTCATCTTCACCATCGGCGGGCTGACCGGACTGTTCCTGGGGACGCTCGCCACCGACATCCACCTGCACGACACGTACTTCGTGGTCGCCCACTTCCATTACGTGATGATGGGCAGCGCCCTGATCGCGATGATCGGCGGGATGCATCACTGGTGGCCGAAGATCACGGGGAAGATGTACTCGGAGGTGATGGGCCGGCTCGCCTGGGCGCTGGTCTTCGTCGGCTTCAACGTCGCCTTCTTCAGCCAGTTCATGCTGGGCAGCCAGGGCATGCCGCGGCGGTATCACGACTACTCCGACACCGTCGGCAACTGGCTGCCGGAGAAGACCGAGCTGTTCCACCTGTATCACGTGATCTCGTCGATCGGCTCCTACGTGATGGCGATCGGCTTCTTCCTCATCCTCTTCTACCTGCTGCACTCGATCTTCAAGGGGCGGCGGGCGCCGGCCAACCCCTGGGGCGGGCGGAGCCTGGAATGGCAGTGCGCCAGCCCGCCGCCGCACAACAACTTCGACACCCCGCCCGCCGTGGGCGATTGTTACGATTACTCCGTCCTCGAGTGGGACGCCGAGGAGGGCGGTTACCACTGGCGGGAGGATGTTCCCCATCCCAACGGGGAGGAAACGTAATGGCGCAGCCCCCGGCCCTTTTCGACGCACGCCTGACCGAGCACGCCCCGGCATGACCGACGCCGCCGAATCGACCACCGAGACGACGCACGAGCACGCCGACCACGGCGAGGGACACATCGTGTCCATCCCGACCCTCGTCGCCACCGGCATCGTGCTCCTGTTCCTGACCTGGGTCACCGTCTGGGCCGCGGGTCGGGACTGGGGGCCGGCGAACATCTGGGTCGCCCTCGGCATCGCCGCCCTCAAGGGTTCCGTCGTCGCCCTCATCTTCATGCACCTGCGCTGGGACCGGCCGTTCAACGGGATCGTCTTCGTCGGCTCGCTGGCGTTCGTGACGCTGCTCATCGCCCTGGCGATGGTGGATACATCCGAATACCAGGAGGATCTGCACCGGGGCGACGCGCCGGCGGTGCGGGACACGCTTCAGGAAGTGCAGCCGTAATGCCGCTTTTCGCCGACAGCGCGATCAAGTCGCCGTTCGCCGACGCCGCCGCCCGCCACAGCGCGGGTCGCTTCGGGATGGTCCTGTTTCTCATCTCCATCGGCGTGCTGTTCATCGCCACGCTCATCGTGCTGCTCGTGGTCCGCGTGCAGCTTGCGCGCGACGGGCTGTGGCCGACGGACCTGCCCGCGCTGCCCCAGGCGCTGTGGGCGAGCACGGTCGTGCTCATCGTCAGCAGCGGGACGATGCAATGGTCGCTGGCGTCGATCCGCACCGGCCAGGCCAGACCGCTCCGCAACGGGCTCATCGCGACCACCGCCCTGGGCCTGGCGTTCCTGGCGATCCAGGTCTGGTGCTGGATCGCGTGGGGCGAAGCCGTGGCCGACCGCTGGGCGACGTCCGGCGAGTTCCGCCTCGCCCTCACCGGCTTCTACGTGCTCAGCGGCCTGCACGGGCTGCACGTGATCGGGGGGCTGCTCGCCCTCTTCCGCACGACGATCGGCGCCGCCCGGGGGCGCTACTCGGCCCGGGACTATGCGGGCGTGCAGTTCACGAGCTGGTACTGGCACTTCCTCGACGTGGTCTGGCTGATCATCTTCATCGTGCTGTTGATCGGGATGTAGCGATCAAGTCGCCTCGTCAGGGCGCTTTATCGTCCTCTTCAGCCTCTTCAGCCTCTTCCTCCAGCGGCTCCCAGAAGCCGAAGTTGGCCTCCTCGATCTTGCAGTAGCCGGTCGACCGGTGCGTGCTGTGGGAGTTGTATCCCCAGCGAAGGTACTCCGAATCGCCGCCGCTCTGGGTGGTGATGAGGAAGCGGTTGCTCAGGCCTCCAAACCCGCGGCACTGATCGGCGGGGGAGGGCTTGTCGCCCGCGTTGGCGTCCACGGGCACCCAGCCGTAGCGGGGCAGGTAGACCTGGGCCCAGCGGTGGAAGGCCTCGTCGATGCTGGCATCATCACCCCGCACGACGATGCTGCCCTGGTACCGCGCCGGCAGGCCCGCGGCCCGGCAGAGGGCGACGAAGGAGAAGGTGTATTCCGAGCACGATCCGCTGCCGCGCTTGAGCACCACCTCCGGCACGTCCCAGCCTCCCACCATCTCGTACTCGAGGTGATCGATCACGTAGTCGTAGATCTTCCGCGCGATCCAGTACGGGTTCGTCTCCTCGCCCACGATCTTGTTCACCAGCTCACGGATGTACGGCGTGCCGATGCGGTAGCGCGACCCGTCGCCCGTGTATTGCCGGCGGATCGATTCGGGAATGTCCGCCAGCGTCTCCGAGTCATCGGGGATGATCAGGTACCGGATGGCGGAGACCTCGGCCTCGACGGCGTAGCTGACGATGGCCTTCGTCCCCGCCTCGACGCGGTCGAAACGGAACAGCGCGCATTGCTGCTGCCATTGATCGGCCTCGATCGCGTCCGGATGCCTCGAATAGTCGAGCTCCGAGAGCAGCTTCTGGGCCGGCAGTTCCATCGGGAGGGCGATGTTGACGGCGAGGTCCGTGACATCGCCGGGACCGTAGTTGTTTAGCGACCAGAGATACTCGACCCGCGCGCGCCGCGTGTCCGACAAGGTGTACGGCTGGTCGTCGGTGATGGAGAGCTGGTAGATCATCCGCGTCTGGAAGTCGACGTTCCAGAGATGACCATCCAGCCAGGCGATCCCGGCCGGATACGGTTCGGGCGAGGCGAGAAGGCCGATCACCTTTCCATCGTCAGGATCGAGCATGTACAGCTCGTCGGCGACGCGATCGGAGGCCCAGAGATACGTGCCGTCGAAGGCGAGGCATTCACACGTCCGCTCCGGGGCGGGATACGACTTGAGAATCGTCCCGTCCTCGGGCAGGACGCGGTAGATGCGGCCGCGGGCGAGAATGAACAGCGTCCCGTCGGCCCAGGCGAGCCCGGTCGCGCTGCGCTGCGGCGCCTGGAAGCTGTTCTCGACGATCCCGCTCGCCGGGTCGAAGGCGTAGACCCAGCCGGTGTGATCGTCGCAGACGTAGAGCAGCCCGTCGGCCCAGGTCAGCCCGTGCGGCATGAGCGTGGGCGCGACAAACGAGCGAACCAGCTCGCCGTCATCGCAGCGGACCTGGTGAATCACCGCCTCGCGCCAGTCGGCGACATAGAAGTGCCGTCCGTCGGTGGCGAGGCCGGAGGGATATCGGCACGGGGCATCGAAGCTCGCCTTCACATCGCCGGGCGCGGCATGGAGCGAACCCGTCACCGCGATCAGCGCTGCCGCAGTCAACAACATCGAACGAAAGGCTGTCATCTTCATCATCGGCCTCCTCTTTGACCTTGCAGAGCATGGCGCCTGGGATCGACGCCGCGATCGTCGGCGACCACCCTATCAGGGTACTGCATCAGCCGCGGGGAGATGCACGTCGATCTCGGAGGTTTCTCAATCGGCCGGGAGGACCGTCGCGGGCAGGTCCGTCACCGGCCCCGCCGCGTAGTGCGGCATCGCCGGCGACCCGATCGGCCCCCGATCGATGACCATCAGCGCCAGCACGAGCGCGAGATAAATGATGCTCGCGATGAACACGCCTCGCGCGTTGGCGTCCGTCCGCTGCGCCAGCAGCCGTACGCCGCGCGACAGAAGCCAGAGGCTCAGGACCAGTGCGCCGAGGGTGTAGATCCAGCCGGCGAGGCCCAGCAGCGTCGCCGTCAGCGTCAGCGGCACGAGCATCAGGCTCGTGAGCAGTACGATGCGGCCGGTCAGCGTTCCGTCCGGATCGACGACCGGCAGCATGGCGAACCGCGCGCGGGCATACTCGCCGCGGTACACCCACGCGAGCGCGAGAAAGTGGGGGATCTGCCAGACGAAGAGCAGGGCGCCGAGCACCCACGCCCCGGCGTCCAGCGAGCCGCGTGCGCCGGCCCAGCCGATCATGGGCGGGATCGCCCCGCACACGGCGCCCACGAGCGTGTTCAGCGGGCTCCATCGCTTCAGCGGCGTATACAGCGCGGCGTAGATGAGAATCGTCAGCAGCGCCAGCATCGCCGCCAGCGCGTTGGCGAACAGAAACAGCATTGCGAGCCCGGCAAGCGCGAGAACGATCGCCAGAATCCATGCGTGACGCAGGCTCAATTCGCCCGTTGGCAGCGGGCGCCGGCGGGTGCGATCCATCATCGCATCGAGGCGGATTTCAAGCACCTGGTTGAGCGTGTTGGCCGCCCCGGCCGCGAGGGCGGTGCCGACGATCGTGGCGAAGAAACACCACCAGTCGGTGCCGGTTGTCGATGTTCCGGCGAGGGCGAAGCCCACCGCGGTCGTCATCAGCACCAGCGCGCTGAGTCGCGCCTTGGTGAGCTGTGCGTATTGCCTCAGCCCGCGCCGCCACGCCGCGGCCTCCGGAGCGGCGACGACAGACTCGGCGGCGGGGGCGGGATCGGGCATGAGTCGGATGGTACAGGGATTCCGGACCGGCGGCTCGGCGTTGTCGTCCCCCGCGCGGCGCCGGTTGCCAACGCCGGCGCCATCGGTGGGCTTCGGCGCGGGGAACCCATACTATACGTCTCCTGCGCTGCGATCCATGCACCGCGCGGACCGTTCGCAGGGTTTGGAAAGGAGTGGTCGATGCCCGCCCAAGCGCGGCCGCAGACGCGCCTCTACATCCTCACCGCGGGCTTCGGCGCCACGGTGGCGATGTGGTTTGTCGGCTATGTCTGCCGCATCCCGCCCGCGGTGGTTCCCGCGCCGCTCGTCCTCACCCTGATGCTCGCCTGCCTCTTCGCGGCGGGGATCGTCGTCGGCCGGCACACCCGCGCGGGCTGGAAAGGCGGCGCGCTGGCCGGATGCGTCGCCGCCGTCCTCAACCTGCTCATTCTCGGGTCGCTTCTCTTTGACCCGGAATCGGAACAGGTCGCCCCGGCCGCCCTGGTGTGGGTGCCGGGGTCCATCGTCCTCGGCGCCGCGCTGGCGGCGCTCGGCGCGCTGGCCGGAAGCCTGAACCGCGCCCGGTCGTTGACGTTCGACGAGTGGCGCAGCGGGTTCGTGCTCGTGGCGGGGGCGGCGACGCTGCTCGTGGTCGTCGCCGGCGGGCTCGTCACGAGCTGGGAAGAAGGACTGGCCGTCCCCGACTGGCCCAACAGCTTTGGCATGAACATGTTCCTCTATCCCATGTCGCGCATGACGGGCGGGATCTACTACGAGCACGCCCATCGCCTGTACGGCTCGCTCGTGGGGCTGACGACGATCATCCTCGCCATCGTCCTGTGGCGCAGCGACGATCGGGCGTGGCTAAGATGGCTGGCGCTGCTCGCGGTGCTCATGGTCATCGGGCAGGGGATCATGGGCGGCCTGCGCGTGACCGGCTCGCCCACGCTGGCCGAGCAGCCGGACACCGAGCCGAGCCTGACGCTGGCGATCATCCACGGCGTGTTCGGCCAGGTGTTTCTCGTCGTCGTCCTGCTGCTGTGGGCGTTTACCACGCGACGATGGCGCGAGGCGCGGGCGGAGCCGACCGCTTCGGCCGGGATCGAGGGAACGCTGTTGACGGTGCTGGTGGCGCTGGCCCTCGTGCAGCTTGTGTTCGGCGCGCTGTATCGGCATCTGTTCACGGAGTCGGATCGCCTGCCTTGGCCGGGGCTGGTGCACATCGCCCTCGCCGCGGTGGTCGCGATGCTCGCCTATGCCGGCGGCCTGCGCGCGTGGGTCAAGTACCCCCATCGGACGGTCCTGAAACGCCTGGGCGTCGCGCTGATCGCCGTCGTCTCGATCCAGCTTCTGCTGGGGCTGGCGGCGCTGATCGCGATCCTCGTACGGCGCGAGGGGCCGAACCGGCCGGAGGTGTGGCTGGCCACCGCCCATCAGGCGGGCGGGGCGATCGTCTTTATCCTCGCCGTCCAGCTTCTTGCGTGGACGCGGCGCCTGCTGCGGCCAACAAAAAGGGGATGAGTACATTCACACAATGAATGGACTCATCCCCTTTTTGGTTCCCTTCTTGACCTCCGTTGGAGATGGAGTCCTCGATCAACGTGGCCCTCGAAGACTCGGACCACGGCACCCCGCGCAAGCGGCCTGGCGCGACGAATACAGGCGTCGAGCTACCCCGCGTGTTCGTCCCCCTCCGCCTTTTCGACCGGCTTGAGCACTTCTTCCAGGGACAGGATGCAGTAGACGGTCGCGAGGACCGGCCGGCTCTCGAGCCAGCGGTCGGCAGTGTTCTTCCAGCTTCCATCCTCGTTCTGTCGCGCGATGATGGCATCGATCAGCTCTTCGCGCCAGTTGTGCTCTTCGCCGTCGACATCGGCGATCGTGTGCTGCTGGGCGACGCGCAGGGCGCGGGACATCGCGTGGAAGTAGTAATACAGGCCCTGGTCGCCGAGGCCGGGATTCTCCTGGAAGGTGAAGTGCCGGCGGATCCAGTCGAAGGCGGCCCGCACGCGCACATCATCCGGCGACAGGCCCGCATACAGCAGGCTCTTGAAGCCGGCGTAGGTCATCGAGCCGTAGCTGCGGAGGCTGCGCGGCGCCTCGGGCGGCAGGTCCTCGCCGTGGCGGCCCTCGCCCGCGTACTCGCTGGCCATCGACTCCCCGCCGTTGGCGGCGGTGTAGATGAACCCGCCGTCGCGGCCGGCCCAGTCGGCCTTGTTCGTCTCGCGGAGATTCTGCGTGCGGGTGAGAAACGTCAGCGCGCGCTGAAAGGCCGGCTCGTCCGGATCGAGCCCCGCATCGTAGAGGGCTTCGAGCATCATCTGCGTGTTGGACAGATCGGGCCGGCCGTGGTTGCCGTACCCGGCCCCGCCGAACCAGTCCTGCCGCGGGCTCAGGCCCTCGCTCTGGTCCCACTGGTTGCGCTGCAGCCAGCCCGCGCCGGACCGGATGTCCTTGCCAAACGCGGGATCGTCGAGGCTGGCCAGGGCGGAGACGACGGTGGAGGTGACGTAGTTGGTCAGCGCTCCACCCTCGAAGGATCCGTTCTCGTTCTGCGCCGCGTAGATGAAGCGGATCGCCCGCTGGAGTTGCGGCGTGCTCCGCGCCTCCGGCTCGACCTGCACGATGGCCTTGACGGCGAGGGCGGTGACGGCGACCGCGATGGGGGAGGGCTTATCCGGCTCGTCCGTGGGCGCGGCCATCATCTCCGTCATCCAGCCGCCGCTCTCATCCTGCTGCGCGCGGAGATACGCCAGACCCTTGCCGATCGCCTCGACGGCGCGCTGCCAGTGTGCCTCGCTGACGGGAACCTGATCGGGCGAGGCGGCGATGCGATGATCCGGCGGCAGAGGCAGCACCATCTGTTCCGGCGGCGGCGGGGGGGCCTGCTCCGTGATGCGCTCCGGCTGGATCCGCGGATCGAGCGATTTCTCCGGCGCGCGAAGGAGATCATCGTTCCCCTCATCGGCGGCGGGGGCGGCGGCGAGGATCAGCAGAGATGTGAAGACGCAAGCGAGGACGAGAGCGTGTGACGTGATCCGACGGGCGAGGCGCATATTGAACGACTCCTCGGAGTGCTTGGGAACGGAGCGAGATCCCACAATCGTATCGGCGCGATTCAGGCATCGGCGGGATGATCCGACCATTCCGCGCGGACCGCTGCGCCCCGCGCCTCGTGCTCCATCAGCGCGCGCCGCAACGCCTGGAGGATCTGATCGTCCTCCACGAGTCGGAACGAGTATTGCCTTGTCCACCACTTGTGATGCAGCAGGCCGCGGCCGGCGGTGGAGATCGCCGGCTTGTCGCCCGTTGCCACGGTCAGGACCCGGCTCAGGGCGCCCTTGATGAGCTGGACAAGGCGGGGAATGTCGCGGCCTTCCTCGACCTCGAGCAGCAGGTGCACGTGATCGACCGCCGCGACGGCGAGAAGAGGGCGGAATCTCCTCACCTCCGCGATGCGACCGAGATCATCGAGAATGACGCGACGGTGATGGTCATCCAGGCGCACGGGGGGCCATTTCAGCGCGCGGCGGCGGTGCGCCGACAACGCCTCATCCGGCTCGGGCGGCGTCGTGTCCTGTTGCCTCGAGCCGGGATCGACCCAGCCGCGGGCAGGGCCCGGCAGCCACGTCCCGTACGCGGGCCAGGTGAGCAGCCCGATCATGGCACCAGCCTACCGCGCGAGGGCGGGGCGGGGACCGCGGGGGCCGAATCGAGCCTTTCCGCTGGCCTGCCGCGGCACTTCGTGCAAAGATGAAAGAAGACCATGGTGCACGGCAACGGCCAATCCGCCCCGCGGGACGAGGGCCTGTCCTACCACCTGCTGGAGGAGGCCGCGCTGCCCCGGCCGCGGCTGCCCGGGGACGTGATCGTCGTCCCCACCGCCGACGAGGTGATCGATCATCTCGCCGCCGATCTCGTCCTCCATGCCGCCAACTGCGTCCGCCAGTTCGGGGACTTCCATCTGGCCCTGTCCGGGGGTGAGACGTTCGAGCTGCTCTACCGGCGGCTGATGTATGACCCCAATTATCGCTCGCTGCCGTGGCGGCGCACCCATCTCTGGTTCGTCGATGAGCATTGCGTGGCGTTCAGCGATGAACGATCCAACTACCGGCTGATCCGCGAGACGATCGGCGATCACGCCGACATCCCGCGCGAGCAGTTTCATCCGATCTTCGCCGAGTCGGAGACGGCGGACCGGGACTATGAAGCGCAGATCCGCGAGACGCTGGCGTGGCGCGAGAAGGGCCAGGATCGGCTGGATTACGTGCTGCTGACGATGGAGCCGGACGGCCGCACGGCGGGGCTGTTTCCGGCGTCGCCCCTGCTGCGCGAACGCAAGCGGCTGGTGCGCAAGAGCCCCAGCGCGGATCGGGCGTCGGCGGACCGGGTGAGCATGACCGCCCCGTTCCTCAATGCCGCCCGCTTCATCGCCGTGCTCGTCACCGGGCCGGAGAAGGCCGAGGCGGTCCAGCGCCTCGCCGCCGGCCGGGAGACGTCCGATCAGATGCCGATCAAGGGCATCACCCCACTGGACGGCGCGCTGAAGTGGTACCTGGACGGCCCGGCCTGCGCGCGGCTCGGCTGAATCCCCCGTATCCGGAGTGTGAACATGGTCCGGACGCGTACCGTGAACGACCGTCGAGCGCTGTCGTTCAGGACCCTCGATGATCTCCTCGCCGACGCCGAGGTGCTGGGGTCGGGCGAGATCCGCACGAGCGGGAACTGGACGCCGGCCCAGATCGTCGAGCACGTGGGGCGGCTCATCGCTTGTTCGGTGGACGGCTTCCCGAAGCGGGGATCGCCGCTCATTCGCCTCGTCGCCCGGCTCATGAAGAAGCGCGTCCTGACCCGGCCGTTGCCCGCGGGGTATCCGTTGCCGGGCCGGTTCGCGTTCCTCGAGCCGGCGCCGGACGCGACGTGGCCCGAGGCGATGGAGCAACTCCGCCGGGCGGTGGAACGCGCCGGGTCCGAGCGGATGTCCCGCCCCAGTCCCATCCTCGGCGCGATGACGCACGAGGACTGGGTGCAGTTCCACTGCCGTCATGCGGAGATGCACTTCAGCTTCATGCATCCGGCGGGTGAGGGGCGTTCCTGAAGGGTTGTTCCTCCGGGTGCGCAACGGTCCGCGGCCTGGCAGGCCGCGACTGCTGGTGCATGAGCGATCATCTCGTTGCGGTCCGCACGCGTTACTACGCGGAGAAGTCGAACTCCTGTCCCACGCCCATCGCCTGCGCCTTCTCGAAGACGGCGTAGGCGGTGGAGAGATCCTGGATCGCCAGGCCGTTGCTCTTGAACAGCGTGATCTCGTCGGGGCTCGTGCGTCCCTTCACGTCGCCGGCCACGACGGCCCCGAGATCGCCGGCGATCATCGACTCCTTCCACTTGCCCTCCTTCATGGGGATGATGAAATCGCCCGACTCGGCGAGGCAGGCTTCCTTCTGGTCGGCGATGATGCGCGCGTTGCAGACGGTCTTCTCATCGAGCTCGCGCATGTGCGGGGCGTGGGAGCCGATGCCGTTGATGTGGCAGCCCTTCTTCAGCCAGTCGTAGTCGATGATCGGATCCTTGGCGCTGGTGGCAAGCGTGAGGACATCCGCCTCGCGGCAGGCGGCTTCCGCCGACGCGGCGCGCTCGAAGGGAATGCCGTGCTTGTCGGCCATTTCTTTGCAGAACGCGTCGATCTGCTCCGGCGGATCAATGGAAAAGACCAGGAACTTCTCGAACCTGTGCGCTTCGTAGACGGACCAGACCTGGGTCTTGGCCTGCACGCCCGAGCCGATGATCGCGGCGATCTTCGCATCGGGGTTGGCCATGTACTTCGTGGCGATCCCGCTCACCGAGCCGGTGCGCATGGCGGTGAGGTATCCGCCGTCCATGAGCGCGGTCGGCTCGCCGGTCTTCTTGTCCAGCAGGATGATGACGCCGAGGACGGTGGGGAGCTTGAAGTCCTTGGGGTTGTTGGGGTAGATGGTGACGACCTTCGAGCCCAGCGCGCCCATGTCGGCGAGGAACGCGGGCATGAACAGCGTCAGGCCGTTGTATTCCTCGCAGCGGATGGGCGTGCGGAGGGGCATGTTCGCCGACCCGGCGTGCAGCTCGGCGAAGGCCTTCTCGACGATCTCCATGGTGCTCTTCATGTCGAGCACCTTCATCACATCGGACTTGGTGAGCATGATGGCCATGGTGAACCTCGTTCTAGCGGGGGATGCAGCGGTATGTCGGATGGCAAGGTCGGGATTCTACGGGAAGGGACGGGATGCCGCCAGTGTGTTGTTCAGCCTCGACCCGCAGGGGAGCGCTGCTTGATTGATCGTCAGCGCCGCGCGTCGATGAAGTCCCGCAGGATCTCGGCGGCGGCGAGGGCATCACGCAGCTCCTTCTTCTGCCGGTGCGTGCGGCCGCTGCGGGCCATCCGCTCATCGGCGGCGAAGCTCGTGAGCCGCTCGTCCTGGTAGTGAATCGGCTGCGTGCAGCGCTGCGCGATCGACTCGCCGAACTCGTGGGCGATCTTTGCACGATCACCCTCCGTGCCGTCCATGTTCAGCGGCAGGCCGATGACGATCGCATCCGGCTCGTGCTCGTGAATCTGCGCCAGCACGGCATCGACGAGCGCTTCCCCGCGGCGGATCTCGATGACCGCGACGGGGCTCACGAGGCCCGTGCTGTCATCGCCCACGGCCAGGCCGGTGCGCCGGTCGCCGAGATCGATCGCGAGGTAGCGCATGGAGGGCTTTCATTTGCGAGAAGGAGGCACCGGATGTCCCGAGGGCGCCCGGCTCGAGGACGAGCGGGCTCGCTCCCACTCATCGCTCATCGCTCATCGCTCATCACTCATCACTCCGCCTACTGCAACTCCTCATCCACCATCCCCGCCAGGTCCTTGACGCGCTGGGCCTGGTTGGCCGGGCAGACCATCGTCACATCCCGCGTGCGAATCACGATGAGGTCCTCGCAGCCGATCGTGCTGATGAGATGTTCGGGATCATCGGACACGGCGAGGACGTTGCGCGAATCGAGATGCAGATGGCGCGCGTTGCCGCGACAGCCGGCGCCGTCGGGCATGAGCGTCTCGCCGTAGCTGGGCCAGGAGCCGACATCCATCCACGACACTTCCATGGGCACGGAGCAGACGGTGAGGCGATCATCCTTCGACGCCGGCTCCATGATCGCGTAGTCCACGCTGATCTTCGGCAGTGTGGGATAGACCTCTTCGAGCACGGCCGCGCGCTGGGGGGTATCCCACGCCTCGGCGATCTTCATCAGCCCCTCATACGAATCGCTCTTGAACCACGACAGCGCTTCGAGGAATCGGCCGGCGTGGAAGATGAACATGCCGCTGTTCCAGCCGAAGGTGCGGGTGCGGAAATAGGCCTTCGCCGTCTCCTCGTCCGGTTTCTCGACGAACTGGAGGGCCTGGAAGGCCTCGTCGTAGCCGGCGATGGGCGGGCCGGACTCGACGTAGCCGTAGCCCGTCGCGGCGAACGTCGGCTTGATGGCGAACGTCACGAAGCGGCTCGAATCGTCCTCGACGAGCCGGAAGCCGACATCGAGGCGACGGGCGAACTCGTCCCGCGGCTCGATGAGATGGTCGGCCGTAAGAACGGCGAAGACCGCGTCAGGATCGCGCTTCGAGAGGACGGCGGCGGTGAAGCCGATGGCGTTGACCGTGTCGCGTCCCACCGGCTCGCCGAGAATCTGCTCGTCGGAGAGGGCGGGCAGCGACGCGCGGATCGCCGCGCGATGCGCTTCGCCCGTGCAGATGAGCCGGCGCTGGGGCGGCACGATGCCCTCCAGCCGACCGGCGGCGATCTCCAGCAGCGACTGGCCGTTGATGAACGGCAGAAGCTGCTTGGGACGATCCTTGCGGCTGAGGGGCCAGAGTCGGGTGCCGGCGCCGCCGGCCATGATCATTGCGTAGCGGGGGGAGTCAGGCATGGGAAGAGAGGGACTGAGGGACTAAGGGATGAAGGGACTGAGGGGGCGGAGCCGGGCTCTGTGAGCCCGGTGAGCATTCGACGAGGTTTCGCGTGCGCTACACGAGTTCCTTGAGGCGATAGGCGGCGGCGACGAGATCTTCGGCGGTGTCAATCTCCGGATCGGCCGCGAGGGCGCGCTCCACGAGCTGCCGCGCCTGGAGCTTCGGCTCGCCGAGCTGGGTGAGCACGGCCACGGCGTCCTGCACGAGCGCGGCCGTCGCGGCGTCCGGCGCGGAGGCGGGGGCGCCTCCGGGGCCGGGCTTCAGCTCGACGAAGCGATCGACCTTGTCCCGAAGCTCGGACACGATCGTCTGCGCGGTGCGCTTGCCCACTTCCGGCAGGCTCTTGAGCACATCGACATCTTCCGCGGCGATCGCCTCCGCGATCGCGCTGAACGGCAGGGCCAGGGCGCGCAGCGCCTTGCGATTGCCCATCCGCTGAACGCTCGTGAACAGCTCGAAGAAGGCGCGATCGGCTTCGGAGGCGAATCCGATCAGGCGGGGGATGAAGCTCGAGCCCTGCCCCTGCCCCTCCAGGTAGTGGAGGGTGTCGAAGCTGACGGTTTCGCCGATCGCGGCGGCGAGACGCTGCTGATCGGCGGCGGGGACGAGCACCTCGTAGGTGAGCCCGCCGCACACGACATGCGCGCGTCCGCCGTCCACGGCGACAAGCCGGCCTTCGATGCGGCTGATCATGGCGGGCATGGTAGTCGATCGACGCGGGTGTGACGGGGTGGCGCCGCCTCGGCGCCGGTCACCGGTCGGGGAATCCCCCGGGCGGGGCGAGGACATCGTTGAGCGGCCAGCCGCTCGCCTCCTGGATCCGCCGGCGGAGATCGGCGGTGATCTCCTTCGGGTCCGACTCGTCGCGGTAGTCGATGAGATCGATGAAGTGGACGTGGGCATTGCTGCGGGTCTTCAGCGCCTCGACCATGATGGGAGTATCGGGCGTGCCGGAGACCCAGACGAGGAGGACGGGGGCCTTGGTGCGGGTGATGAGCCCGCCCACGCCGGGCAGGAAGGGGCGGATCTCGCGCGGGGGCACGGCGATGCGGCCCTCGGGGAAGATCCCGATGCAGCCGCCGGACCGCACGTGCCGGATCGCCTCCCGCAGGGCGCTGCTGTCGCGGCCCTGGCGCTCGACGGGGATCATCTGCTGCTGCCGCCACAGCCAGTCCAGCTCCGGGATCATGGTGTCGGTGGCCATCAGCCAGCGGATGAGGAATCGGCAGCCGGTCTGGATGAGCAGTGGATCGACGGATCCGGTGTGGTTGGAGACGACGATGAGGCCTTGATGGTCCTCGTCGGAGACGGGCAGGAGCTCGCTGCCGCTGTAGGTCACGCGATGCCAGAGGCGGCAGTAGAGACGAAGGACCCGCCACATCAGTCCGTGGGCGGCGTCGCCGCCCGGGCCCCGGCGCAGGCGAGGCGTCACCACCAGGCGGAACAAGCTGATGGTGGCGATCCAGATGACCGCGATCGTCAGGAGCACCTCGATTGCCGACATGGACGGCGACAGGGTCACGAGCGGGAAGGGGGTTGTCAAACGGAGGCCGGAGGCGACGGAGGAGCCCGCGGCGGGCGGCACCGAGGCCGGCGTGGGCGACCGGGAACGTCCTCGCCGCGACCGGTCGGGGCCGATACACTTTTCCGCCATGCCCGACCCGATCCTGGCCTTCTCGATGCCGCAGTTCATCGCTTCGATGACGGTGATCTTCATCGTGATCAACCTCGCCCTGGTGGCGGCGGCGTATTTCATTCTTCTGGAGCGGCGGATCGCCGGCTGGGTGCAGGATCGCCTCGGCCCCAATCGCGTCGGGCCGCTGGGGCTGTTCCAGCCCATCGCCGACGGGCTGAAGCTGCTGCTGAAGGAGGATTACCTGCCGCGGGGGGCGGATCGGCCGCTGTTCATCCTCGCCCCGGCCCTGTCGATGATGGTGGCGATGATCGCCTTCGCCATCATCCCCTGGGCGGGCGCGCTGGATCTCAGCACCCTCCCCTTCACCGATTCCCTGAGCGGTTCGGTGAAGATGATGGGCGCGGATGTGAACATCGGGATCATCTATCTCATCGCGGTCACGTCACTGGGCGTGTACGGCGTGACGCTGGGCGGGTGGTCGTCGAACAACAAGTACTCGTTCCTGGGCGGGCTCCGCGCTTCGGCCCAGATGGTCAGCTACGAGATCCCCATGGGCCTGGCCCTGCTGTGCGTGATTCTCACCGCGGGCACCGTTCGCGCCGACCAGATCGTCTCCCAGCAGATCGAGGGGCAGTGGTTCCTGATCCATCAGCCGCTGGCGGCGGTGCTGTTCTACACGTGCATGCTCGCGGAGGCGAACCGCGCGCCGTTCGACCTGGCGGAAGCGGAACAGGAACTGGTCGGCGGCTGGCACACCGAGTACTCGTCGATGAAATGGGCGATGTTCTTCCTCGGCGAGTACATCCACGTTTTCGTGGGCAGCGCCTTCTTCACCGTGCTGTTCCTGGGCGGCTGGTCGCTGAACCCGCTGTTCGGCTACGACCTGCCGCTGGCGGGCGGGATCTGGATGATCCTGCTCCAGTTCGGTATCGTCCTGGGCAAGGTCCTGTTCATGGTGATTCTCACCATGGTGGTGCGGTGGACGCTGCCGCGATTCCGTTTCGACCAGCTCATGCGCCTGGCGTGGGAGGGGATGATTCCGGCCGGGCTGCTGCTGCTGCTCGTGACGTCGTTCTTCATCTTCCTGGGGTGGAGCGCCTCTCTGTGGCTGGGCTCGATCGCCGCGCTGGCCATCATCCTGCTCGTCTATCCCTGGCTGCCCAGGCAGGCGAATCCCAATCATCGGGTGGGGATGTACGGCAGCCGATTCAGTCCCGCGCCGGAAGATCGGCAGGCCGCGGTGGGCGAGTAGCTTCCGGCCGATTCGGCGTCGAACATCGCCGGCCAAAAGAACAGACGCCGATCGTGTCGGAGCTTCGATCGGCGTCTGTGATCGTCGTTCTGTACTGCCCGGAACAATCGATGTCGGTCAGCCTGCCATACTCTATTCAATGAAACCGGTCGCACACAAGTCAAAATCTCGCCCGGATTGGACAAAAAACAACGCGGAAATCGCGTCGTCACGCGATCGCGCCGCCGCAACTGCTCCCCGCGCCGGCGGTGCATCCGTAGCAGTGATCGGCGGTCGCGATGCGGCGCTGCGCGAGGTCGGGGGCGGTGCATTCCCATAAACGCCGGTTTTCGCGGCCGGGCGCGGGCAGGCGCAGCGCCTGGTTGAAATCGCAGTCGTAGAGGCGTCCCTGCGGATCGATGCTGATCTGATGGCGGCACATGAGCCCGTCGACGGTGGAGGGGTTGTGGGACCTGACCAGCAGCTCCAGGTAGGCGTCAAGCCGCCCGTCGCGGGCCAGTTCGCGGCGCCAGCGGCCGATCGGCATGTTGGTGATCGTCCACAGCTCGTTGAACACGAGGCCGAATCGATTCTTCAGCTCACGCTTGTAATCGGCCTCCAGGTCGCTCTGCGCCGGCGGCAGGTGCGGGCCGTCCGGGTTGTACACGAGGTTCAGAACCAGTCGCGGATCACGGCCGTACCCGGCGGCGTTGAGCTTCCGCAGCCCTTCCACGGAAGCGTTGTACGACCCCCGGCCGCGCTGATGATCGACGTTGTCCTCCGTGTAGCATGGCAGCGAGGCCACGACCCGGGCCCGGTGATCGGCAAGAAAGCCCGGAATCCAGGCGTATTCCTCGCCCGTGTCCGGATCGACGTGCTCGATGATCGTGGGATTGCAGCGATCGATGACGCTCAGCCCGCGGGCGGTGAACGTCTCGACCATCCATGGGAAGCTCGGGTTCAGCTCCGGGCTGCCTCCGGTAATGTCGACCGTGCGGATGTCGGGGTTCGCGAGCACCCAGTCGACGACCTTTCCCGCCGTCGCCTCGTCCATGTTGTCCCCGGGCGCGGTGCGCGCGGGCGATGATTCGACGTGGCAATGCCGGCAGGCGAGATTGCACCGATAACCGATGTTGATCTGGAGGGTGGTGATCTTCGCCGCGGCGCGCAGCCCGGTGTCGAACGACGCGCGCGGGGAGTGTTCCGTCAGGATGGGCAGTTCGATGCTCGTCAAGGAATGATCTCGCTCCGGTTCTGCGGCCGCGACGCCACGGTCTTTCGCGGCGATGCATACCGGCCGGGGTTGACGATCGGGCGGCCGATCCGGGGCGGTCAGCAGCACCCGCCGCCCGCGTAGTGCCAGGTCGATTGGGTGATGATCAGGTCATCGCGCCGCAGCGCGGCAAGGGCGCGGGCGGTCTTGTCGCACACCGACAGCGGGATATCGGGCTGAAACACGTGCCCCTTGCCGTCGTCGAACGACGCGTCGGGGCCGGTGTAGATCGCCTCGCGACCCGTGAAGATGCAGGGACCGTCCTCCGGCATCGGCACCTTGAACGCGGCGACCTCGATCGTCTCCAGCAGCAGGTCGTCCTCCAGACCGTACCGGGCGGCGTCGAGGGCGCGGTACGGCCGGCGCGAGCGCACCTCGATGCTGCCGAAGCCGGCCTCGACGATCTTCTCCAGGTATTCTTCGAGTCGCAGGCAGCCGGACAGGCACTGCGCGCGGAGGCGTTCATCCTCCCGGAGATGATCCGGGATCGGGCGGGGCGTGACGGGATCGCTCATCACGAGGCGGCCGCCGAGCTTGAGAGCACGATGCATCTCGGCCAGGGCGCGCTCGAGGTCGCCGCCCTGTTCGGCCGTCTTGAAGATGTTGAACAGGCAGTTCTGGGCGGCGAGATCGACCTCGCTGTCATCGACGGGCAGATCGAGCGCATCCCCGTCGCGGATGTCGACGAACGACGCGTCGAACCAGTCGTTTTCTTCCGCGGCGAGGGCGAGATTGCGCCGGGCGGCGGCCCGCATCTCCGCCACCGGTTCGATGCCGATCACGCCGCCGGGCGTTCGCGTGAAGTAGGCCAGCTGCAACGCCTCCAGCCCGCCGCCCACGCCGACGTAGAGCACACGCTGATCGGGGGCCATGTCCTGGATGTGCACGGTGCTGCCGCAGCCGTAGTTCATCTCCTGCATGACCGGCGGAACCACCAGCCCGGGCAGGTGCAACGGCCGGGTGGGGACGCAGCAGAGGGTCGAATCGGGCGCTTCCGCCGCCTGGCGGTAGACGTCCTGGATGGTGGCGTGGTAGGTCACGGCGGATCCTTGTGCGCGGGGAATGCAATTGAGGGGGAAAACCGATCCCGGCGGGTGGAGTATTCCCCCTCCCGTGCCTCGGCTACCATGCCCGCGATGCGAATGCTGCTGGACACGATCGGCGGGCTGTGGGAGCTGGTGCTCCTCGCCGTGCGGACCCGGTTCCGTTTTACCGGGCCGTATTGGCGCTGGCGGATCGAGACCGCGTTCGGCGACGATCCGTCCCGCTGGCCCCCCCGCCGGCAGCGACTCTTCGCCACGCTCGACTACGCCCGCTGGGTGTACCGGATGAAGCGCGGCCGATGAGGTCGATGGCGAGACGCCGCGAGTTCCGTCCCGCCGGCGTCGCCGGACGCAATCGGGGTCGTTGGTGATTGATGAACATGTCCGCTTTGAGTTTTGTCAGCCATCTTGAGGGGGCGATCGACGGGGCGGTTCTGCCCGCGGGCGTGATCCGGACCACGCACGAGGGCCGGCCGATTCTCGTGCGCTACGACCTCGATCGCGTGGGCGCCGCGATGACGCGTGAATCACTGCGCGGGCGCCCGGAGACGATGTGGCGCTGTCGCGAACTGCTGCCGGTGCCTGATGAGGGATCGATGGTCAGCCTGGGCGAGACGGTCACGCCGCTGCTGCCCTGCCCGCGTCTCGGCGCGCGGCTCGGGGCCGACCGCGTGTTGATCAAGGATGAATCGCGGCTGCCGACAGGGTCGTTCAAGTCACGGGGGATGGCGATGGCGGTGTCGATGGCGCGGCGCTTCGGCGTGCGGCGCGTCGTCGCGCCCACCGCGGGCAACGCGGGCGGGGCCCTGGCCGCCTACGCCGCCCGCGCGGGGATGCAGTGCCTCCTGTTCATGCCTCTCCAGACGCCGGTCGTGAATCGCTACGAGGCGGCGATGCACGGCGCGAAGGTGTTCCTCGTCGACGGACTCATCAACGACTGCGGCCGCCTCGCGCGGCAGGCCGCCGAGGCCCTGGACGCCTTCGACATGAGCACGCTCAAGGAGCCCTACCGCATCGAGGGGAAGAAGACGATGGGCCTGGAGCTGGCCGAGCAGATGAACTGGTCGCTGCCGGAGGTGATTCTCTACCCCACCGGCGGCGGGACCGGGCTCATCGGCATGTGGAAGGCGTTCGACGAGCTGGCCCGGCTCGGCTGGCTGCAGGGCGAGACGCGCCCGCGGATGTATGCCTGCCAGTCCGACGGATGCGCGCCGATCGTCAACGCGTTCGAGGCCGGCGAACGCTTCGCGGAAGCGCCGCCGGACCCGCAGACGATCGCCAGCGGGCTGTGCGTGCCCGTCGCGGTGGGCGATTTCCTCATCCTCGATGCCGTCCGCGAGTCAGGCGGAAAGGCAATGGCCGCGGAGGAGGAGCGCATCGGCGAGTGGATGCGGCTGGCCGGCGAGACGGAGGGCATCAGCCTCTGTCCCGAGTCGGCGGTGTGCCTGGGCGTGCTCGAGTGCGCCCTCGCCGAGGGCGAGATCGGGCGCGAGGAGACGATCGTCGTATTCAATACCGGCGCGGCGCAGAAATACATCGAGGCGATGGAGGTCGAGCTGCCCGTGCTCGATGAGGCGGAAGCGATCGACTGGGAGGCGGCGGTCGAGTGGTGAGGGCGGCCGTACCCGCGGATATGCATCCGCGGCTGTGAGGGTGCGATGATGAAAAGGAGGCGAGCGTGTTTGCGCTCTGTCGCACGGGGCGATAGACTGTGCGGATGCCGCGTTACGAGCCGTTCGACTGGTACGAAGACGCCCGGTACTACGACATCATCTTCGATACCGACACGCGGCGTGAGATGGCGTTTCTCGAAGCGGCGCAGCAGCGCTACGGCCTGACGCGCGGGCGGCGGATGCTCGAGCCGGCGTGCGGGAGCGGGCGCCTCGTGGCCGCGGCCGCCGCGCGCGGCTCTCGCGTGACCGGCTTCGACATCAGCGACGGGATGCTCCGCTTCGCGCGCCAACGGCTTCGGGCGCGCGGCCTGGGCGCGCGCCTTGTCAAGGCTCCCATGGAGGACTTCTCCTTTCGCGAAAAGTTCGACATCGCGCACTGTCTCATCTCGACGTTCAAATACCTGCCGAGCGAGGAGACGGCCCGCGCGCACCTGCGCTGCGTGGCCGAAGCGCTCAAGCCCGGCGGGATCTACGTCCTCGGACTCCACCTGACGGACTACGCCGATCGATCGTGCGCGCACGAGCGGTGGGTGGGGAGGAGGCGCGGCGTGGAAGTCGTGTGCAATATCCGCTCCTGGCCCGCCGACCGAAGGCGGCGCACCGAACGGGTCCGGTCGCGCCTGATCGTCCGCCAGCGCGGCGGGGAGCGGCGGCTGGAGACGGAGTGGTCGTTCCGGACCTACAGCCTGCGGCAGTTGAAATCGCTGCTGCGGTCCGAGCCGCGCCTCGAGCGGGTGGCGACCCACGACTTCCACTGCGAGATCGACCGCCCGATCGCCTTCGACGGATCGCAACTGGACAACGTCCTGATCCTCAGGCGCGTCTGACGCGCGACGGAGCGGGTCGGTACACTGCCGCCATGGCCCGGGCGAGGACGCACTATCTCTGTCGCGTGTGCGGGGGCGTGCAGACCCGCTGGATGGGCAAGTGCCCGGACTGCGGGGCGTGGGACGCGCTGGAACCGTACACGGAACCGGCGGAGAAGGCCGGACCGGCCGAGGGGTCGCTGGCGGAGGCGTGGACCGCGGGGGCGGGCGACATCGGGGGAACGGGGTCGGCGGCGCTGGCCGCGATCCCCCTGCCACAGATCGAGACCACGGACGTGCAGAGGCTGCCCACGGGGGTGGCGGAGCTGGATCGGGTCCTCGGGGGCGGGTTCGTCCCCGGCTCCGTCGTCCTGCTGGGCGGGGACCCGGGGATCGGCAAGTCCACGCTGCTGCTCCAGGCGGCGGCGGAGCTGGCCCGGCGCGAGCGGCGGGTCCTCTACGTCAGCAGCGAGGAGTCGGCCTACCAGACCCGCCTGCGGGCCCGGCGGCTCTTCGAGGAAGCGGCCGGGGCGGGCCAGACGGAGGCGAGCGGCCTCGAGGAGCTGCATCATCTTTATGTGCTGGCCGACACGAACCTGGCGCGAATCGTGGAGCAGGCGCGTCGGATTCGGCCGGAGGTGATGGTGCTGGACTCGATCCAGATGGTGTTCAAGTCGGATCTGGAGGCGTCGCCCGGCTCGGCGGCCCAGCTTCGACGGTGCTGCATGGAGCTGGTGCAGGTCGCCAAGATCTCCGGAATGGCCATCGCGCTGGTGGGGCACGTGACGAAGGACGGCCAGCTTGCCGGTCCCAAGCTCCTGGAGCACCTCGTCGACGCCGTCCTCTCATTCGAGGGCGATCGCCACCACGCGCACCGCGTCGTCCGCGGCATCAAGAATCGATACG
>JAXHTH010000336.1:0-4595 GCA_034211115.1 Planctomycetota bacterium | reverse complement strand
GCCGCGTTCGCGGCGCGGGCGCTGTTTTTTGATATCTCACGGAAAGGAGGCGGTGTGATGTGCGGCATGCGATGGGTCGCGACAACGGGCTGTATCTTTCTCTTCGTCCTCGCCGGTTTCGCCGGCGCCGACGAACCGTCGTTCCGGGCGCGACTGGTGGGCGGGATCATCGACCTCGACACGGGCGACACCTCGAATCTCGGCGGCGTCTCCGCCGCCTGGAACGGGGCGGACGCCGAATTCCGCGTCGCCTGGTTCGACTCGCGCATCACCGGGCAGAACGACGTGTACGCCCAGCGGGTGTCCGCCGACGGCGGGCTGCTGGGCGATAACGTCACCATCGTCTCCGGCTCCAGTTCGCAGACGGAAACCTCCATCGCGCACGATCCGGCGCGCAATCGATACCTCGTCAAATGGAAGAACCAGAGCGGGGAGCCGGGCAGTCCCGGCTTCAACCATTCCTACGGCGCGCTCGCCTCGCCGGGGGGCGGGCTGATCGGCGATGTCCTCGACATCTCCAACGCGGGCCTGGAATCCACGCTCCTGTACAGCCCGACCAGCGACGAGTACTTTCTCACGGCCCGGAACTTCGCGGGCGGAGGGGCGGCCGGCATCTACGCCCGACGCGTCTCCGGCGAGGGGGACATCGTCGGCGGCAGCATCATCATCGCCACCAGCGGCGCGCCGGGGCCCAACGGACAGGCGGCGCATGACCGCAACGCCGACCGCTATCTCGCCACCTGGCGCGATCAGAGCGCCGAGTGTCTGAAGGGGCGCCTCATCAATGCCGACGGAACGTTCTTCAGTTCGGCGTTCGTGATCAGTGCACTCTTTCCGGAGTCGACCCTCGCCGCCACCGTGGCCTTTGATCCGGGCGATGATCGCTACTTCGTCGTGTTGAGCGAGTTCTGCGCCGGCCGAATGTACGGGCAGTTCGTGACGAGCAGCGGCGATCTGGACGGGTCGCCGTTCCTCATCGACGACTCGAGCCCGGCCCGGACGTTTCCGTCCATGGCGTACGACGGCGTGCACGACGTGTTCCTCGTGGTGTGGCAGAACAGCGACACCGGTCGGCTCACGGCCCGGCTGGTGGCTGATGACGGCACGCTCCTGGGCGAGCCGCTGTCGCTGGACAATCCCGGCGGCGCCTCGGGCCCGCCCTGCGTGACCGCGAATCCCGACGCCGGCGGCTTCCTCGTCGCCTGGGTGGATCACGTCTGGGAAGACCCGGCCCAGCATGATGTGCTCGCACGGCGCATCGGCGTCTGCTGCGCCGCGGACTTTGACTGCGACGGCGACATCGACACCGCCGACCTGCTGTTCCTGCTCAGCGCCTGGGGCACCGGAGCCGGCGATTTGGATGGCGACGGAGATACGGATACGGCGGATCTGCTCGGCCTGCTCGCCGGTTGGGGGCAGTGCCCCTGATCGCCCGCGGCCAGATCCTGAAGAAGGCGGAGTCGGAGACGCCTCGTCACCGATCGCCCCGAGGCCCCGGCCCCGGGGCGTTTTTTCATCGTCCGCCTCGGGCCGGTGACGGCTGCGCGATCCGCGGGGCAGGTGCCTCACCGGCGCGAGTCAATGGAGAGGTCGTCGTACCTTTCAGCGTCTGGTAATGAGCCGTCGCCTCAGGTCGTTTTCTGCATCCGGGTCGGCGACGGAAGGAAGGCCGCGATGGTCTTCCTCCGGCCGGGCGAAGTGACATAAGCCCGGATGACGACCCGGTCGATATCAATGGGCGAGAATCGATGGCGCCGGACGCGCCGGCGGCGGGATCGCAGCCGGTTATGGGCCGCTCCCGGGCGCCGGGCCCGTGCGCGAGCAGGAGAATCTCAGAGAGGGGTTTTCATCGGGAGGCCGCTGCTGAATCCCGGGAGATGCGTGCCATCGACGGCCGGTGCAGTGGATTCGCCCGGCGCGGGTCGGCCGGCGGCGTCGAACGCGCGCGATCCGCGGTTTGATCTCTTCCGCGGCCTGGCCCTGCTCATGATCTTCAACCTGCATCTGTACGGCAGCCGCTTCACGGCCATAACGCTGGGGGCGATCTCCTTCTGCACTGGGGCGGAGATCTTCGTCTTCATTTCCGGCTACGTGTGCGGGATGGTGTATCTCCGCAAGCTGCAGAAGGCCGGCCTCGGGTCGTGCCAGCTCAAGGCGATCAGGCGATGCGGCCAGCTCTACGGGGCGCATCTGCTGACCTTCCTGGCCTGCCTTGCGCTGTTCGTCCACTTCGTGACGGTCTGGGGCACGGAGGGCGGAGTGTTCCGGCTGCGGCCGCTGCTGGACGATCCTCTCGCGGCGGGGCCGCGTGCCTTGCTGCTGATGTACACGCCGCTCTACATGGACATCCTCAAGCTGTACATCATGCTGCTTCTGCCGCTGCCGCTCTTCCTGTGCCTGTATCGCCGCCGGCCGTGGATGGCGGTCGGGGTGTCGGTGTTGTTGTATGCGATCGCGCAGATCTGGCCGCTGGAGACGGCGCTGCCGGACTACCCGGCCGGGCAGCACTGGTTCTGGAATCCGCTGGCGTGGCAGATGCTGTTCTTCCTCGCCGTGGCGCTGGGGGCGGACAAGGCGCGGGGGATCAGTCGCGTGCCGCGCGGGGTGGGCTGGGGGATGTTTGCGCTGGCGCTGCTGGTCGGACTGCTCGTTCTGAAACAGACGGCGGATCTGCCCTGGCGGGCCGTCGACAAGTTCCGGCTCGCTCCGATGCGCGTGATCAGCCTCTTTGTCATGGCGTGGGTGATCGCGGCGTGGGCGCCGGCGACGGCCCGACTGTGGCGGAGTCGGTTGTTGGCGCCGATCATCTGTTGCGGCCGGCACGCGCTGCCGGTCTTCTGTTTCAGCGTGTTGCTGGACTACACGGGCAGTCTTCTCCTGCTCGAGACGGGGGGTGGGGCGGCGCTGGAGCTACTCCTGAGCGCCGGCGGCATCGCGCTGATGTGCCTGCTCGCGGCGGCGCTGGCCCGGCGGCGCAGAGAGGCCGCCCGGGTCCCGGCCGTGACCGTGGAGGCGCGCGAGAGCCTTCGCCCCGCCGCGTAGAACCGCGACGGGATGCGGTGGCACTTAATGAGTTCAGCATCTTCTTAGCAGGACATCCGCAAATGATACTTCCTCTCAGACGCGAATTATAACGCGCGCCGGGGCCGAAGATGTGTTATGGTGCGTCCGCCGCCGTGGCCTCCGTGTCTGTTTCGGTTTGAAGGGAGGAAAGCGATGCGCACGGGTTTTTGCGCCGGCCCTTCGGCCGGGACGCGGCTGCGGCGCCGGAGGCGGGCGATTGCCCTTCGTGGCGGGCGAGCGGCGCCTCGCGGCGGGAACCGGGCGGGCCGGGGCCCGGCGCGGCGGGCGGCAACAGATCCGGTCACGTTGATGGACAAGTCCCCCGGACTCTCGCGGCTTTCGCGCGATCCGCGTTCCGATCCGCCGGGGTCGGGCGGACCGTCGAGCCGAAAGCGGCGCGCGGCGTCGCGACCGGCGATCCGATTCAATCGGACATCAACATTCATCGGGAGCGCATCGCATCGTCCGGGGACAGGACTCGGGAGCTTCCATGCAGCTTGCATCGAGCCGGCGCGCCGATTCCTCATCGTTGCACCGTCGCGCATGTCTTGACATGAGTTCGGAGTATTCATAGGAACAAGTCCACTCATGTTAATTAAGTGATTTTCGCGCACCACGCGGAAGACTTATTGTTACAATCGCGCCGTCTTGTCGGCCTCCAGGGACGTTGCGGCCGGCTCGATGACACTCCGCCGCCCGATCTTCACCGCGCTGCGGTGACGGCGGCGGGGGGGACGAAGGATCAGAAACGAACCGAAAACAGGAAAGGTAAGAACCGATGTTCGAGTGTACTGTGCACAGAATGTGTACGGCGGCGCCCATGGTGCTGCTGTCGATGGCGGTCGTCGCCGGCGGGGTCCTGCCGGCCCATGCGGCCGAGACCAACCTGCCGGCGGCGCGCGCCGCCGACCCGGCCGGCCAGGCCCCGGGGACGCGGGCCCTGTTTCCCGGAACCGCCGGCCCCGACCGGCGCGCCGAGGCCGACGATCGGCAGCCGGCGCCCGCCATGGCCGGAACCGTTGCCTACGTGAGCGGAACCGGCGGCGAGCCGTGGGGCCAGCCCGGGAACGTGAACGCCCTCAACGACGTGTTCGGCACCGGGAACTGGGACCGCCTGGAGTTCCCCTCCGCGGTCGGCAACGGCCTGTTCGAGTATGACTTCATCTTCATCGACGGCGGCGACGGCGCGGACGCCGAGTTCACCACGTTCATGAACACGTACCGCGCTGACCTTGAGACGTGGGTCGATCGCGGCGGCTGCCTGCTGCTCAACGCGGCTCGCTACAGCGGCGACGTGCTCGACCTGGGCTTCGGCGTCGCGCTGATGCAGGACTACAACTTCGATGGGCTGGCCATCGATACCTCCCACCCGGTGTTTGACGGCCCCTTCGGGTTCACCGGTGACACGTTCGCGGGCGATTACCTCGCCCACGATTCGGTCGCGGGCGACGGAATCACCGTCCTTATGAAGGGTGAGCAGGGCACCGCCATCCTCGCGGAGCAGACGTACGGCGACGGGCACGTGGTCTTCG
>JAXHTH010000335.1:0-3988 GCA_034211115.1 Planctomycetota bacterium | reverse complement strand
TTGCCGCGTTTCTCGAGGCGAACGGCGTGAAGGCCGCGGCGTATCACGCGGGGATGGAAAAACCCCGCCGCACCGCCGTGCAGAATGACTTCGCACGCGAAGCGCTGGACGTCGTCGTCGCGACCGTCGCGTTCGGCATGGGCATCGACCGCAGCAACGTAAGATGTGTCGTGCACGCGGCGATGCCCAAGACGATCGAGCATTACCAGCAGGAGACGGGCCGGGCCGGGCGCGACGGGCTCGAGGCCGAGTGCGTCCTGTTCTATTCCGCTGCCGATGCGATGAAATGGGAACGCCTGCTCGAAAGAAGCGCGGAAAAGGCCCAGGAGCCGGCGGAGGTGCTCGAGGCGCAAGTCGAACTGCTCCGGCACATGCAGGGCCTGTGCGGCACGCTCGAATGCCGGCATCGCGCGCTGAGCCGATACTTCGGCCAGGCGTATGAGGCCCCCAACTGCGGGGCGTGCGATGTCTGCCTCGATGAGGTCGAATCGATGGACGATTCGACCACCATCGCGCAGAAGATCCTCTCCGGCGTCTACCGCACCGGGCAGCGCTTCGGCGTGAAATACATCGTCGATGTCCTCCGCGGCGCCGACACCGAGCAGGTCAGGCAGCGCCGACATAATGAGCTGAGCACCTACGGCATCCTCGATGATATGCCCGAGAAACCGCTGACCAATCTCGTCTATCAGCTTGTCGACCAGGGCCTGCTGATGCGCACGGGCGGCGATCGGCCGGTCGTGCAACTGAGCGAAGATTCGATGCCCGTCCTGCGCGGCGAGCGGGCGGTGCATCTGGTCGAGCCGAAGCTGGGGCCGGTGCGGAAGGCGGCGCTGGCCGAGGATGCCTGGGAGGGCGTGGATGAAGCGCTCTTCGAGCGGCTGCGCGACCTGCGCCGGCAGATTGCGCGCGATCGCGGCGTACCCGCCTACGTCATCCTCGGCGATGCGACGCTGCGCGAGCTCGCCCGCATACGCCCGTCATCGCTGGCGAGGATCGGCCGTGTGCGCGGCATCGGCGAGAAGAAGCTCGCCGACCTCGGCGAGCGGCTGGTGAAGATCATCACCGAGCATTGCCGCCAGCGCGATCTCGCGATGGATGTTGCCGGCTCGATCCGCCCGACGCGGCCGAAGCGCAGCCGGCCGAACACGGTGAAGGACCGTGCGATGAGGATGTTCGCCGAAGGCAAACCGGTGGAGGAGGTCGCGCGGGAAACCGGCCGCGCGGCGAGCACGATCTACGGCTACCTCGCCGAGTACATTCAGAAGGAACGGCCGCAGCGCATCGACGCCTGGGTGGCCCCGGAGCTCTACCAGCGCATCATCGAAGCCGCGACGGCCGTCGCCTCCGAAGGCCGCCTCAAGCCGATCTACGATCACCTGGAAGGCGAGGTCCCCTACGAGATCCTCCGCCTCGTCATCACGCATCATCGCGTGACGGCGGCGGAGGGCACGGCGGAGACGCGGTCGGATAAGCGATGAAGGTGGGTCGGGCCCGCCGGTGGGACGGGCGTCCCGCCCGTCCGTGGAGCGCAAACCGCGTGGTCTCTCCGGCATCCCCTTCGGCTTTGACGTCGCACGACGCGGAGCGTCGTGCCACCTCCGCACGGCCGGGACGGCCGTGCCGCTTTCACCATCTACTCCACGAGCTCGTAGAACCCGCGGCCGGTGTCTTTGAGCTTGCCCTGTCTGACCAGCTCGTCCCAAACTTCCTGCGGGTAGCCGTAGGGGGCGGTGATGGCGACGATGGACGACTTCCTGCCACCGGTGAGCGGGCTGCGGCCGAGCCTGGATTCCTCATCGAGCCGGCTCAGCTTCAACTTCTTGCGGAAGGCTTTCATCGCCTTCTTGAGCAGGGCGGGATCGATCCCGGACGCCGATTCATCGGCGGGTGACTGACCTGTCTGTTCCGGCTCGGTCATAAAGGCTGTCTCAGCGCTAAAGTTATCGTTTCGCGCGACGGGGGAGCAAACCTACTTGAGCCCGTATTCCTTGAGCTTGCGATACAGCGTGCGTTCGCCGATACCCAGCATCTTCGCGGCCTGCTCGCGGTTGCCGCCGGCCATGGCCAGCGTCTGGCGGATGGCTTCCTTCTCGAGCTTGTCCAGCCCCACGCCGGCGAGCGAGCCGAGCCCGGTCGTGTCCGCCCCCTCCTCGACGCGAATGTCATCGGGGATGTGCGGGATGTCGATCGTCTCCGAATCGCACATGACGACGATGCGCTGCACAACGTTGCGCAGCTCGCGCACGTTGCCCGGCCAGTCGTAGGCGACGAGGCGCATCATCGCCGGCTCTGACATGGACGGCATCGGCCGGTTCAGTTCCGCGGCGAACTGACCCAAGAAGTGATTCACCAGCCTCGGAATGTCCTCGCGCCGCTGGCGCAGCGGCGGGACGTCGAGCTGCGCGCCCTTGATCCGGAAGTACAGATCCTCGCGGAAGGCGCCGTCGGACACGAGTCTGCGGATATCATGATTCGTCGCGCAGATGAAGCGCACATCGGTCCGGTGCGGCTCGTTGGCCCCGAGGCGGACGATCTCGCCCGTCTCGAGCACCCGAAGCAGCTTGGCCTGCATCGTCAGCGGCATGTCGCCGATCTCATCGAGGAACAGCGACCCGCCGTCGGCGTACTCGAACACACCCTCGCGATCGCGCTCGGCGCCGGTGAACGCCCCGCGGACGTGGCCGAAGAGCTGGTCCTCGATGAGCGTCTCGCTCTGCCCCGCGGCGTTGAAGGTGACGTAGCGCTTGCCCGCGCGGCGTGAGTGCCTGTGCAGGGCGGCGGCGATGAGCTCCTTGCCCGTCCCCGATTCGCCCGTGATGAGCACCGGGATATTGCTCGGCGCCACCTGCTTGATGGTCGAGATGATCTGCCGGATCGCCGGCGACTCGCCGATGATCCCCTCGAATCCGAACGCGGCGTCGCGCTGGTCCTTCAGCCCGTCCGCGTAATGGCGGAGGAGGACCTTCTCGGCCGCGCCGTTGACGCGATTGCGGAAGAAGTCCAGATCGAGGGGTTTCTCGATGAAGTCCCAGGCCCCGCCCTGGATGGCCGCCTTCGCGGTGGGCACCTCCCCGTGCGCGGTGACCATGATCGTCTCCGCTTCCGGCTGGTGCTCTTTTGCGAGGCGGAGCACCTCGAGGCCGGCGGTCTCGCTCTCCATGACGAGATCGGTGACGATGACGTCGAAGTTGCCGTGCGTCAGCTCGTCTTCCGCGGCGGCGAGGGAGGTGACGATGGTGCAGACGTGGCCGGGCTTGCGGAGGGCGTCGGCCATGACCTCGGCGTGGTCCGGCTCGTCGTCCACGATGAGCACCTGGGCGTGAAGATCATGCTGGGGGCCGTCCGAAGGCATGGCGGGGCATTGTAATCTCCCCCGGCGGCGACGGGCCAGCCGCGGCCATCGCCGCCCGTTTGGGGTAGCATGAGGCCCGTATCTGCCGATAGAGAGCGCGAGGATGAAACGACCGGTCTCCATTCGACGCAGCCTGCTGTGGAGCCTGCTGCTCATGATCGTGCTGCTCACCGCCGCGATCATGGGGATGACGGTCCTCGTCGCCCGCCACGCCGCCGAATCGATCTCCCGGGCGCTCATCACGCAGACGCTGGATCGCAGCGAGGGCGAGCTGGAGCGGTTCTTCAACCCCGTCGCCGCGGGGCTGGGGATCGTCGAGTCCTGGAGCCGCGCCGGCCTGCTGGACACGGACGACCCCCGGCGCATCCGCGGGCTGTTCCTGCCCCTGATGGCCCGCTACCCGCAGGTGTCGTCGGTGATGATCGCCGACGAGCGCGGCCACGAGTACATGCTCCTCCGCACGCCCGGGGGCTGGTCCAGCCGGCAGACGAAACGCGATGAATGGGGCGACCGCACGTACTGGCACGAGTGGACGGACGAGGAGCCCAAGCCCGTCGAGTCGTGGCGAGAGCTGGACTACGACCCGCGCGACCGGCCGTGGTTCAAGGGCGCCATCGCCCGTCTCGAGCGTGA
>JAXHTH010000334.1:0-7451 GCA_034211115.1 Planctomycetota bacterium | reverse complement strand
ACCAAGTGTCGAGGTGCTCAAAGGCTACCAGCGCGAGGGTCGCTTCGGCGAGGTGACGCATATCGAGGCGAACTACGTTCGGCGTCGCGGCGTTCCCGGCCGGGGATCGTGGTTCACGCGAAGCGAGGCAGCCGGTGGCGGGTCGCTCGTGGACCTCGGCGTCCACGCGATCGATCTTCCTCCGCGGCGCGGTTCGCCGCCTGGTCCGGCGCGTCGGTCGATTCCGCCGGCGGGATGGGGGGCGTGGCGGCCCGGTTGGGCGTGAGGACCATGATGGCCACGATCCCCAGGGCGCCGAGACTCACCAGCAGGGGGATCAGGATGCGTCGCGCGCGTGGGGTCATGGGGTGCGATGAGATCTGGGCCGGGACGTGGTCGGCGGCGCACCGGCCGGGGCCGGGACCTACCGGCCTTCCCGCAGCCGCTCGCCCAGCCAGTCGCTCAGCTCGGGGACGGCCTTGATCTTCTCGACGACGGTCTCGACATCGTAGGGCAGCCGGAAGAACTCGATGTGGCCCTGCTCGTCATCGTAGATGGCGTAACTCGCCCGCGGATCAAGGTCCCGCGGCTGCCCGACCGAGCCCGGGTTGATGATCGCCTTCTCGTTGTCGTTGAACTTGTACACGCCGTCCAGGTCGTCGGGGGGATAGAAATCCGGCTCGTCGGTGAACACGCCGGGGACGTGCGTGTGACCGACGAGACAGCGGCTCTCGACCCGCTCGAAGATCTGCTGCATCTTCACCGGCGAGTTCAGCGCGTCTTCGGGGAACAGGTATTCGTTGATCGGTCGGCGCGGCGTGCCGTGCACGCAGAGAAAACCAAAGAAGCCGACCCGCACGCGCAGCCGGCCGAGAAACTCCCAGCGGGCGGAGGCCTTGTCGGTGTCCGACTCGGCCTCGAAGCACTGCCGCGTCCAGTAGGCGGCCTGTTCGGCGGCGAGATTGAAGTTCGTCGGCTCGTAGAGCACGCCGAAGTCGTGATTGCCCATCAGGGCCCACTCGCAGCGATCGGCGACGAGATCGACGCACGCCACGGGATCCGGGCCGTAGCCCAGCACGTCGCCCAGGCAGATGATGCGATCCACCGACTGATCCTCGATGTGCCCCAGCACCGTCTGCAGCGCTTCGAGGTTGGCGTGGATGTCGCTGATGATGGCCGTGCGCACGGGAGGTTCCTGAGGATAAAGAGATCGACGATGCTATGGGGGGGCTCTTCGGCCGTCAACGACCACCGCGTTCGGGGAGCGGGGGCCGGCGGCGTCGCCTGCCCGACCGCGCCGGCTTTTCGGGCCGGGCCGAGGCCGGGTTTCGGACACATATTCGGATGGCCCAATCGCCATTGACGGCCCGTCGGCGCTATCATTGGCCCCGGCCGGGAAGGCCGGTCGAGGCCGCCCTCGAGCCGCCGGGTGCGGGGATCGGCGCCGCGGCCACGACCGCCGGCCGGAGCGGGGCGGGAACCCGCGCGCCGCCCCTGAAGTGAAGGGATCAGGACGGATGACACCACCTCGATTGAGCTACGCCCACCAGCCCGCCTCCGCCCCCCTCCTGGGGGAGACGATCGGCCAGTGCCTGGACCGCATCACCGAGACCTTTCCCGATCACGAGGCCGTCGTCAGCGTCTTCCAGGACGCCCGGTTCACCTACCGGGCCTTCCGCGAGATCGTCAACCGCGCGGCCAGGGCCTTTCTCAGCCTCGGCATCCAGCGCGGCGATCGCGTGGCCATCTGGTCCACCAACAACTACGAATGGGTCGTCACCCAGTACGCGACGGCGAAGATCGGCGCCATCCTCGTCAACATCAACCCCGCCTATCGCGTCCACGAGCTCGAATACGTCCTGCGCGAATCGCGGTCGAAGGCCCTCCTTCTCATCGGTTCGTTCAAGACGTCCAACTACGTCGAGATGTTCTACGAGGCCTGCCCGGCCGCGCGGGAGGCGGCGTTCGGAGACATCGACTCCCCGCGCTTCCCCCACCTGAAGTGCCTGATCTTCATCGGCGACGAATCCCACCCGGGGATGATCACCTTCGATGAGTTCATGAAGCGCGGCGACGACGTGGCCGACGAGGCGCTCGGCAACCGCGAAGATGAGCTGGACATCGACGATCACATCAACATCCAGTACACCTCCGGCACCACCGGCTTTCCCAAGGGCGTCACCCTCACGCATAACAACATCCTCAACAACGGTTTCGTGATCGGCGAATACATGCAGTTCACCGACCGGGACCGGCTGTGCGTGCCTGTGCCGTTCTACCACTGCTTCGGGATGGTGGTGGGGAATCTGGCGGCGATGACGCACGGGGCGACGGTGATCATCCCCGCCCCCTCCTTCGACCCGCTGCTCACCCTCCAGACCGTGCAGAACGAGCGCTGCACCGCGCTGCACGCGGTGCCCACCATGTTCATCGCGATGCTCGAACACCCCGAGTTCGGCAACTACGATGTGACCACGCTCCGCACGGGGATCACCGGCGCCGCCCCCTGTCCCATCGAGCTGATGAAAAAAGTCACCACGATCATGCACATGCCGGAGATCGTGACGGCGTACGGGCAGACCGAGGCCTCGCCGCTCACGTGCATGACCGCCCCCGACGATCCGGTGGAGCGCCGTGTCGATTCGGTGGGCAAGGTCGTGTGGCACCAGGAGCTGAAGATCGTCGACCCCGCCACGGGAAAGACCGTTCCGCGCGGCGTGCAGGGCGAGATCTGCTTCCGCGGCTACAACGTCATGGCCGGCTACGACAACCACCCCGAGGCGACCGCGGAGACCGTCGATGAGCAGGGCTGGCTCCACTCCGGCGACCTGGGCACCATGGACGAGCACGGCTACGTCCGCATCACCGGGCGCCTCAAGGAGATGGTCATTCGCGGCGGGGAGAACGTCTATCCCCGCGAGATCGAGGAGTTCCTCCACACGCTGGACATCATCTACGACGCCGCCGTGGTCGGCGTGCCCGACGAGAAGTACGGCGAGGAGCTGCTCGCCTGCGTCAAGCTTCAGGAGGGCGTCAACCCGCCGAGTGAAGACGAGTTCCGCGCCCTCTGCAAGGGCCGCATCGCGCATTACAAGATCCCGCGATACTGGCTGGTCGTCGACGAGTTTCCCATGACCGTCACCGGCAAGGTGCAGAAGTTCAAGATCCGCGAGATGGCCGTGCGCAAGCTCAACCTCCGGGAGGAGACGGTGCCCGAGCGCGTCTCCTGACGATCCGGTCTTTTCCGTTCCATCCTTGTTCTCGTGAGAGTTCGATGACTACGCAAACCAAGCCCGCCCCGCCCCCGGCCGCGCCGCCGGCCGGCGATTCCTTCCTTCACAACACCACCCTCAGCTACGACAGTTGCGGATCCGACACGCCCCTGCTGGGCATGACCATCGGCCAGTGCCTGGATCGCATCGCCGAACTGTACCCGGACACCGAGGCCGTCGTGAGCCTCGTGCGCGAGCACCGCTTCACCTACGCGGAGTTCAATCAGGTGGTGAACCGCGCGGCCAAGGCCCTGCTCAAGCTCGGGATCCAGAAGGGCGATCGCGTCGCCATCTGGTCCACCAACAACTACGAGTGGATCACCTGCCAGTACGCCACCGCGAAGATCGGGGCCATCCTCGTCAACGTCAACCCCGCCTACCGCCTCCACGAGCTGGAGTACGTCCTCCGCGAGTCGCGGGCGAAGGTGCTCATGCTCATCGAGACGTTCAAGTCGACCAACTACGTCGAGCTCTTCTACCAGGCCTGCCCCGAGGCGAAGGAATGCGAGCCGGGCTACATCGATTCCTGGCGCTTCCCCCATCTCAAGAGCGTCGTGTTCATCGGCTCCAAGGAATACCCGGGCATGTTCACCCGCCGCACGTTCGTCGAACTCGGCGACGAGCTGCCCGACAAGGTGCTCTCCGACCGGCGCAGGCGGCTGGAGATCGACGACGACATCAACATCCAGTACACCTCGGGCACCACCGGCTTCCCCAAGGGCGTCACCCTCACCCACAACAACATCCTCAACAACGCCTACTTCGTCGCGCGGATCATGAAGCTCACGAACCAGGACCGGCTCTGCGTCCCCGTGCCGTTCTATCACTGCTTCGGCATGGTGCTGTCGAATCTCGCGGCGATGACGGCGGGGGCGACGGTGGTCATCCCCTCGCCCGCCTTCGACGCCGAGGCGACGCTCAAGGCGGTCTCGCAGGAGAAGTGCACCGCCCTGCACGGCGTGCCCACCATGTTCATCGCCGAGCTCGATCATCCCAACTTCAACAGCTTCGATCTCTCCAACCTCCGCACCGGCATCATGGCCGGCGCGCCCTGCCCCGTCGAGGTCATGAAGCAGGTCATCGATCGCATGAACATGACCGACATCCTCATCGGGTACGGCCAGACGGAGGTCTCGCCCATCGCGACCATGACCCGGCCCGACGATTCGCTGGAGCGCCGCGTGGGCACCGTCGGGCGCGTCATGCCCCACCAGGAGCTCAAGATCATCGACGCCGTCACCGGCGCCACCCTTCCCCGCGGCGAGCCGGGCGAGATCTGCTTCCGCGGCTATCACCTCATGTCACGCTACGACAACATGCCCGAGGCGACGGCCGAGACCATCGACGAGCAGGGCTGGCTCCACTCCGGCGACGTCGGCGTCATGGACGAGGACGGCTACGTCAGGATCACCGGCCGCATCAAGGAGATGGTCATCCGCGGCGGAGAAAACCTCTACCCCCGCGAGATCGAGGAGTTCCTCCATACCCTCGACATCATCTACGACGCGGCCGTGGTCGGCGTCCCCGACGCCAAGTACGGCGAGGAGCTGCTCGCCTGCGTCAAGCTCAAGGAAGGCGTCACCGCGCCCACCGAAGACGAGTTCCGGGAGATGTGCAAGGGCCGCATCGCACACTTCAAGATCCCCCGCTACTGGATGGTCGTCGACGAGTTCCCCATGACCGTGACCGGCAAGATCCAGAAGTTCAAGATCCGCGAGAACGCCATCCGCGAACTGGGCCTCACCACGGACTGAGGAATGAAGGCATCAAGGCATCATGGGATCATGGCATCAAGGGAAGAGAGGCACGATGGCATCGCGGGACGAAGGAACCAGAAAAGACCCTGTGCGAATGTGACAATGTGGAAATGCGAACATGTTATACCCGGCGGGCGCCATGCTTCGTCCCGCCAGGGCGGAGCATGCTCGTTCGTGAGTTGCAGGGCGCATGCTTCACCGCTCCGCGGATGAAGCATGGCACCCCGGCTTGAGGAAGAAGGCATCAAGGCATCATGGGATCATGGCATCAAGGGAAGAGAGGCACGATGACATCGTGGGATGAACGCAACAGAAAAGCCCCTGTGCGAATGTGAGAATGTGAAAATGTGAACATGTAACCTGCACTCCCTCAGCCCCTTGGTCCCTTTCTTTCCTCGATCCCATGATCCCTTGATGCCATGATGCCTCTTCGCAAGAACACCCTCAACTTCATCGTCGACCTCCTCACCCTGCTGACGATTCTCACGATGATCGGCACGGGGTTGATCATGTATTTCACGCTCCCGCCGGGCAGCGGGTCGCGCGGGCTCATCCTCTGGGGGCTGGGCCGGCACGAATGGGGCGATGTGCATTTCTGGGCCTCCGTCGCCCTCGGCGTGCTGCTCATCCTGCACGTGGCGCTGCACTGGTCGTGGGTCTGCGGCACCATCCGCCGTCTTCTGCACGGCCCGTCGACCGCGCGCGGCCGCGTGCGCAGTCGGCTTGACAATGCCTACGGCATCGTGTTCCTCGCCGCGCTCGCCGGTGCGTTCACCGCGCTGCTGCTCGTGGCAAATGCGAACGTCATCACGTCGGCAGAGAAGGCGCGCGAGCACGAACAGGAACACGAACCGGCGCGGCTCGAATCCCCCGGCGCCGGCCGCGGCGGCGCGGCCGCGGCCGGGGATGAAGACCACGAGCGCGGGGCCTCGGCGATCCGCGGCTCCATGACCCTGGCGGAGATCGCCGCGCAGACCGGCCTGAGCGTGGCGGACATCCTCGAAGCGCTCCAACTGCCGGCCGACACGTCGCCCGATGAACGCACCGGCCGGCTCGTCCGCGCCCACGGCCTGGACATGTCCGCCGCGCGCGAGCTCATCGAACAGCGCGCGGCGCAGTCCGAGGTTGCCGAATAGAATCAGCGCGATGGACGCCGATGATCACGTCTGCCTGTGCTTTCACGTGAGCCTGCGCAAGCTCACGACGTTCATGAAGCGCGAGCGGCCGTCCGTTCCGTCGCGGCTCAGCGAATGTCTCGGGGCGGGGACGGGCTGCCAGTGGTGCGTGCCCTTTCTCGAGGAGCTGCATCGCCGCTGGGCGGCGGGAGAGGCGATCGATCTCTCCCTCAGCCCCGAAGACTACGCCCGGCGCCGGGCGCGGTTTCATGAGACGGGTCGGCGCGAAGACGCAGGCGGCTGACGGTCATTCCCCGTCGATCTCGCGTCCCTTGATCCCATGATCCCACGAGGCCATGATGCCTGCCTTACGCACTCCGTCGCTCGGAGCGCGCCAGGCGCGAAGTGTCGCGCAACGCAGCGGCGATCGCCTGGTTCTTCTTCTCGAAGAGAACACGCACCGCGCATCCGGGCGCATCGGCTTCGCGTTCGACGCTGACCACGTTCACCGTCTCGATGAGCTCGCCGATCGGCTCGGGCAGCTTCAGTCGCAACTGGGCCTGTCCGCCTTTTCGGACCGGCGCCTCCGCGTGGCGGCAGCGCAGGCACGCCCCGCTGGGGGAAAGGTCCTGCACCAGCGCCTGGACCGGCACCCGCCGCTCGAGCACCTGCAGCTCCGCCTCCACGACGAGATCTTCCTCCAGCAGCATCCGCAGCTCGCGCCTCGGATCGATCACGTACAGCGCCTCGGGCAGGGCGAGCCGGTAGCCGTAGATCATTCCCCCGCCCCCGGCGCGGACACGCGTCCGCCCCAGGGCGTGCGTCTGGCCCGTCGTGCGGCCGTCCGGGCCGGTGAAGCTGAGATGATAGGGCTCGTATCGCGCCAGCGGCCGCACCGTGCCGCCCATCACGGGCTGGCTGATGACGAACGCATCGCGGTGGACCTGTTCGATGGTGGTGGCGAGGACGAGATCGAGCGTGGCCGTCGGCCGCAGCGGCTCCAGCTCGATCCGCGCGCGGGATCGCTGCGCCGCCAGCAGGGTCTTGCGCACGTCGACCGCGCCGTCCGGCCGGCCCTGCAATGCATTCCTGAGTCGGGACAGCCAGTCGCTCACGGCAGAAGGATCGTCCACTTGCCGCCTGCGATTGAATCCCGTCTCCTCTCAGAATGCGTGGCGCATCACCGCGCGGGCGATTATCGGAACGCGATCCGCGAAGAACCACGCCGCCGCCGCCCCCGCGAGGATCCAGATGATGAGAACCGGCAGGCGGCGGCGACGCATCAGCAGCAGGGCCAGCGACGCCGCCGTCGACACCGCCAGCCCGAG
>JAXHTH010000333.1:0-40250 GCA_034211115.1 Planctomycetota bacterium | reverse complement strand
CTCAACCAGCGCCCGCGGGCGACCCACACCGAATACACCATCGTCGCCGGCCGCATCAGCCCGGTGACGGAAGAGCAGGTGCGGGAGATGGGCCGTGAGCTGCGCGAAACCGCGGCGGCCGCCGGCGCGCCGTCCTGGCTCCGCGACTGGCTGGAGCGGGCGGAGGACGAATCCGACGGCCTCCTCGCCGGGGCGGTGCGCGGGCTCGGCGACGGGTGCGTGACCATCGACTCGGCCCGCCTCGCCGGCGTCGAGGACTTCACGATCGTCCAGGCCAATCACGTGGGTCTCATCGTCAACCTCGGCGCCAGCACGACACCCGCCCCGGCCATCCCCATCATCCTCGACCGACTCGGCGAAGCGGACGAGCCGGTCGACCCTTCGGCAACGGACTGATGGCGGTCACCATCCGCAGGCAGGAGCGAGGATATCTGCTCGAATGCGAGCAGCGCCTGCCCGCCCCGCGCGACGAAGTCTTCCCCTTCTTCGCCGAGGCGGGCAACCTCGAGACCATCACGCCTCCTCATCTGCGCTTCAGGATTGTCACGCCGCTTCCCATACGGATGGAAGAGGGGGCGCTCATCGACTACCGCCTGACGCTCCGGGGGCTGCCCCTGCGCTGGCGGAGCGAGATCACCGCCTGGGCGCCCCCGGAACGCTTCACCGACGAGCAGCGCCGCGGGCCCTATCGGTTCTGGATTCACGAACACATCTTCGAGGAAGACGGAGACGGCACGCTGGTGAAGGATCGCGTACGCTACGACGTGCCCGGCGGCGCGATGGTCAACCGCGTCTTCGTGGCCGGCGATCTGCGCCGCATCTTCCGGTTCCGCGCGCGGAAGCTCGAGACGATCTTCCCCGGATGAGACCGGCAGACAGCAGGAGACAGGCTGATCGTCCATGTCGGAAACGCTTCTCAGCACGATCGACCTGGCGGTGAGCGCCGGCGGAACGCGCCTGCTGGAAGGGATCACGCTGAAGCTCCACGCGGGCGAAATGCTCGCCCTCACCGGCCCCTCGGGCTGCGGCAAGACCTCGCTCCTTCGCGCGATCGCCGGTCTCGATGACCCGGATGCGGGCGAGGTGCGCTTCCGCGAGCAACCCCCGGAACACACGGGCTGGCCCGCATTCCGACGGCACGTGACCTTCGTTCATCAGCGGCCGGTGATGCTGAATGCGACCGTCGAGGAAAACCTGCGCAGGCCGTTTCGGTATCGGCACGTCGCGCGGGAGTTTGACCGCGATCGTGCGGTCGCGCTTCTGAAGGACTTCGGGCTCGGCGAAGAACATCTCGCGCAGGAGGCCCGGACGCTCTCCATCGGCCAGCAGCAGCGGGTGAGCGTCGTGCGCGCCCTGCTCATCGAGCCGGCGGTCCTGCTCCTGGACGAGCCGACGAGCGCGCTGGATGAGGACGCCCGCTCGGCGGTCGAGAATCTGCTGCGCCGCGAGGGACATCGCAACGGCCGGGCGGCGCTTCTCGTCACCCACGATCGCGAGCAGGCCCGCCGTCTGTGCGATCGATCACTCGATCTGCGCGAGCACCTTCCGGAGGCCGGCCCCCGGATGCGGGGAGGCGATGATGGCTGAAGCACAGACCGTCGGCGCGATTGAGCTCTCGGCGATCGACCTCGCCATCGCCGGCGGTCTGGTCCTCGTCGCCGGCGTCGTCAGCGTCCTGCTGCGCCTGGGACTGGAGAAGCGACTGCTGTTGGCGGCGGTGCGCACCGTCGTGCAGCTTCTCATGATCGGCTACGTGCTGAAGTGGGTCTTCGACATCGACACGCTCTGGGCGATTCTCCCGGTCGTGTTGCTGATGATTCTCGCGGCGGGTCACGCGGCGGTGCATCGCTCCAGCCGGACATTCCCCGGCGTCCTCCTCCGCGCCGTGGGCACGCTGGCCATGAGCGGCTTCATCACGACGGTCATCGTCACGGGCGTGATCGTCGGCGCGCAACCGTGGTACGAGCCGCAGTATCTCATCCCTTTGCTCGGCATGGTTCTGGGCAACGGCCTGACCGGGATTTCGCTGTCGCTGGACACGCTTCTGGAACAGCTCGTCGAGCGTCGCGACGAGGTCGAGCTCCACCTGGCGCTGGGCGCGACGCGGTGGGAGGCGGCGCGGGATGCGCTGGCCGATGCCGTCCGGCGCGGGATGATCCCCACCATCAACTCGATGATGGTGGTGGGGATCGTCGCCCTGCCCGGGATGATGACGGGCCAGATCCTCGCCGGCGCCGACCCGCTGGAGGCGGTCAAATACCAGGTCGTGGTGATGTTCATGATCGCCGGCGCCACGTCGACGGGCTGCATCATCATCGTCCTCCTCGCCTATCGGCGCCTGTTCACGCCGCGTCACCAGCTCGATTCGGCCGCGATCCGGGCGCGGGGGAAGAAGTGACCCAGCTCAGCGGATGTGCGCTCACGAGGACGGCGGCTTCGGCGGCCGGCGATCGTCGCGATCCGCGCCCACCACGTCCGCCGTCAGCCAGACACGATCGCCCATGCGGATCAGGCCCGCGGGCCGATCGATGCGCGCCAGCTCCCGCAGCAGCGTTTCATCGTCAATGATGACGGCGTTTGTACTCGATGCGCCCGTGTACCGATCGAGCACGGCCGGGTCCGTCCGCACGATGCGAAGGCCGGCGGCCGCGGGTGGCGGCGGCGGTTGCGAGACGAGCGGCCGCACGGGCTCGGTCCGGCGGATGGCCACCGCAGGCAGGCCCAGAACCACGATCATCAGGAGCAGGCACGCCGCGGCCGCCGCGGTCCCGCGCAGGCGGCGCGCCCGATGCATGCGCTTCATCCGCGCGACGAGATCGCCGAGCATGGCCTCACGCTGCGCATCGTCGATCGGCGCGGGCTGTTGTTGAGATCGCTCATTCATCGAAGGCCTCCTCGGCGCGTCGGCGAAGCGTGTTCAGCGTCCGCCGCAGCCGGCCGTCCACCGCGCCCGGCTCCAGGCCCGCCGCGAGGGCGATCCGGCGCAGCGTCCAGCCGAAGCGATGGCGCATGGTCAGCAAGGCCGTTTCGCGCTCATCGAGTCGGGCCAGTTCGGCGCGCAGCCAGGCCAGCCGTTCGGCAAGATCATCGCGCGGCTCGGACGGGAAGCCCGCCGCGTCCGCCTGCTCGCGCTTCCGCCGCCGCGCCTCCCGGCGCAGGCGATCGAACGCGCAGGAGCGAACGACGACGCGCAGCCAGCCCCACAGGGCGGCTTCGTTGTCCATCGGCCTGATCGACTTCATCACGCGCAGCATGGCATCGTGGACCACATCGAGACAGAAGCTCTCATCGCGCCCGGTCGCGCGGTGCGCCTCCCCGTACATCCGATCGACCCACCGGCGATAGAAACGTGCGAACGCCTCGGTGTCGCCCGAGGCGATCGCACCGGTAAGCTGGCGAATCGAGTCATCCACATCGTATCTCGCGGAAGGCCGCGTGGCGGCCTCGTGCGCAGTCTACCGATCGTCGCCGGCGGACTCCTGCTGTTCCAGTTGCAGCAGCTTCAGCTTCAGCTCCAGGGAGTTGATGACCGAGTCGCGCTCGGCGAGAGCCTGCCGCATCTCCTCGCCCATCTCCTTCCGCTCCTTGCGCAGGGATTCGATCTCCATCATGTACAGCTTCATGCGTGTTTCGGATTCGACCAGTTCGTGGCGGAGCGCCTCGACTTCCCCGCGCGCCGCGGCGAGCTGCGTCTCGAGTTCGGCGATCTTCGGGCCCCGGTCGGCCGGCGCTCGGGACCGCAGGGCGACGGTGAGGGCGCTGACCACATCATCCACCGCCTCGATCTGGTCGGGACGTGCGTAGGCGATGAGCAGGCCGGTCTCCCTGTGGAAGCGCACCTCGGTCGGCTCGTACGTTTGCTCGAACATGTCAAGGGCCGTCTCCACCGCGGTGAGGACATCCTCCGCGGACACGTCGGCCTGCAGGATCTCCGCCAGGGACCAGACCTCCGAGTCCGTGGCTTGCCGGCGGCGCGTACCCTTCGGGATGGCGGACACGGTGTACACGGTGGACCTGAAGAGCTCACCGGACACGCGATCAACGGCGAGCTGGACCATCCCCCCCGCGCCTTCCTGCTGGAGCCCGTGCAACAGGCTCACCGCCGCGGTGGGATCGACCTGCCTCAGCTCCACGGCCTCCATCCGGACCTGGGCCACCTCGGGCATGACGATGATGTTCAGATACTCCGCCTCTCCGCGCAGGGCCTCGACGTACTCGGCGACGCTCCCGCCGGGAAACGCCAGGTCGATCGGCCGGGGATCGGCGTCGTTCGGTTCGCCTCGGGCGCCGGCGGGACCGCAGAGCGACATCGCAAGAAGCACGAGAGAGAAGAAAACGCGTGAACGGATCATCGGACGCTCTCCTTTTTGCTGGACGTGTCGGGCCTCGGGTTGCGAGGCATCTCAACGGTCAGAACGACGCGGACGGGCGGATGTCGCGCCGTCGTCGGTTCTTTTTCTCGTGGCGGTCGGTCCCGGGCCCCCGATCGGGCTTTGTTCGGTGCCGATCCGGCCGGACCGGCTTCGGCGGTGAGTCCGGCCGGGGGCTCATGCCGCCGCCGCGGCGAGCCGACGATCTCCTTCGCCGCCGCGCTTGCGAATCGCCGCGCGCCCGCCAAAGATCGATCGTCCTCTCGCGAGTGCTCAGATGGGTGTCAAGGACGAGAAAACGCTCACCGCGATCACGGAGCTCGTCCGCTCCGTGGGCGGCGATCCGGAGACCTTCGAGGGCCGACTCATCGGCGATCTCATCCGGACCTGCCTCAAGCTCATCCCCGACGGGCACGACACCGGCCAGATCAAGCTCATCAACAGCGCCCTCAAGGAGATGCGCTACGCCTACCGCGTCTTCAACCGCTACGACGGGGCGCGGAAGGTCACCATCTTCGGCTCGGCACGGACGCCGGAAGATCATCCGGACTATCACGCCGCCCGCGAACTCGGCACCGCGATGGCCGAACACGGCTGGATGAGCATCACCGGGGCGGGCGACGGCATCATGAAGGCCGGCCACGAAGGGCCCAAGCGCGAGAAGAGCTTCGGTCTCTCCATCCGCCTGCCCTTCGAGACCACTGCCAACACCGTCATCGCCGGCGATCCCAAGCTCATCAACTTCCGCTACTTCTTCACCCGCAAGCTGATGTTCATGAGCCACGCCGACGCGGTCGCCGTCTTTCCGGGCGGGTTCGGCACGCAGGACGAGCTCTTCGAATCGCTCGTGCTCGTGCAGACGGGTCGGAGCAACATCGTGCCCATCGTGCTCCTGGAAGGAGAGGGCGGCGTCTACTGGGACCACTGGAACACCTACCTGCGGAAGAACCTCGTCCAGAACGGCTGGATCGACCCGGAAGACGCGCGGATCTATTACATCGCCGCCTCGCCGGACGACGCCGTCGAGCACGTGCTGCGCTTCTATCGCGTGTATCACTCGAGCCGATACGTGGGCGACCGGTTTGCGCTCCGCCTGCGGAACCCGCTGGGCGAGGCGCATCTCGAGGCCCTGAACGACGAGTTCGGCCGGCTGGTGAAGGAGGGTCGGATCGAACAGTCCGGCCCGCTGGAGGGGGAGAACGACCACCTCGACCTGCCGCGCCTCAGCTTCGTCCACACCCGCCACGATTACTCGCTGCTGAGGCGGCTGATCGACCGGATCAACGAGCTGCCGGTGGCCGAGGATGAAGGCGGGAGGGGCGGCGCGGGTTGATGCCCCGCGCCGCCGGCGGGTACGATGCCAACCGGACGGGCCGCCCGCGCTTCGCCGCCCCGCGCGGCCCGGTGATGTGAACCGTCATGATCGCGCGCTGCACGGCATTCTGCCTGATGATCTCGCTGGTGCCGGCCGCCTGCGCGCCCGAGGGCGGGCCGACCGCGACCCCGGGCCAGTCGGGGGCATCGATCGACGGGGTCCTGCCCGCAGCCGAGAACGGGCTTCAGGTTCGCCAGTGGCGGGTGGCCGATGATCCGGCGGTGATCGCCTCCGCACTTCTCGCACATACCGCCGGCCAGGGGCTGGACGATCGAGCATGTCGGCGGCTGGCCCGCAACGGCCTGCGACTCCTCCGCATCCCCGCCGACGAACTGGAGGCGTTGCGCGCCGACCTCGGCGGAACCAGCCTCAACGTCGATTCGTGGCACGGACAGGTCTGCGACTGGCGGAGCATCGTCGATTGGCCGATCGAGGCGACGGGGCGCGCCCTGGCCGTGGACGGCCGCGTCCGGCGCTTCCAGAGCGGGAGGTTCCGGCTGATGATCCGGTCCTGGACGATTCCGATGGAAGACGGGCCGTACGTGCGGCTCGAGCTGCAGGGGCGGTACGAGCGCTCGCGGCCGGCGCGGCTGGACCGGCCCGCGGCCCGTCCGGAGTACGAGGGCCGCGAGCTGCCCGCCGTCGCGCTGGACGTCCTGCTGGAAGCGGGGTATGCCTACATCCTCACCGGTGAGTCGCCGTCCGTGGAATGGGAGCCGGGCGCGGAGGGATCGACCCCGCCGGCCGGCGACGAGAACGTGACGGCGGGGCCGCAGGCCGACGACGAAGACGAAGGCGAGGTCCCCGAGGGAGAGGCGATCGGGCCCGCCGCCCTGCCTCCGCTGACCATCGGCGAGTTGCTCTTCCGGCCGGACGCAGCGCCGCCGACGCGGCGGTTGCTCGTGTTCGTGCCCCGCATCCCGGACCGTTTCTTTCCGCCGGAGCTGCGGTCCGAGGCGGTCGGCGATGCCACCGGAGCGGCGCGATGAGTGAACACGAAAACGCATCGCGGCCGCCCGCTCAAGGCGAAGAGACGACGAAGAAGAAGCGGCGGAAGCGGCGCCGGCGTCGGCGCCGACCTTTGCGGCGACGCATCCCGCCCCTGTCGGTGATGCCCACGCTGGTGACGCTGGGCAATCTCATCGCCGGCTTCGCGGCCATCTACTACGCCTCCAAGCCCATCGACGCCGATGGCCCGTGGGGGTGGTCGAGCCTCACGGTGGCCGGAGCGTTGATCTTCCTCGGCATGTTCCTTGACGCGGTGGACGGCTCGCTTGCCCGCCTCACGCGCACCCACAGCGACATCGGCGCCCATCTTGATTCGCTGGCCGACCTGCTCACGTTCGGAGCGGCTCCGGCGTTCATGATGCTGCGGCTGGTCAGCTACTACCTCGATCCGCACCGCGACACGATCATCGTCGGGCCGGAGGCGGACAATGCGTTCGCCAAGATTCTCTGGGGCGTGGCGGCGGTCTACATCTGCTGCACTGCCATGCGTTTGGCGCGCTTCAACGTGGAGACGCCATCGGCGGCGACGGAGCGTCACCTCGTCTTTCGGGGCCTGCCCTCGCCCGGCGCCGCCGGCGCCGTCGCCAGCCTCATCGTCCTGCACCAGCATCGGCTTGCGGCCTATCCGGAAGACGTGTCGCTCGCCTTCACCCGCTGGACGGCGTTTGGCATTCCGCTGGTGACGCTGCTCTGTGCGGTCGCGATGGTGTCTTCTCTGCCCTACGTGCACTTCATCAACCGCTACGTGCGCGGCCGTCGCAGCTTTGCCTACACGGCCCGCCTGGTCATCCCGCTGTTCCTCGCCATCTGGTGGTTCCAGGAGACCCTCGCGGTGGCGTTTACGATCTACGCCGTCTCCAGCCCGCTGCGGATGACCGCCTCTCGGGTCCGGCGTCGCTTCTCGCGGCGGGAGCGCGTCCCGCAGGCGGGCTGAGCTTCGACTTGACCGCCCGCGGGCGGTACCCTGCACCGCCATGACCGAGAAGCCGATCATTCGCACGCGATTCGCCCCCAGTCCCTCCGGCCACCTGCACGTGGGCGGAGCGCGCACCGCCCTCTTCTGCTGGGCGTTCGCCCGCGCCCGGGGCGGGAGGTTCGTCCTCCGCATCGAGGACACCGACCGGAAGCGCTCCTCCGATGCCGCCTCGATGGCCTTTCTCGAGGACCTCAAGTGGCTGGGGATCGAGTGGGACGAGGGGCCGGAGTACGGCGGCTGCGGCGGGGGGGAACTCGGCCCGTATTACCAGTCCCAGCGCCTGCCGCACTACGATCGCTGCATCGATGAGCTCGTCGCCCGCGGCGCAGCGTACCGCGCCTTCGAGACGGCCGAGGAACTCGACGCAGCGCGGCAACGGGCCCGCGCCGAGAATCGCGACTACCGCTACGACCGCGCCGCCCTCGATCTCGATGAAGCGACCATCCGGCGCTATCTGGACGAAGGTCGGCCCCACGTCGTCCGCTTCAGGCTGCCCGATCTCGACGAGGTCATCGTCAACGACTCCGTTCTCGGGGAGGTCCGCACGCCGATCATGGAACTGGACGACTTCGTCATCCGCAAGGCGGACGGCTATCCGACCTATCACTTCGCGGTCGTCGTCGACGATGAGCTGATGGGCGTGACGCACGTCATCCGCGGGCAGGAGCATCTGAAGAACACCGCGCGTCACGTGCTGCTCCAGGACGCCCTGGACTTCCGCCGGCCGGTCTACGCGCACATCTCGCTCATCTTCAATCCCGACGGGTCGAAGATGTCCAAGCGCGACAAGGACAAGGCCCTGCGCCGGGTGGTGCGCGAGCGCGGGATCGAATCGGCGTCGGCGATCGACGAGGAGACGTTCCGCTGGTGGCGAGCGGAGAAGGATCACCAGCTCGATCTCGAGTCCGCCGGACGACTCGCCGATGAGCTGCACGTCGATCTGCCGGAGATCAACATCGACGACTTCCGCCGCGCAGGCTATCTGCCCGAGGTGATGGTCAATTACCTGTCCCTGCTCGGCTGGTCGCCGGGGGGGGACGTCGAGAAGTTCGATCGCGACTTCCTCCTTCAGCGGTTCGATCTCGATCGCATCATCAAGTCGCCGGCGAAGTTCGACCGCGAGAAGCTGCTCGCGTTCAACCTCGATGCGTTGCAGGTGATGGATGTCGATGAGTTCTGCCGGCGTGTGCGCGAGCACGCCGAACGATATCACCCGGAGTACATCGACAAGCTGGGCGACGGGCGCTTCCGCCTCTTTGCCGAGTCGAACCAGTCACGGTCGAAGACGTTGGAAGATCCTTTCAGGAGCTGCGCTTTCTTCATCGCCGACGATGAGGCGATCGTCTACGAGTCGAGCAAGGCGGTGCGCAAGGCTCTGATCAAGGGTGATCCCAACGGGCTGACCCGGCTGGAGGCGATCAGCCCCGTCCTCGCGGAGGTGGAGAACTGGTCCGTCGAAGCGCTGGAGAAGGCGGTGACCGACTGGGCGGAGGCGCACGCGGAGGGGAACCTGGGCCGGATCGCCCAGCCGCTGCGCATCGCCGTCACCGGCGGGACGGTGAGTCCCTCGATCTTCCACACGCTGGCCATCCTGGGCCGGGAGTCGGTGTTGAACCGTATTTCCCGGTGCCTGGCGCAGGGTGAGCGTCTGGCGGCGACGTGAACGCGGGCGGCGCGGCGTCGGCGGCCCGGCTCGCCGATTTGGTGCTGGACAGCGCGCCCCGCGACGGTAGACTGGAGACAAACCGGCTTCGGATCGTGTCCCGGGAACGCGGCGGCGAGGCTTTGCGCGCCCGGCCCGCCGGACGTTCTTCGGACGCGATCGCATCATCAGGGAGGGAGGACACGGTGATGATCGCCGACATCTGGCTGCGGTGTTCGCGCTGTCTTCGGCCTGCAACGGTCGCCGCGGGCGTCATTCTCGCATCCGGCGCCCACGGCCAGTGCGCGCTCGAGAAGCTGCTCGCCCCGGACGGGGATGAGCAGGACAACTTCGGGGCGGGGATCGCCATCGACGGCGATGTCATCGTCGTCGGCGCGCCTGACGTGACCGGCGAGACGAGCGGCGCGGCCTACGTCTATCGCTTCGACGGCGAGGCGTGGGGCTTCGAGCAGAAGCTGATTCCCTCCGAGCCGCAGCCCGCCCAGTACTTCGGCTATTCGGTGGCGATTCACGAGAGCGCGATCATCGCCGGCGCCTGGGGCGACACGGTGAACGATGTGCAGTCCGGCTCGGCCTGGGTCTTCCGGCACACACGCGGCGGGTGGATCGAGGAGGCCATGCTCGCGCCGGCCGATGCCGCCGATGGCGATCGGTTCGGCTTCTCCGTCGACATCGACGCGCAGCGCGCCATCGTGGGCGCGATCTGGAACAGCGACGAGTACCAGCATCGCGGGGCCGCCTTCGTCTTCCGCCGCGACGGAGATGTATGGACTCAGGAGGCCAAGCTGCTGGCTTCAGACGGCGAGGCCGGCGACTGGTTCGGACAGGCCGTCGCGCTGGACAACGATGTCGCGATCGTGACCATCTCGAGGAACGAGCTCGGCGGGCCGGCGTACGCCTATCGTCGGAACGGCACGACATGGCAGGAGGAAGGCACGCTCGAACCGCCGGGCAGCGCGGGGACGCAGTTCGGGATCGCCGCCGCGATGCACGGCGACGTCGCCGTCATCGGCGCCAGCTTCGATCATGAGCTGGGCGAGAAGGCCGGGGCCGCCTACGTCTTCCATCAGGTCGACGCCGAGTGGGCGCAAAGAGCCAAGCTGCTCGCGTCGGACGGCCAGCCCGACGATCAGTTCGGCCATTCCGTCGGCTCGGACGGCCAGACCGTCATCGTCGGCGCACGCTGGGATCAGCCGTACGGATACCAGTCCGGATCGGCGTATCTGTTCGAGTCGGACGGCGGGAGCTGGATCGAGTCGAGCACGCTGATCGCGCCGGACGGGGAGGAAGGCGATCGCTTCGGCTTCGCCGTCGGCGTCGACGGTGACATCGCCGCCGTCGGCGCGCTCCGCGATCAAGACAACGGACCCGAGTCCGGCTCGGCCCACGTGTTCGACACGATCGGGCCCGACTGCAACGAGAACGGCATCTGCGACTGGATCGACATCGCCAACGGAACGAGCGAGGACGTGAACGGGAACGGCATCCCCGACGAGTGCGAGGAGCTGTGCCCGGAGGATCTCTCCGGGGACGGCGAGGTGAACACCGTCGATCTGCTCATCCTCCTCGGCGCATGGGGCACGCCGGACGGCGATGTGGACGGCGACGGCGATACGGACACCGCCGATCTGCTGGCGCTGCTGGGGGCGTGGGGCGACTGCCCATGAGGCGGGAGGCGGATACGTTGAGACAGAGACGGAAGTACACAGACGCGGAGCCATGGAGGGACTGAGCGGACCGCAGCAGACGGAGAACACCCATGCTGCGCATCGAAAGTTGGCAATCCCCTTCGAACGCTGCCCTGATGCTGGCGTGCCTGCTTTCGTTCGAGACGCATCGGGCGTACGGTCGATGTGAGCATCCGCTGTTCGAGAACCCCGTCACCTTCACCGTCGGCAATAGGCCAGTCTCTGTGGCGTTGGCCGATCTGGATGGTGACAATGGACCTTGCTGTGTCCAATGGTGCCAGCGACGACGCCTCCATTCTCCTGAACAATGGCGACGGGACCTTCGTTGACAGTGCCCGCTACGACGCAGGCAATTCGCCGCGATCATTAGCTCTCAACAATCTGAACGGCGATGGCGACACGGATACGGCGGATCTGCTGGCGCTGCTTGGCGCGTGGGGCGAGTGTCCGTAGGTCGGATCTGAACAGACTGTCACAGGGAGGAAGACCATGTTCGACCGGCGAAAGCGGAGTTGGACGCTGAGGGCCGTCTTTGCCGCGGCCCTGGTGCTGCCGGGCGCAAACGTCGCCCACGCGGACATCATCAAAGTCCCCGATGACTAGCCGACCATCCAGCAGGCGATCGACGCCGCGGAGGATGCTGGCCCTGCCCGCGGTCTGGGGCGAGTCCGACGAATGATGCGTCCCGGGCGACCTGGATCTCAGCGGGAAGGTCGATGAGCACGACCTGACGGCCCTCCTGACCAACTGGTGGTAGGCCGGACCCCTGCGCCGGCCGGTCCTGCCACCCGCGCGCGTGCCCGCCGGTTGCACGATCGCGCTGCTGATGCTACATCGGGCCGCATGAAGCAAGCCAAATACGCACTGACTGGATTGATCTGTGTCGGCATCGTCGCGGGCGCTGCGGGCGCCCAGCCGGCGACGACGGATGAGCGCGATGCGCTTGACGAAACGCTGGCGCTTGTCGGGATGCGAAGGGAGGACCTGGGCTGGCGGGCGAAGGGGTACTGGTCGGGGTACCCGGCCGACATCCCCTACAAGCTGCGGCAGTTCGATGACCTCTTCGCCGAGCCGATCGCCAACGTCTCGTATCTGCGGACGATGGCGAATGCGGCCCGCCTGGCACTCGATCCGGACAAGCTCGATGCCGAGCCGGCGCGTCGCTCGGCCGGATCGCTCTACCAGGCGGTGGCCCGGCTGGGTGTGATCCGCAAGAACGGCCAGTTCCGGTCGTACTCGTGCAACCTGATCGCCGAGCCGACGCCGCTGAAGGAGGCCGTGCTGAAGTGCTATGAGTACGCGGGCCGGCCGACGCGGTACGTGACGTTCGGCGAGGAGTCGCCGTACCCGCTCGTGGAGGAGGAGCTGGCCGAGGCGGTCGAGGCGGTGCCGGAAGCGGTGCGGCCGATCATCGGCAAGCTGATCATGAACGTGCTCGATGCCCATCACTGGGCCGACCTCGCCTGGCGCAATGTCGAGATGGACGATCGGCTCGCCGTCGCCCGGCGCCTGGACATCGGCGCCGAACAGGTCGATGCCCTGGACTACTGCCCGGCGTTCGATGACGTGGCCCGGACGTGGGACGAGTCGAGCCTCTGGTACGCGGGCCTCAAGTGCGTCGAGGCGCTGGACCAGGCGCGGAAGGAACTGCAGGAGATCGCCCCGCAAGCGGGCGCCTTCAGATTCGACTGGAAGACGCCGCTGGGCTGGATCAGACTGCGCGGGACGGGTCCGGACGAGATCGACGGGGACGATGCGCTGCTCGTCGTCGACCTGGGCGGCAATGATCGCTATGCGGGACGCGTGGCGGCCTCGACCGCCCAGCGCCCCATCGGCCTGCTGCTCGATCTGGCCGGGCGCGACACGTACGTGGGGGATGCGGTCGCGCAGGGTACCGGCCTGTGCGGGATCGGCGTCCTGCTCGACGCGGGCGGGGACGATGCCTACACCGCCGACACGCACGGCCAGGGGGTGGGGCAGTTCGGCCTCGGGGCGTGCATCGATCTCGCCGGCAACGACACCTACTTCGCGAAGTTCTCAGGACAGGGGTGTGCCTATTTCGGCATCGGCCTGCAGCTCGATTCGGCGGGCGACGATCAGTATCGGCTCTTCGCCGACGGGCAGGGACTGGGCGGCGTATCCGGGGTCGGCGTCCTCGCCGATCGGTCCGGCGACGACGTGTACGAGGTCGTCCGCGACGCCGAGACCACCGGTCGATACTCGTATCACTCGGATCGGATCATCTCCGTGTCCAACGCGCAGGGGTGCGCGATGGGACGTCGCGGCGACGGGGCCGACGGCCACTCCTGGGCCGGCGGACTCGGCGCCCTCATCGACATCGAGGGGAAAGACGTCTATACCTCCGGCAACTGGTCGCAGGGCACCGGCTACTGGTTCGGCATGGGCTACCTCTACGACGGCGACGGCGATGATGAATACCACGGCGTCGTCTGGTCGCAGGCGACGGGCGCACATTTCTGCATCGGCGTGCTGCTGGACGAGGGCGGCGACGACAAACACCTGGCGGAAGAAACGAGCAGCAACTCGATCGCCTTCGGCCACGACTTCACCGTCGCCCTCCTCGTGAACCTCGGCGGCGATGACGTCTACGAAACCGAGAATCCCGGCCTCGGCTATTCGATCAATCGCTCGGTGGCGATGCTGATCGACATCGAGGGCCGCGACACGTATCGCGGCCATCCCACGACCCGGCCGGGCATGGCGCGATACGACAAGAGCCGCTTCGACAACTGGGACGGCTACACGACGTACTTCGCCGACGCAACGTCGATCGGGCTCTTCCTCGATGTCGGCGGGCGGGACGTTTACGAGCAATGTCTCGCCGATCCGAAGCGGCACCGGCTGCACCCCATCCGGGAGAACATGCCCGGGCGGGTCAATCCGGACGACGTGGAGGCGAGCAAGGGGACGATCGCCTCGTGCGGCAACGACGCGACCTGGGGGGACGAGGCAGATTCGCCCAACCACGCGGCGCGCAACTTCTCCGTCGGCGTCGACCGCGCCGAGGGAGAAGTGGACTTCCGGCCGATCCCGGAGAAGCGCCCGGGCGGATGACGGCCGCGGCTAGCGCCTGCTCATCCCGGCCGCCTCGGGCGGCGGCGGGCAGGGCCCCCAGTGCGCCAGGAGCAGGCTCATGTCGGCCGCGTCGACCCGGCCGTCGTCGTTCAGGTCCGCCGGACCGCCGTCTTCGCCCCAGGCTTCGAAGAGCAGGATCATGTCGTCGGCGGCCACGGCGCCGTCGCCGCTGAGATCGGCTGACCAGGGCAGTTTCGGTCCTTCCTCGAGCCACGGGCAATCGACGAAGGCACAATAGGTGCCGAACCCCATGAAGATCCCGCCGGCGGCATCGCACTCGCTCTGCACAAGCCCATCATCGCAGGAGCTGTCTTCGAAACAGCAGGCGCCCCAGGGGATTCCGGGGCAGATGGCGGTGTCGCAATCGGTGCCGTCACCCTGATACTGGCCACCCTCTGATTCGCAGGACTCGAGCGTGGTTTCAACGCATCCGCTCTCGAGGCAACAGGCGCCAAGCACGGGGCAGACCACCTCGTCGCAGTAGAGGCCCTTGGACCAACTGACGGACCACGAATCATCGCCGAAGCTATACGCATCTGCATCGCATTCGGGCTTCGTGAGCAACTGGCAGGAACCATCGTAATAGCAGCACGCGCCCAGCCAGTCATACTGATAGGTGAGCTTGATCGCCCCCTCGACACGGTGCGGGTCGTTGGTCAGCTCGAAGTCCGTGCCTCCGTAGGTGAAGCTGCCGGCCGCTTCGAGAACGATTTGGAACGTACCTTCCCCGAGGAACTCGGACAGCTCCGCGGGATCGTCGACCACGAGGGTCAGGCTGGCGGGGGGGTCGTCGGGCCAGGACAGCAGGCCGCCGTAGTCGCAGCTTTGCCCGGGGGGCAGCAGGTAGTTCTCGTCCCCACAGTAGATCACCTCGTCGACCACCTCGATCACGGGAGAGGGATCATCAAGGGTCGGGAGCTCGCCAACCAGGTATTCGTTGACGGTGACGCCGGTGGGAATCCCGGACTCTCCCAGGTTCTTGAGCCGGACGCCGGCGTAGACGGCGCCGGTGAACTCCACGACGACCTGGCGAAGCTCGCGTCGGCCCGTCTCTTCAAACCGGTCGAACTCGAACTCGACGCGCGTCGGACGTTTGCGCTGGTCGAAGGAATAGGTCTGCTGCTGGACGGCGGTGGAGCAGTCGACGGTCACGCATTCCGAGCCGTGCCCCTTGAACAGCCCGTTCAGCGATTCGCATTGCTCGCGGGAGAGGGCGTCGAGACACGAGCCGCTGTAGAAGCAGCAGGCGCCGAGGCAATCGACGGTGGAGCAGTCGGTCTGGGCGCCGAGGAAGCTCCCGCCCGCCGCGGCGCACTCGGCATCCGTCAGCAGCGCGCAGAGGCCGTCATCGAAACAGCAGGCGGCGAGGGACGGGCAGGTGGCGGGCCCGCAGACGGTCCCGTCGCCCTGGTACGCCCCGCCCAGGGCGTCACAGTCCGAGGCGGTCAGATCCTCGCACCCGTAGTCCGCGAAGCAGCAGGCGCCCCACCCCTCGCAGAGCGTGGTCTCGCAATCGGTGCCGTCACCCTCGTAGACGCCGCCGACGAGATCGCAGACGAACTCCGAACATTCCTCGCATGTGCCGTCGGACAGACAGCAGGCGCCGGAGTCCGGCTCTCCGTGAGCCGCGGGCGCCAGATACACCATCGCCAGCACGCCGGGCATGGCGAGCCAAGCCAGATTGATCGCCTTCATTGTGCCTATCTCCTCCTCCGCCGGCACGTCATACATCGACCGGCTTCTTGGAAAACCGCTCTCCAAGCACAACACGAATGCACGACGGGGGACTCCATCCACCGCTGTACACGGCACTTATGGGAACACACGCGTGCGGACCTGTCAAGCGCCATCTTCGGAATCGCCATCGGCTGGGAACCACTCGCCGGATGAACAGGCCGGTGAGAGGCCCTCACAACCGCTTCGGTCGCTGCGGTTTCTGCCAGTCGCCCCATCTGCCTATCGGCCGGGCGGGACCGCCCCCGCGGCCGCCGCGGGAGGGCTTCGGCGCGTGGGCGGCGCCCCGGCCGGTGTTCCCCGGCCGGGGACCAGAATGACGAGAAGGGGGTCCGGAAGCAGGCCATCGTCGCCGGCCGCCTCAGGGCTGGACCTCATAGGCGCCCATGTCCACGCGGGGCGCAAGGTAGTTCAGCCAGGTGAGTCGCCGGGGGCGGAGGACGAATCCCCCGCCTTCCGGACCGTCGACCGGTCGCGGATTGCCGTCCAGGTCACAGTCCAGGCCGAGCAGAAGGAACTCGCCGGTATCCCCGGCATCGATGCAGGGTGATTCGCAGATGAGGCGCAGATCGCCGCCGGGCGCGTCGACGAACATCGGGTCGGCATCGATGTTCCGCTCGCCCTGGCCGTCCCAGCCGCCGCGCACATCGCTGAAGGAGACCCGGGTGTTCGCGGCGTCCAGCGCCTCGGCGACCTCGTACTCGCCGTTGCCCCAGATCACACAGTTGACGATGGTCGTGGCGGCCTCATCGTAAATGCTGAGGACGCCCCCGTACGCAGCGTCGGCCCAGTTCCCGCTCGCCGTGCAGTTGAGCAGGTCGAGGTCGCCGCCCACATTGGTGACGGCGCCGCCGTACAGCGCGCTGTTGGCGAAGAAGGCGCAGTTGGTGACGGCATGCTCGCCTCCGGCCACGTTGATCCCTCCGCCCTTCCCGTTGGGGGCGGCATTCCCGCGAAAGTCGCAGTTGACGATGACCAGATCCCCGCTCTGGCCCCCGATCCCGCCTCCTCCGCAACTGCCCATTCCGGTGGCGGTGTTGCCAATGAAGCGGCAGTCCTCGATCGTGGACCAGCTCATCATGCAGCCGATCCCACCGCCATATCTGGCGGTATTCTCGAGGAAGATGCAGTCCCGAACAACGGGGCCGGACATGCGGATCCACGCTCCGCCGCCGTAGCGATCGTACCCGTCAAGCGTTCCGACGCCGCCGGTAAGCGTGAAGCCCTCCAGCACCGTGTCCTCGCACTCGTAGTTGACGAACTTGACGGCGCTGGACTGGAGATCGGATGCGTCGATGACGGTGTTCTCCGGGCCGGTTTCGCTCCGGAGCGTGATCGCCTTGCCGAGGAAGTCGACGGCTTCGTGATAAACCCCCGGAGCGACGAGGACCTCATCGCCATCGCCGGCGGCGGCGATGGCCCCCTGAATCGTCGCGTACTGCTGGGGAACGTGAAGCTGCCCGGCCACCGCCGTGGCGCCGAGCCCGAGAATCGTGATGGTGAATGCGCTCGTCCGAAGCATGGTTTCCTCCCTCCCTCACGCCGCGCGGGACGATCCGGCGCGGCTCTCGTTCCTGAAGGCGGGGCCCACAGCCCGTGTCAACCTGTGTCGGCCTCCGCTACAAGGGTGAGAAGAAACACTGGAACTTGAAAGGAACGGATCGGTGAAACACCATCGGCGCCGTTAATCTGGAGCAACTCGGTCGATTGCGGAAGGCTTCGACCATCCCGCGCCCGCGGCGGCGGAACACCGGGAAACGCCGCGGCGTCTCGCCGCCACGCCCGGCGGCAGAGCGTCGTCCAGACGGTCTGATTATAGGACGACGGGAGCGATGAGGAGGTCATTCTCTTCATCGCTCCCGCCGTTGATTCACGTCAGATCACATCGATGATCAGTGATCCTTTTGACTCCCTTGAATGTGATCGAGGATTCGATCAACGAAGTTCGTCAAATCGTCCTTGGTCGGATCGGCGGGCAGATCCTCCGGTCCGGGCGGAGGGCCTTCCTCTTCCGGATCCCACTTGAGCAGGGCGTTCTCGCCGCCCATGCCGAAGAGGCTGGTGCCGGCGGCGGCGTACTCGGCGCCGCCGTCGATCGTGAGCAGCCGCGCCACGAGGCCGATCATGGCGTGCGGCAGGGCCTGCACGTCGTCGACCCCGTCGCCGTCCAGATCGAGGTTGCACAATCCGCTGGCCACGCCGTCGAACCGCGCCTTGCCGTGATCCGTCTGCAGCGTCCACACCAGGAAGTGGTTGGGGATGCTGTAGAACTCCAGCAGGGTCTGATCCCAGCACGCGATGCAGCGGTGGGCCGAGAAGTGGGCCTCCCACTGGTTCCAGACGTGGAAGTCGGCCTTGGTCGCCGGCGGCCCGTCGTTGTTCTGCCGCAGGTCCGCGGAAACCGGGTGCAGGGTCAGATCGGTGTTGGAGACGATCTGACCGGCGCCCTCGCCGCTGAAGGCCGAGGACTCGACGGCCTGGAAGTTCATGAGCAGCAGATCGGCGCACTTGCCGTACTCGACCCCGTCCAGGTACAGCTCGCCGGGCGAGCCGGTCTCCTGGCCGTGGCTGATGGAATCATCGACGACCTGGAAGGCGCAGGCCTTGTATTCCCAGCCGGAGCCGCCGCCGTAGTGCACGAGCGTGCCGTTGCCGGCGAGATGGTTCCACTTGATCTCGTCGGTGTTGGCCTGGTTGACCGCCCACGCCACGACGTAGCCGCGGAGGACGCGGTCATTGGTGCCGTCCATCGCCGGCCGCCCGGGCGGGTCGCCCGGATCGAGCACGGTGAACGGCGAGACGCCGGCGGGCAGGCCGCTCAGCACCGACCAGTACACGGGCTGGTTGGCGGTGAGATGGATGCGGTTGTCGACCCAGTTCCAGCCCGGGTGCGGCCGCTCGTTCTCGCCGCCTTCCAGCGGCGGATCACCGTTGATGAAGTACATCTGCACCCAGACGTCGTCCGGGTAGTCGTTGGTGAGGGACAGGAAGGTGTCCTGGAGCAGATTGCCGGCCTGATCCCAGCGGAGCTCGACCTTGGAGAAGAACACGAGACTGCCCTTCTCATCGCAGCCGCCTTCGCCGTCATCACCGTCGCAAATGATGAGCTGCTCACATGGCTCGCTCACGTTGCCGCACGCGTCCGTCGCCTCGTAGGTGCGGACGATCGTGAACGGGCAGTCATCCGGATCTTCCGGATCGTCGCCCAGCCACTGGATGGTGACGGGCGCGTCGCAGTTGTCGGAAACGGAGCCGCCCTGCGCCTCGAACTCGGCAAGATCGTTGGCCGGAGGCGGGACCTCGGCGGGGCTGTCCACGAACAGGGTCGGCGGGCAGAAGATGGCCGGCGGGATGGTGTCGTCGACGATGAACGTCTGCACGCAGACGTCGCTCAGGTTGCCGCACTGATCCTCCGCCTGGTACCGGCGCTCGATGAACCCGCCACACGGGTCAGTGAGGGGGGTGTCGCCCAGCCAGGTGATGGTGATGGGCCCGTCGCAGTTATCGTTGACCGAGCCGCCCTGCGCCTCGAACTCGTCGAGGTCCGCCGCCGGTGCAGGGACATCGTCCTCGCACTCATACGTTTCGTCAGGCGGGCAGATGATCGTCGGCGCCTCGGTGTCGTTGAAGGTGAAGGTCTGCGTGCAGATCGGGCTCAGGTTGCCGCACGCATCCTCCGCCTGGTACTCCCGCTCGATCGATCCGCCGCACGGATCGCTCAGATCGGTGTCGCCAAGCCAGTTGATGGTGATCTCGCCGTCGCAGTTGTCGGAGGCGGAGCCGCCCAGGGCCTCGAACTCCGCGAGTGTCTGCGCCGGATCCTCGACGTCGATCAGGCACTGGAAGTCCTTGTCCGGCGGGCAGGTGATCGTCGGCGCCGTCGTGTCGTCGACGATGAACACCTGGATGCAGGTCGCCGGGTTGTCGCACTGGTCGGTGGCGCGATAGGTCCGCTCGACCGTGCCGCCGCAGGGATCACTCAGGTCGGTGTCCCCGACCCACTCGAGCGTGATCGGGCCGGGGCAGTTGTCGGACACGGAGCCGCCCAGGGCCTCGAACTCCAGGAGGTTGTCCACCGGATCCGGGATGTCGCCTTCACACTCGAAGGTGTCGCCCGGCGGGCAGATGATCGTCGGCGGTGTGGTGTCGTCGATCGTGAACGTCTGGACGCACACGTCGCTCAGGTTGCCGCACTGATCCTCCGCCTGGTACTCGCGCTCGATGACGCCTCCGCACGGATCGCTGAGGACGCTGTCGCCCAGCCACTGGATCGTGATGGGTCCGTCGCAGTTGTCGGAAACGGAACCGCCCAGGGCCTCGAACTCGGCGAGGTCCGCCGCCGGGGGCGGCACGTCGCCTTCGCACTCGAACGTGTCGCCCGGCGGGCAGATGATCGTCGGCGGTGTGGTGTCGTCGATCGTGAACGTCTGGACGCACACGTCGCTCAGGTTGCCGCAGCGATCTTCCGCCTGGTACTCGCGCTCGACGACGCCGCCGCACGGATCGTTGAGGACGCTGTCGCCCAGCCACTGGATGGTGATCGTGCCGGGGCAGTTGTCGGAGACGGAGCCGCCCTGGTCGATGAGTTCCTGGAGCGTCGTCGCCGGGTCCGGGATGTCCGCCTCGCACTCGAACGTGTCGTCCGGCGGGCACTGGATGGTGGGCGCGATCTCATCGTCGACGAAGAACGAGCGCTCGCACACGCTCTCGCAGTTGCCGACGGTGGTGGTCACGGTGACGGTGCAGGACCCGCCGCACACGTCGTCGACGCAGACCAGAGCCGTATCCCCGTCCGGGGTCTCGCAGAACTCGCAATCGCCGGCGATCACCCAGTCGAACGTGGCGCCGGGCTCACCGGAGGTTTCCTCGGCGATGAAGAGGATGTCATCCTCATCGGGGCAGACGACGGAGCCTTCCGCCGGCGCCTCGACGAAGTCGCAGCCGAAGAGCGGGCAGTCGACCTCGCCGCAGTCGAGTCCCTCGTTCCAGGAAACGAACTCGGGATCGTTGACACACTCATCCTCCGGGAGGACCTCGCAGGTGCCGTCGCAGAAGCAGCACGCGCCGGCGAGGCTGTATTCATAGATCACCCGGACGATGCCCTCCGACTTGTGCGGCGCCTGGAGCAGGTTGAACTCGCTGCCGCCGAAGGTATAGGAGCCGTATCCCTCGATCGTCACCTCGAAGGTCCCGGGCCCGATGAACTGGCTGAAGTCCGCGGGCTGGACCATGCCGGTGGTGAAGGCGGGATAGATGACCGGGCTGTCGTAATCGCAACTCTCGCCCGGGGGCAGATCCTCCCCCGGATCCTCGAAACAGAAGATGAACTCCTCGACGTCCAGCGCCACGAACGGGGGCGGCGTCAGGGTCGGGAACTCCGAGACCGAAACGAACTCAACGGCCAGGAGATCGGTGAACGTGGGGGTGTCGCCCAGGTTCGTCAGGACCACCCGAGCCACCACCTGTCCGTTCGATTCGAACGTGACCGCCTCGAGCAGTCGGAGACCGCCTTGGTCGTCGAACTGGTCGAACTCCAGAACCCGGTCGGTCACCTCGGGGAACGCCCGCTGATCCCAGCTATAACTCTTCTCCTGGACGATCGCGGGGCAGATATTGGGATCGCACGTGCTGCCGTAGCCCTGGAAGAAGCCGCCCTGATTCAGTTCGCATTCATTGAGCGTCAGGTCGGGCGTGCAGGTTCCGTCCTCGAAGCAGCAGGCGCCCGTGCAGTCGAAGGACCCGCAGTCGGTCTGGAAGCCCTGGTAGAGGCCGCCCATGCCGTCGCAGTCGTCGTGCTCGAGCCGCAGGCACGTGCCGTCGGGGAAGCAGCAGGCGCCGGACACCGGGCAGACGACCTCGTCACAGAAGGTGCACGCACCCTGCCAGACGCCGCCGGCGTCGATGCAGTCCTGCTCCGTCTGCGCGTCCAGGCAGGACAGGTCGCCGGGGAAGCAGCAGGCGCCGAAGTCCTCACAAGGGTCGGGATCGCAGTCGGTGCCTTCGCCCTGGTAGATGCCGTCGAGCAGTCCGCAAAGCGTCTCCGAGACGACATCGCAGAGCAGGTTGCAGTCGTCGTCGTAGAAGCAGCACGCGCCGGCGGGCATGGCCATCAGCGTCTCGCAATTCGTGCCGAAGCCCGCGAAGAGACCGCCGAGCGATTCGCACAGCACCGGCCACGTGTCGTCCATGCACACCCCGCTGGGCACGAAATAGCACGCACCCGCGCAGGCAGTCGTTTCGCAGCCGCTGGCGTCACCCTGGTAGGCGCCGCCAAGGGTTGCGCATTCCTCTCCGGCGAGTTCCTGACACGACCCGTCGTCGAAACAACATGCGCCCGCATGGGCAGGCGCGGACAGCACAATGGCCGCCAGCCCGCCAAGGGCGGCGAGCCATACCAAACTTCGAGTGATCATTTTCCTACTCTCCTGTTTACGCCCACGGCAAAGCCCCGCAACGCATGGCGCTGCGAGCATATGGACACCCAAATGCGATGTGTGAGGGAACATCCGATCCACCCCTCCCGTCTGGGCAGCCCAGAGCAGACCAGAACACGGAGCGCTTGTCAAGCCCCCGAACTGGAGATTACCGGAACAAACCGTTCAGGGCGCGAGATTTAGCAACCGCCTCGCCGCGCCGCTCCACCTTACCCAGACTTCCTCGAACGCCTCTTGTTACATGACGGCCCGGCATGGAACGGCCGCACCCGGCGCGACAACCAGTGGACCTTTCGCACTTGATTCGGGCCCCGCCCGCCGACACCGTCACGCCTCGACGCGGAGCGCGGCCCGGCGGCACGGAACGGACCCCCACTGGCGAGGCGCCGCCCCCGGGCCTATACCTTCTCCCACCATGAACGAACCCGCGTCCGCCCCGAGGGGGGTCGGCATCCTGACCATCGTCCTCACCCTCCTCTGCTGGGCGAGCGTGCCGCTCTTCGTCAAGCACTTCGCCCACTCCATCGACGCCTGGACGAGCAACGGCTGGCGCTACGGCTTCAGCGCCCTGCTCTGGGCGCCGGTGCTGGTCGTCGGGGCCTGGCGCCGCCGCCTGCCCCGGGGCCTGTGGCGGGCCGCGCTCGTGCCCGGCCTCATCAACAGCGCCGGCCAGATCGCCTTCGTGGTCGCGCATTACAAAATCGACCCGGGCCTGATCACCTTCGGCCTGCGGGGGCAGATGGTCTTCGTCGCCGTCGGGGCGTACCTGCTCTTTCCGGTGGAGCGCCCGATCGTGAAGTCCCCGGGGTACCTGCTGGGCACGCTGGCCCTGATGCTCGGCACCGCCGGCGCCGTCCTCCTCGGTGATGAGCCGTTGCGCGGCGCGCACGCGTGGGGCATCATTCTCGCGGTCTGTGCCGGGGCGGGCTTCGCCGGCTACGGCCTGGCGGTGCGCAAGTTCATGCACGGCGTGAACTCGATCCTCGCCTTCGCCACCATCTGCCTTTACACCGGCGCGGCCATGGTCCTGCTGATGCTCGTCATCGGGCGGGACGCGGGCCTCGAGGCGGTTCGCCTGCCCGGCTGGCAGCTTCCCATGCTGCTGCTGTCCTCGGTCATCGGCATCGCCCTCGGGCACGTGCTGTACTACATGAGCATCGCCCGGCTGGGCGTGGCCGTCTCCGCCGGCGTGCTCCAGCTTCACCCCTTCGCGGTCGCCATCGGGTCCTTGTTCCTGTTTCGTGAGATCCTCACCGGCTGGCAATGGCTCGGGGGATGCGTGGCCGTCCTCGGAGCCGTGCTCATGTTGAGCGTGCAGGGGAAGAAGAGCCACGAAGAGGGCATCGACGAAGCCCCGGTCGCGATCGCGGAAGGTGAAACCGGATCGTAGTGCCCGCGTGAGGCGCCCCGCCGGCGCCGTCGACGCGCCCGATCGGGGTGGTGATCCCCGCGCGTCCTCAACGCTGGGGTCCGCCGGGCGTGGCCCGCCCGCGCGAGATGATGCTGATATAGATGTACTGGTCGGCCCAGGTCATCCGTGTCCGCCCGCCGGCGCCCCATCCCCAGAGGGCGGGGATGTCCGGCGCGATCCGCGCCCCGGGGGGAACGAAGTGATAGGCGAGTGGAATGCGGCGGTTGAGATCGTCCAGCGACCCGAACTCCGGCCAGGGATCGTGCACGCGGCGGTTGATCAGCGCCTTGCCCCGCATGGCCATGGGATCGAAAGGAACCCAGCCGGCGCCGGGGAGGTAGAACTCGGCCCAACTGACGATCTCCGCCGCGTCGCTGTTCTCCGCGTTGCGGCCCCACCGGCTCTCCTGCACGCCGATGACGGGCCGGGCGGGGATCCCCGCCGCGCGCAGCGTCGCGACGCACACGCAGACGAGGTCGTGGGGGCTGGGCGGCTCGCCGGGGCGATCGGGACCGGGCATCGGGCCGCCGCTGTTGAAATGACGGACCGTCCGGCTCGCTCCCATCACCTGCATGCCGACGATCACCTTCCCCCCGCCCACTCCCGATCCGGCGACCTGCCATGGATCGCGCGCGTCGGGCACGCGCGGATCGTGGTGGTACGTCGCCCCGCGCCCCACGTTGATCTTCTCCACGCAGTATCGAACGAGTTCCTTGGCCGCGAAGTAGGGCGGCGTCAGCGGCAGGCGATCGCCCATCACCTCCCGCACCGCCTGCGCGAAGATGGGGTCATCCGACTCGATGAACGGCTGGGGCCGAAGCGCTTCCCGCGCTTCCTCCGGCCAGTCGCGCGGCCACGGCCGCTCGCGCCCCTCGCCTTCCACGAGCTCGCGCGGCAGCGGACGCGGCCAGGTCAGGCGCCCCGCCCACCGGTCGTCGATCCGGCTCGACCAGGACTGCACGCGGCAGGCGACGTCCCAGCGCACGCGCTCGCCCCGGAACTCCGCGACGGGCAGCACGGCCGTGTGCGTTCCGAACGGGAAACCCTCCTCGGCGGACGAGCCCCCCCGGACGCGGAAGCGTTGGGGAAGGGCGTTGTCCGGCCGCCCGCCCAGCCAGAGCCGGCCCCGCACGGAACCGGCCTCGACGCGGTTGAACGCACCGCTGAGCAGCAGCGGCATGAGGATCGGCGTGTCGCGCACGTCCAGATCGCCGTGCAGCGTCACCTCGTAGCGCACGTCATGCACGCGCGGCTCGACGCGCTGCAGCGGGCCCGAGGGCGGGGCGAGCAGCAGCAATCCGGTGAGCGCGGGAAGCAGGCTGGACATGGGGGGCCTCCTGCCCAGAGACGCCGGCGCGTCGATCTTCGGGCGGATTCCGGCCCGAATCCGCCGCTCATCGGTCAATCGTAGGAAACCGGCCCGCCGCGGCCAATCCGCCGCCCCGGCTCGCGTTGCGGCGCCCCGCCGGTTTCGCCGGGTGTGCCCGGCTCAGCCCACGGCGCTGCCGCCGGCATCCGTGATGAACAACTCCCCGATCGTGTTGAGGACCTGGGCGAGGACAAGGTTGATGACGATGATGGCGAGGAAGCTGACGACGAAGGCCTCCGTCGCCGCACGGCCGACCCCGGACGCGCCCGCCCGGCAGTTGAACCCCTTGTAGCAGGCGATGAGGCCGATGCACCCGCCGAAGAACACGCTCTTGATGAGCCCCGAGGTGGGCTCCCACCAGTTGATGAAGTAGGCGGTGAAGTCCCAGAATTCGTAGGGCGACACGCCGTAGAACTGAACCGTGATCAGCCACCCGCCCCACACGCCGAGAATGTCGGAGTAGATCGTCAGGATCGGTGTCATGACCACGCAGGCGACGAAGCGGGGCACGACGAGATACAGGATGGGATCGGCGGCCATGGCCCGCATCGCGTCGAGCTGCTCGGTCACCCGCATCGTGCCCAGCTCGGCCGCGAGCGCGCAGCCGACGCGCCCGGCGACCATGACCGCGGCGAGGACGGGCCCGATCTGCTTGGTGACGGAGATGTTGATGATGCCCCCCAGGCGCCCTTCCTGCCCGATCGCTTCGAACTGCTGGAAGCTCTCCAAGGCCAGGACCATGCCGATGAAGGCGCCGGTGAGGGCGACGACGGGAATCGTCGCCACCCCGACCGCGAAGAACTGCGGGCCCAGCAGCCGCCACTTCAGCCAGCGGGCGGGATGCAACAGCAGCCACTCCGCGACGGCGGCGGCGAAGCGGGTGAAACGCCCGAAATCGGCCACCGCAAGGAGGATCGCCAGCCCGAGCTGTGAGATGGCGTTGAGGGCCAGGCCCATGAGCGGGGAGGATACCGCGCCGCGATGCGCCATCGTCACCGCCGCGCCACGAAAAAGCCCCGGCACTCACGTGCCGGGGCTCGATCAGAGTCTCACCTGAGGGGCATCTGCCGCCTGCGGGTTCACGCCGGGCAGTCGCCCCAGTTGCCCAGCAGCTCCAGCAGGTCGGCGGTGTCGGTCGTCCCGTCGTCGTTCACATCGCCGTCGGGGGTCCCCCACGCGCCGAGCAGGAACAGCAGGTCGGAGGTGTTGACCACGCCGTCGCCGTCGAAGTCCCAGGGGCACTCCGGCTCGGGGCAGTCGGGATTGACCGAGTGTACGGTGTCCAGTCCCTCGGCGGGATCGAAGGGGCCGATGAGCCACGTGCCGTCCGGCTCGCAGCGGTAGACGTGCCCGGGCACGTACGGCCCGTCGGGACCGACGGTCACGTCGCCGTACCACCATTCCGTGCCGTCCGGGGGCTCGTCGAGGTTCTCGACGAGGGCGACGATGTCGATGGTGTGCAGCCAGGGGACGAAGCCGCCGTCGAACTCGCCGTCGTCATCGACGTCGAGATCCTGGCCCCGCTGTCCGAAGAAGTTGGCCACCAGCACGTGGGTCACGTTGTCGGAACCCTCGAAGTTCAGCTCGTTGTTCTCGCCGCTCAGGATCAGATCCACGTCATCGATGATGTTGCCGAGGCTGTAGGTGTCCTCGGCGGCGACGAAGTACCCGTCGTTCTGGATCATCCAGTCGTCGAGGTTGACGACCTCCTCGATCACGCCGCTGCCGTCCTCGGGCGCGCCGTCGCCGATGACGAGGTAACGCATCTGGAGCAGGGAGGTCATGGGATCGCCCTTGAGTTCGAAGTACTCGTCGACGTCATCGCCCGGCTCGTCGATGCGGATCTCGTTGATGACGAGGTTGTCGGGCGGATCGATCTCGCACTCGTCGGGATAGCCGTTCTCGTTGTCGTCGTGGAGCACGCCGTTGGCGAGGTCGCACTCGTCGGGAATGCCGTTGAAGTTGCAGTCCTGGCTGAACCCGTCGTCGATGTCGCAGCCGTCGGGGATGGCGTTCTCGTTGCAGTCGCTGCACCAGGGATCGCCGGGGCAGTCGGCAATGGTGCAGACGTCGCCCACGCCGTCGCCGTCGCAGTCTTCCTGGTCGGGGTTGAAGTTGTCGGGGCAGTTGTCGAAGTCATCGGGGATGCCATCGCCGTCGCTGTCCTCCCCGCCGGGGCAGCCGGGGAAAGAGGAGCCGTCCACGAGGGTTCCGGGTGAGAAGACGCCCACCGCGCCCTGGGCGGTGCTGTGGAGCACGAGCGGCTCGGGACCGACGATGTCCGGATCGCGGGTCAGCGACTCGTCCTGGCCGCCCTCGCCGCCGTACTGGTAGCTGACGACCTCGACACCCTGGTCGTCATAGAGGGTGATGGTGTCGCCGGAGTTGTTGAAACCGAGGAAGCCTTCGGAGGCGGTCTGCACCACGGCGCCGCCGAAGAAGCCGGTGGGCGTGCCGCCGCCGAAGACGATGATCACGCACTCGGACTCGACGAGGGTTTGCGCGGGGAAGATGTGCCGGATCGCGACGGCGTCCTCGATGTACCAGCCGCTGATGTCGGCCAGCTCGCCGGTGTCGTTGTAAAGCTCGATGAACTCGTCTTCGGAGCCGTCGCGGATGCCGTCGCCGTTGGCATCGCCCTCTTCATCCGGGGGCGGATCGGCGAGGATCTCGTTGATCACCCAGGTGGTGTCGCAGGCATCGCCGATGCCGTCGCCGTCGCTGTCTTCCTGGCCGGGGTTGAAGGTGTAGGGGCAGTTGTCGTCCTCGTTGAGGACACCGTCGCCGTCGATGTCGGGATCACAGACATCGCCGAGGCCGTCCCCGTCCATGTCCTCCTGGTCGGGGTTGAAATCCTCCGGGCAGTTGTCTTCATCGTTGGGGATCCCGTCGCCGTCAATATCGTTGGGGTCGGCGAAGGGGAGGTACGTCGCAGTGGGGAAGGGCGTCTGCGCGGTGTCGTTGCTCGTCTCGCCGTCGAGGGCGTCGGGGCCGCTGAAGTACCAGTTCTCGAGCATGAACATGGAGCCGTCGGGCCCGGTCTCATCCACGCGGTAGGCCCAGCCGTCGGCATACTCCCAGGGCTGCCCGGTGCCATCCACGTCGATCTCGCCGAAGACGTCGATGACCTCGCCGTTCATGAACAGCTCGACGGCATCATCGCCGTTGATCGCCATCGCTCCGCTGGTGTAGTCCGGGGCGAAGCCGAACCACTCGGTGAAGCCATCGACTTCGGTGGCGACGTAGATGAAGTCCCCGGCGAGGGCGGTATCGGCGGGAAAGACGAACTCCTCACCGTCCGAGCCGCCGCCGTTGTTGGCCGATCCGAGGCCGTAGAGGCTCAGATCGTCGATGTCGCTGAGCACGTACAGCTCCACGCCCTTGGGCAGGCCGCCGGTGAGCGGCCCGTCGATCACACCCGAGATGACCAGGCCCGCCGACGCGTGGGCCGAGAGGCCCAGAGCCAGCGACAGTCCGAGGATGGTTGCTCTTCGCATGCTTTCTTACTCCTTCTTCACCTTTTCTCGATTAGAAGCGGCCGACAACGCCGAGCCGCGCGCCGTCCCGGCGCGGGGCGCAGAGGCGGCATCAGCCCGGCCGCGGCTCTCCTGCGCGGGGCAGCGTAGGTCCGGCGCCGAGGCTTTGACTCCAAAAAACAGGGGATTGACCGAAGCTTAACGCGATCCCCGCGCCGGCCGGGCGCCTGCAATTCGAGGCGTCCGTCCACACCGATTCCGCCCGACCTGCGACGCTGCGATCGATGACAGGGCATCCGTAGCTTCCGGTCCGATTGTCTCCGCGGTCACTTCATTGGCTCATCCGGTCGTTCCTCCGCGGCGGCGCTGGAGGCCTCGGCCGGCGGTGATTGCTCGGGGGAGCTGGAGAGGCGGACGTCGAGGGCCGGCATGGCGGTCAAAAAGATCTCGACGCGCCGGTTTTCCGCCGCCCCGCGCGGACCGTTGGGCACCACCGGCCGGAACGGGCCGTATCCCGCCACCTGGAACCGCAGGGGATCAACCCCGGAGTTGGTGAGGGCGTCCCGCACCGCGATGGCCCGGTGCACCGAAAGGTGCATGTTCGTGGGATGGTGCCGGCGCGTCTCCGGCCGGCCGATCCGCACGTCGTCCGTGTGGCCCACGATATGCACCTCAAGGCCCTGCGCTTCCGCATCGTTGAGAATCTGCGCGAGGGCGCGGATGGTCGACGCGGCATCCTCTTTCAGCTCCACCGAACCCAGATCGAAGGTGAAATCGCTGGAGAAGCGCAGCATGCCGCGGCGGGCGTCGAACGTGAGCAGGTCCGGATGGGCCGCGGCCAGCTCGTCCAGAGCCGTCTCCACGTCGACCGGCAGGGGCCCGATTTCCAGTTGGGCGATTCGCCTCAGGTACTCGTCGTTCTCACCCTCGAGTTGGTCGAAGGCGCCGCTCAGATCGTTGTAGCGGCTCTGAAGGGCGTCATAGGAACGATTCACCCTGGCCAGCCGATCCTGCACCGCCTGGAGGTTGGCCCGGGCTTCGTCCCGCTCGTCCTCCGCCGACACGAGCTGCTCCTGAAGCGACCGGTTGGCGGTCAGCAGGCTGTCGTAACGCTCCTGCGGCACGCATCCCACGGCGAGGATCGGCAGGGGCAGGAGAAGAGCGCAGCGGGTCAGGCACGCGACACGTCGCATGGGAGTAATCCTCCAGACAAGAGAACGCAAAGACCGTGTGAACACACCGGGCGGCTAGTGTATCGGCCGAGACGACGTATGCTACCGGCGCCCGGCGCTTTGCGGACGAGTGGTGGAGAAGTTGACGCGGGCTGGTGCGAGCTGACGCCCGAGTGCGCTTGCCGCCACCCGATGAGGAGCACGGCGAACCGTGAAACGAACCCTGATCAGCGCGGCGATGATCGTCGATGCCGACCGCATCCGTGCCGCCCCGGGCGCGCTGCTCGTCGAGGGCGGGCAGATCGTCGCCGCCGGCTCTCCCCAGGCCATCGGCCGACCGGCGGACGTCCGGGTCGTGGAGACACCCCGCTCCGTGCTCGTTCCGGGCCTCGTTAACGCCCACTGCCATCTGGACTTGAGCCACATCGACCCCGTTGCGTGCGACGGGTCGTTCGTCGACTGGGCCGAAGCCCTGCGCCGCCGGCGGGCGACGGGGGAGGCGGAGATCGCCGCGTCCGTCCGGAAGGGGATCGCCCTCTCCCGGGCCGGGGGCGTGGCCCTGGTGGGCGACATCGCCGGCGTCGGCTCGCGCATCCCCCTCCGGGAGCTGCGCCGGGCCGGCCTGCCCGGCGTGAGCTTTCTGGAGGTGTTCGGGATCGGCCGCCGGCAGCCAAAGGCGATCCAGACCCTTCGCCGCGCGGTCGAGCAGATCCCGGCCGAGGAGAACGGCGTCAGGCTGGGGCTCCAACCCCACGCCCCGTATTCCTGCGGCGAGGACGTCTACCGGGCGGCGGCGAGCCTGCAACGCCCCCTGGCGACCCATCTCGCCGAGACCCTCGAGGAACTCCGCTTCGTCGGCAACGGCGACGGCCCGCTGGCCGACCTGCTCATCCGCCTCGGCGTCTGGGATGAGACCATCCGCGGGCGTGCAGAGCACCCGATCGACGCGCTCGCCGAATCGCTGGCCGCGGTACCGCTCCTCGCCGCTCATCTCAACTACGTCGAGTCGCGCCACCTGCCGATGCTCCGTCGGTGGGGGCTGACCGTCGCGTATTGTCCGCGCGCCAGCACCTACTTCGGCCATCCGCAGGGCGGGCGCGAGCCGCACCGATACCGATCGATGCTCGATGCGGGCGTCAACGTCGCCCTGGGCACGGACGGGCGGCTCTGCCTCGACACGCCCGATCGCATCAGCGTGCTCGACGACATGCGGCTCCTCTCACGCCGGGACGGCATCGATCCCCGCACCTTGCTGCGGATGGCTACGATCAACGGCGCCACGGCGCTGGGCTTCGATGCGGGCCTGGTCACGTTCGATCCGGGGCCGACGCTCGGCGTGCTCGCCCTGGCGATCGAGCCCGATCGCCGCGATGATCCACTCGCGCAGGCGATGTGCCGCGATGATGCGCCGCGCTGGATCGTCGGCCCGCGGGAGGACGGCGGCCCCGACGCCGAGGCGTGAACACGTCGGGCCGCGGAGGTTGATGGTGAGCGCAGGCGCAACCGCCGGACGTTTTACGGCTTTTCACGGCGACACGATCACCGTCGCCCGCCGGCTGCTGGGACAGCGGCTGGTGCGTGTTTTCGACGGGCCGCCGCCGATTCGTCTCGCGGGCCTCATCGTCGAAGTCGAAGCGTACCTGGGGCCGGAGGATCGCGCCGCGCACACCTTCGGCGGGCGCCGAACGCCGCGCAACGAATCGATGTACCTCCCGGCCGGCCACGCCTACGTCTACTTCACCTACGGGATGCACCACTGCCTGAACGTCGTATGCGGCGATCTCGATGTCGGCACCGCCGTGCTCATCCGGGCGCTCCACCCCACCGAGGGGCGGGAGACGATGGCGGCGCATCGCCCCGCCGCGCGATGTGAGGAGGATCTCTGCTCCGGTCCGGCCCGGCTCACGCAGGCCCTGGCCATCGATCGAAGGCTGGACGGCGCCGATCTTCGCACCGATCCGCGCCTCTTTATAGAGCGGGTGCGGCGGCGCGCCCTGCCCGCGAGTCGAATCCTGGCAAGCCCGCGAATCGGGGTGGACTACGCCGGGCTGTGGGCCCGTCGACCCCTGCGCTTCACCGTCCGCGGCAGCCGGCATCTTTCCCGAGCCGAACGCCGACCGGAATAAAATACATTCTGGATGCCTTCGTCACCGCAGGCCGATATCATTGATCCGGCAGTTGTGAGTGATGATGAAATGAGCACACAGCAACAGCAGCAGGAGGATTTGAGAAAGATCCTCGATCGAGCGGGGCCGTATCCGCTGGAAGCCTTCCACTTCGTGCGCGAGGGGCTGAGTTACACCGCCCGTCGCGTGCATCGTGATCCGGAGGCGCTGCCGGAGCCTGATCGGCACGTGACCGGCCAGCAGCTCTGCCTGGGCCTGCGCGACTTTGCGATCGAGCGCTACGGCCTGTTGGCGCCGACGGTGCTGGATCACTACAACATCCATCGCACCGACGACTTCGGTCGCATCGTCTTCGCGATGATCGAGGCGGGGTTCATGAGCAAGACCTCCACCGACACGATGGAGGACTTCCGCGCGGTCTTCGATTTCGATGAGGCCTTCGCGGACGGGGAGCTGCTCGCCCACCTGGAGGTGCCCAGGTCGATTCCGGCCCGGCGGAGATCCTCCGCCCCCCGATCCTGAGCCGACGGGTCCGGACCGGCCCGGCCGAGCCGCCCGACTTGCCACCGCGGCAGGCGAAGGTACGCTCTGGCGCATGGCCAAGCGCAGCAGCCGGAAGAAGACGGCATCGTCGCGGCCTCGACGGGCGGCCGATCAGGGCGACTCCGGAGGATCGCCGCAGACCACACCGCCGGCCGGCTCCGGGAAAGACGAGAACGGCGCCGCACCGCCGCACGACGCCCTGCACCCCATGGCGCATCTTCACATCTGGCAGATCCAGGCCGTGCGCGATGTGCTTGTCGTCGCCGCCGCGGTCGCCCTCTTCTGGGCCGGCTACGCCCTGCGCACGGTCACCGTGCCGCTGCTTGTGGCGCTGCTGCTGGCGTACCTGTTCGAGCCGCTCATCCGCCGGTTGAGCCGTCATCCGAAGGTCAGCCGGGCCGGGGCGGTCCTGTCACTGCTCATCTCGGTCGGCGCTGCGTTCATCATCGTCCTTGCCCTCTCCCTGCCGCTGGTGGTGGGGCAGAGCATCCAGTTCATCGATGACATACGCGGCGGGGTGATGCGCCAGCGCATCGAGCGGCTGGAGCGCTGGGTGCCGGCCGGCGCGCGCGACGAGTTCGACAGCCTCATCAATCAGCTTCCCGCCGGGCCGCTCTTCGAGGCCACGGGCGAGGCGGACGCGGGAGGCGGCACCGCCGGCTCGAGCCGCGACGGCGGGGGAGGTGCGGCAGGCCCGCCCGACGACGCCGAAGACGCACAAGCTGCCGATGACTCGGGGTCGCCGCCGGCCGAGGCGCTTCCCGACGATGGTCGGCTCGAGGCGATCGTCGACGCCCGCGTCGCCGACCGCCTCGCGCCGCTGCGCGAGGACCTGGCCCGTCTCCAGCAGCAGATTGACGCCGCCGGCCGGCAGGGGCGCGGCAACGACGGCTGGGCCCTCGCCCAGCGCGGACTTCGCACCATCGGCAGCATCATCGGTTCGCTCATCGGCTTCGGCCTCATCGTCTTCCTCATCCCCTTCTTCTTCTTCTTCTTCAGCCTCTGGTACCCGGATGTGATCCACTTCGGCGAAACGCTCGTGCCGAAGAAGAACAAGGAGCGCGTCCTCGATCTGCTGAAGAAGATGGATGAGGTCGTGGCCGGGTTCGTGCGCGGCCGCATCGTCATCAGCATCATCATGGGCATGATGCTCGCGATCGGATGGCTCATCTGCGGGGTGCCCTACGCGATCCCGCTCGGTCTGATCGTGGGCGTGTTCTGCGCCGTGCCCTATCTGGGTGGGATCGGCATCCCCGCCGCGGTCGGGCTGCTGCTCATTGAATACGTCGGCACGCCCGTCGACGAGCGCGAGATCTGGCTCGGGTGGTTCGGCGTGCTGCTCTGGCCCACGCTGGTGTTCGCCATCGTGCAGTTGATCGAGGGCTACGTGCTCATCCCGGTCATCGCGGGGAAGGCGACGAAGCTCGACCCGGTGACCATCGTGGTGGTCGTCCTCGCGGGGGGATCGGTGCTGGGCGTGTACGGCATGCTGCTGGCCATCCCCGTCGCCGCCTGCGGCAAGATCCTGTTCATGGAGGTCCTCCTCCCCAAGATCCGCGCGTGGACGAAAGGGGAGATCGAGGACCCGCTGCCGATCGAGCGGGACTGAGCAGGCGGCGATCGCGTACCCGCCGAACCATCACCAACCAACACTGTAAAGCCGCGGATGGTATCCGCGGTCTTCCCGCGAATCGGGGGCGTTCCCCGCCGATGCCATCGGCGGCCTTACAGCGGCAATGGGCCCGGTCATTTCCGTCGTTTGCGTTGCTTGAACCCGCTCTTGCGGCTGCGGGTCTTCGTCGAGCCGCGGCCGCCGAGGGAGGGCATGCCCTTCAGGCCCGGCATCATGTCGCTGCCGGACTTGCTGAGCTCGCGCATCGCCTTCATCTTCCCCATCGCGCCCGTGCCGGACATCTGCCTGGTCATCTTCTGGATCATGTCGAACTGCTTCGTGAGCTTGCCCACCTCGGCGGGGCTCGTGCCCGAGCCCTTGCTCACGCGCTTGATGCGCGACTTGTTCAGAACCTTGATGTCCTCGCGTTCGGCGGGCGTCATCGAATGGACGATCCCCTCGAGCCGATCGAGCTGGTTGTCATCGACCTCGACGTTCTTCAGGGCCGCCCCGACCCCGGGGAGCATCCCCAGCAGTTGTTTCATCGGCCCCATCCGTCGGATCGACCGCAACTGCTTGAGGAAGTCATCCATGGTCAGCTTGCCCTCGGCCATCCTGTCCGCGAGCTGCTGGGCATCCTCCTCGCTGACCTCGTCCCTGGCCTTCTCCACGAGGGAGACGACATCGCCCATGCCGAGGATGCGCCCGGCCATGCGCTCGGGATGAAACTCCTCCAGCGCGTCGAACTTCTCGCCCACACCGATGAACTTGATCGGCGCGCCGGTGACTTCCTTGACGGACAGCGCCGCCCCGCCGCGGGTGTCGGAATCGAACTTGGTGAGGATCACGCCGTCGATGGCGAGGCGCTCGTGGAACGCCTTGGCGCTGTTCACCGCGTCCTGCCCGATCATGGCGTCGACGACGAGGTAGATCTGATGCGGCTTGATCGCGCGGTTGACGCCCTCCAGTTCGCCCATGAGCTCGTCGTTGACGTGCAGGCGGCCGGCGGTGTCGAGGATCAGGGCGTCGGCCTTCGCCTGGCGCGCCGCCTTCAGCGCGCGCTGGCAGACGCCGACCGCCACGCCCACCGCCTTGCCGTACTCGGCGCACTTGTCCGGCTCGGCGTAGAACGTCACCGCGGCGTTGCCGCGCGATTCCGCGGCGACCTGGTCGGTGACGACGCGCAACTGCTCGACCGCGGCGGGGCGCTGGAGGTCCGCCGCGGCGATCATCACGTGCTTCCCCCTCGCCTTGAGATACGCGGCGAGCTTGCCGCAGGTCGTCGTCTTCCCCGAGCCCTGCAGGCCGCACATCATGATGATCGTCGGCGGGGGCTCGACCATCATCACCGACGCGTCGACCGGCCCCATCAGCTTCACGAGCCGATCGTTGACGATGCCGATCATCTCCTGCCCGGGCTTGAGGCTCCTGGTGACCTCCCTGCCCACCGCGTCGGCGACGACCTCATCGCAGAACGTCTTCACGACGTCGAGATGCACGTCCGCCTCGAGCAGGGCTGTGCGCACCTCGCCCATCGCCTCGCGCACGTTCTCCTCACTCAGCCGTCCTCGGCCGGAGAGGTTTCGGAAGATGTTGTTGAACCGCTCGGAAAGTGTCTCGAACATGGGTGACCTTCGCCTCCTGAGGCCGGGGGCCTAAGGTCAGGCGCTGTGACCGCAGCGGGGGGATTGTATCACAGCTACACCAACGGATGAAGCAGATCCACCAACGGAAAAAACAGAAACAGGAGGCCGATTCCGACAAGGAAGTTTGCAGCGGCCAGACCGAGTGCGATGAAGACGCTGGTCAGGATTCGGTTCCCGGCGGACTGACGTTTGCCGGCAGCCTTCCAGCCGAGCCAGAGAAACACGATCGGTGAGAAGACTACCATTACACCGAAAGCCCAAAAGAACAGCAACTGGGCCCACTTAGCATCCCCGAAGCAGGCTGCGAGCAGAAGCGTCGATAGTGGAGCCCAGAAGCCCGGCGAGAAGACGACCAAGGCGCACCACCAAATCGTGTCGAGCCTGGGCTTGTTCTGTTTCTGCCAGAGTGATCGCAGATCGTGTGCGTCGCCGCATTCGGGACAGGTGACCTGCTGCTCCTGGTCCGCCGACAGGTTGCCGCGGAGGTCGTATCCGCAGTTGGGGCAGGGCAGCGCCGTCGGACCACTCTCAGAACGGGCCATGTGTGGCGATTGTACTGACCCGGATCTTCCTCGCTCGGCCCCTGACGGGGCCTCGCTCGTCAGATCCGGCTTCCGACGGGGCGATTCACCTGACACTGCCCGGAAGCCGGGTCTGACGAGTCTTCGAGGAAGACCCGGGTCACCCCCCGCCCACACTCGGCGTCGGCCCGGTACCTGTCACCCTGACAGCCGCTAGCGTGCCCGTGCGCATCATGGACAGAGACCGACCATCCCGGATCAGGCGCCGAAGCCGGCCGAAGGGCTGGTCGCCCCGGCGCGCTCTTTGCGCGATCCGAATCCCGGGCATGCCCCCTCACCGGCACGCACCAGCCCGCATTTCGGACGCCTGCATCCAGGATGGAGGATTCCGAGATGACCGCAGTGCTCCTGTATACGTTGACGATGTTGAGTTCGTTGCTCCTGCTCGCGCTGGGAGCGTTCGTGGCGGCGATGCCCGACGGCGATCTCGCCGGCGGGCTCGTCATCGCCGCCCTCGGCGCGACGATGGTCATCGCCACCGTCGGCATGATCGTGCAGGAGTATGCCCCGCGCGGCCGAACCCGCACGCTGGATGCGCTGTACAACCGGGACACGAAGGCGGCGGCCGAGCCGGGGCCGAAGCGGTCCGCCGAGTCCCCCGGTGCGCTCCCAGAGCGGCTGCGGGGGCGAGCCGCCTGAGCACCTGACGAACCGATTCACGCCGATCCACGCAGCAAAGCGAAAGGAGTTGCTCCATGGCCCGTTCCCCGAAGTGGATTGTTCCCCTCGTCATTCTCTCCGCGGCGCTGGGTTTCGTTCTCGCGCCGCTGCCGAAGGACGGAACGTCACCGGCGCTTGCCGCCGCCGAGCCGCCCTCTGACTCGCTCGCCGCCGCCGAGGATCTCTCCGCCGCCTTCGAATACGCGGCGGAGAAGGTCAGCCCCTCCGTGGTCACCATCGGCTCGACGAGGCGCGTCGAGGTGCCCCAGCGCCGCCGCGGCCTGCCCGATCCCTTCTTCAATTCGCCCTTCCGCGACTTCTTCGGAGACGACTTCTTCGAGCGCTTCCAGCCGCCGCCGCGCAATCGTGACTACGTCCAGGAAGGCCTCGGCTCCGGCTTCATCGTCAGCGAGGAGGGCTACGTCATCACCAACAGCCACGTCGTGCGCGGCGCCGATGAAGTCATTGTCACCCTCACCGACGGCCGCGAGTTCGAGGCCGAGATCGTCGGCGCCGATGACAAGACCGACATCGCCGTGCTCAGGATCGACGCCGATGAGCTCCAATCGGTCGCGCTGGGCGACAGCGACGAGCTGCGCGTCGGGCGCTGGGTCGTCGCCCTGGGCAATCCTTTCGGGCTGCAATCCACCATCACCGCGGGCATCGTCAGCGCCACCGGCCGCTCGCGCATGGGCATCGTCGACTACGAGGACTTCATCCAGACCGACGCCGCCATCAATCCCGGCAACAGCGGGGGGCCGCTGGTCAACCTGCGCGGCGAGGTCGTCGGCGTCAACTCCGCCATCCTCACCCGCAGCGGCGGATACATGGGCATCGGCTTCGCCATCCCCATCAACATGGTCCGCTCGATCATGACCAGCCTCATCGAGGACGGGCAGGTCGTCCGCGGCTGGCTGGGCGTGCTCATCCAGAATCTCAACGAGGGCCTCGCCGAGTCGTTCGACTTCTCCGGCACGGACGGCGTGCTCGTGGGCGACGTGACCGAGGACGGCCCGGCCGATCGCGCCGGCCTCGAGCCGGGAGACATCATCACCCGCTTCGACGGCAAGCCCGTCGACGACATGGACAAGCTCCGCCTCATGGTCGCGGAAACCACACCCGGCGAAGAGGTCGACATCGTGCTGTTCCGCGACGGACGCGAGCGAACGATCGAGGTCGAGATCGGCGAACTCGAAGCGGAGTCCGTCGCCGCCTCCGACGACGAGACGGCCGAGACCGAGCTGGGCATGAGCGCGCGCACGATGTCGCCCGACATCGCGCGACAGCTCAACCGGGAGCCGGACACGAAGGGCGTGGTCGTGACCTCCGTCGAGCCGCGCGGCCCCGCCGATCGCGCCGGCCTGCAGATGCGCGACATCATCGTCGCCGTGCAGGAGGAGCCGATCGAGGATCTGGCCGACTTCCGCCGGGCCCTGAAGGAGCAGGATCTGGAGGAGGGCGTGCGGCTCACCGTCCTCACCGGCGAGACCCGCCGCTTCGTCTTCCTTCAGCTCCGCGGCTGAGCAGGATCTGCGCCGCTCCGAACCCCGCTAACCGACCGACCCGGGCCCGCCTCACGCGGGCCCCTTTTCACGCGCCTCCCGGAAGCCGGGTCTGACGAGTCCGCGAGGAAGACCCGGGTCACCCCCGCCCCCGGACGAGTTATCCTCCCCTCATCTCACTCTTTTCCACCCACTCCCTAATACCTCGTCCTTTCGTTCGTCTGACCTTCCGGAGCAGCAACCGGTTTCGGCCCGCCGCGACCGAGCCAGGCCGAGGGAGCCCGTGAACGAGCACCGATCCGTCGACCGCCAGTGGATTGAATCGGCCCTTCAGCAGTACGAGGGCCCCTTGACGATCTACGCCACCCGCCTCCTGGGCGACGTCGATCGGGCGCGCGACGTGGTGCAGGACACGTTCCTGAAGCTCTGGCAGGCCGATCGGGCCGCGGTCGACGGCTATCTCGCCAGGTGGCTCTACACCGTCTGCCGCAACCGGGCGCTGGATGTCCGCAGGAAGGAGCATCGGATGACGACGCTCAGCGACGGAAGACTCGAGTCGACAGCGCCGGCCGAAGACAGGCACGAGGAGACGGCCCGCAGCATGGTGGCGCTGGTGGCGGACCTGCCCCAGCGCCAGCAGGAGGCGGTCCGTCTCAAGTTCCAGGGCGGGCTCAGCTACCGCGAGATCGCCGAGGTCATGGACACGACGGCCAACAACGTCGGCGTCCTCCTGCACACGGCGATCAAGACCATCCGCGAGAAGCTCACCGCCCCGGCCCCCGCCCCCGGAAACAGCGCCGCGACGATGACCGACTCTCCGGGTCAGAGCACGACGAGGTGACAGCCATGAACGGCACCCACGATCAATTCGAGAACGAAGCACGGCTCACCGCCTATGTCCTCGGTGAGCTGGATGAAACGGAAGCGGCCGCGATCGAAGCGCAGATGGAGCACGATCCGTCCCTGCGCGATGAGATCGAGGCCATCCGCCGCACGACGCAGATGCTCGATACGGAGCTGAAGGCCGAGCCCGCGCCGGGCCTGACGGAAGGGCAGCGGGAGGCGATCGCCGCCGGCCCGCGGCGCGAGGGGCCGGTGATCTTCACGATCCGCCGGGTGTGGGGGGGCGTGGCCGTCGCCGCCGCCGCGTGTGTCGTCTTCGCCCTCTTCCTGACCATGAATCCCTCCGCCTCGCGCGATGATGAGCAGTTCGCCATCGGCCAGAGCGAGCGCGCAAAGGACGCCAAGGCATTGGACCAGCAGGACGATCTCAGCCAATCGCGAAGCACGGAGTTCGGCGCTGCCGTGCCGGCGACTCCGCAAGCAGAGAGTCGCATCGCGCCGCCCGAAGATGCCAAACGAGCCGGTTCAGACGGCCTTGCGACCCGTCTCGACGGCAGTCTCTATCTCGAACGATCGGACGACAGCATCGACACGGCGGAGGACGAAGCGCACTGGAACGACCTCACGAGCAAGACGTCTCGCGAGGCGGACGAGCAGACGAGCGACGACCAGCCGACGATCGTCACCCCGTTGATCGTGCCCGATGAATCGCCGGCGAAGGCCAAAGGCAGCAGCCAGACGCCCGGTGCCGTGGGTGATCGAGGCGCCGGAGACGGAAGGGTCAGAGGCGGCGGTGGCGGCGGGGCCCGTGGCGCGCTGCCGCCTTTGCCCGTGCGGCGAAAAAAAAAAAAACAACCAAAATTTTACCCAAATACCACATGATAAATTAGTCAAGCAAATTACTTATAAATGTGAGCTAGCAGGAATCAAGGTGATAGAAACAGAGGAAAGCTATACAAGCAAAA
>JAXHTH010000332.1:0-7626 GCA_034211115.1 Planctomycetota bacterium | reverse complement strand
GATTCATCGGCGCCCGATACACCGGCAAGGTGCGAGTGTATTCCAGCACCGGATACGCCGCCCGACGCGGAGCGTCGGGCCACCCGTGGGGGCGATTGATGAATGACGGACCGCGGTGGGTTGGCCGCGGTCCGCCGTATGCCTCCCCGGGGGTGGTGGTGTGACGGCCGTTACGCGCGGCGTCGTCGCGGCGCGAGGCCGGCGAGAGCGAGCAGGGCGAGCGCGCCCGGGGCGGGCGTGATCACGAAGGCCATGTCCATCGATTCGCCGTTGATGGGATCGCGGAGTTCGCCCCACCAGTCCACGGGGTCATCGCCCCAGACGGCATCGTCGTTCCAGTGATCCAGGGAGCTCTTCCAGCCCCACTGCGCGGCCGGGTCCTCGGGAACGACGGTGATGTCCAGCCAGTAGATGGTGTCCTGCTCCTGCCAGAACCACAGGTCCTCGGGCAGGAAGACGTTGTACTGCCACATGCCGAAGTGATCGTGCTCGAAGTACTCGCCGGTGTTTGGGTCATACCAGCCCTGGTCACCTTCACCCCAGAACCGTTCGACCCACATGCCGGGCTGCAGATCGGCCTCCCAGAGCAGATCGCCGGGGATGCTCCAGCCGTCCGGCCCCTCGGGGATGTTGTCGTGGATGCTGAGGTGAATGTTGGCGATGGGAACTTCGAAGTCTTCGCGCCAGGACCCCCAGAAGTGGATGTCGGTGACCCAGCCGGTCTCGGAGCACATCCAGTCGTCGGCGATCACCTTGGGGAAGGTGGCGTTCACATCCCACCCCTCCGGATCGGGCAACTGCGGGAAGTGCATCTTGTGGGGATCGCCGATGTCCCAGTCGGCCCAGGCGGGGACCCCCACGGCGAAGATGATGATGAGTGTCGAGAGGAACCGGATCATGGCTTCATACCTCCTGCTTGATTTGTCGCGACCACCGCGCGGGAGCGCCCCCGGACGGACCATCACCAGGCGTGCCGCCGCGGCCGCGCCGATCGCGAATGCAACGGACAAGAGACGCCTCACGATGAGCGTCTCTCTCACGGCAACTCGATTGTCAGCTCGTCAGCACTGGACGAGGGGGGGCGCCGGCCGCGTCCGAGGGGCCGGGCTCCCTTGAATCTGGGTGCTTCGATGGAATCCTACCACAGAACGGCCGGCGGTCAGCAGAAAAACGAAAACAAGGCGGTTCAAATGCGGGTCGAGCCCGACCTCGGCCCGCCCGGCAGCGCGGCGGCGGGAGGGCGATGCGGGATCAGGTACGGCCATAAAACGTTGTCACAAAGGAGTTTATTGAGCAGATCCCGATCACGGCCCCCCGGCATCCGCCCGCGGGTTATCGGACCGGCCCCGGCCACCGCCCCGGCCCGGCCGCCGTGCCGCCCGTCATCCATCGACCGGGGCGGAACGACGCGCGCCGCGCGGCATCGATCGGCGCGACGAATGGGCGCCCGCGCCTCGGCCCGTGAAGAACCGGCGTCTTGCGCGAGGCGTAGTTGTCGTGCAGGCGGCCGCCTCCGCAAGCCGATATGACCGCGAGAATGACCGGGCGGAAGCGACTCCGGTCAGAGGGCCGGGTGCGCGGCCCGCCGGCTCGCCATCGCCAAGCCCATGACCAGTGCTCCTCTTGCTCCTCAGGAACCGTCGCTCACCGGCGCCACCGCGCGGGGCACGGCGTGGATGATCGCCCAGAGCCTGGCGGGCAAGCTCGTCAACACCGTCGGGCAGGTCGTCCTGACCTGGCTGCTCCTGCCCGAGGCGTGGGGGCTGATCGGCCTGACCTACACGATCGTGATGTTCGGCGAGGAGTTGCGGGCGATGGGCGTGATGCAGGTGCTCGTGCATCGCCAGAGCAGCTACCGCCGGTGGGCCAACGCCGCGTTCTGGATGTCCGGGTGCATCGGCGTCGCGGCGGGTCTGGTGATGATGGCGGCGTCGGGGGCGGTGGCGCGGCTCTATGACGAGCCGGCGCTGGTGGGGCTCATCGCCGTCCTGGCCCTGAAGCTGCCCATCCACGCCCTGGCCACCGTTCCCGAGGCGAGGCTGCAGATCGATCTGCGGTTCCGTTTCCTCGCCGGCACCCTGTTCGTGCAGAACGCGTCCATTGTGCTTCTGTCCGTGCTCTTCGCGTGGCAGGGGTTCGGCGCCTACAGCTTCGTCTGGCCGCAGGTCATCGTCCACCTGGGGCGAACCACCGTGTTGTGGTGGGTGGTCGCGCCCCCGGTGCGCCGCGCCCCGCAGATGAGACGGTGGCGATACCTGATCGGCGATTCGATGCGGATCTTCTGGGCGAAGCTGGCCATGCAGGTGTCCTGGCAGGCGGGGTATTTCGTGCTGGGGATCTTCAACACACCGGATGCCGTGGGCCTGTTCTACGTCGGCATGAACTTCTCCCAGCAGACGCTGCGTCACGTCACGTACCACCTGACCATCGTGCTCTTCCCCGCCCTGGCCAGGTTGCACAAAGAGAGCGCGCGTCAGGTTCGCGCCTACCTGCGGGCGTGCCGGCTCCTGGCGATGGTGACGATCCCGCTGTGCCTGCTTCAGGCCGCGGTGGCGGAGCCGCTCGTCACGTTCTTCCTGGCGCCGAAGTTTCACCCGAGCACGCCGCTGATCCAGATTCTGAGCCTCGCCGTCGCCGCCCGTGTGGTCACCGGGCCGAGCCTGAGCATGATTCAGGCGCAGGGCCGATTCGGTCTTCTCCTGGTGCTGAACGTCGCCTATGCCCTGCTGATGCTGGGGGCGGTCACGGTGGCCGCGGCGAACGGCGGACTCGTGCTCGTCGCCCTCGCCACGGGGGTGAGCTACATCGTCGCGGCGCCGATCCAGAGTTACGTGGCGATTCGTCGAGGCGGCGGGCGCTGGCGCGACGTGGCGCGGATCTTCGGCGGCCCGACCAGCGTCGGCGCGCTGGCCTGCGGCGCCGGAATCCTCCTCAGCCGGCTGATCCCGGATGTCCCCGCCGCTGAACTCATGCGGGCCGCGGTCATCGCACTCGTCGCCGGCGCGGTCTACCTGCCCGTCATCGGCGTGGTCTGCCCGACCGATATGCGTGACCTGCGGCAGCGGGTGAAGGAACTGCGATCGCGCCGCGGGCTTCGACCGGCCTCGCCCCCCCAAACGCCGTAGATCAGGTCAGGCCGGCGCCCCTCAACGGGCTCACGCGCTGATCCCCCGGCGCTGCGGCTTCACGATGTGAGTGCCCCTAGGTTTCGAACCGGTACCCGAAACGGTCGATGTCCTTCTGATACCACGCTCGGATGAGTTCCGCCGTCTCCTCGTCGTAATACTCCTGATACGGACGCCGCTTGGTCGCCTTGAGGTGCGGCAATTCGACCTGTTTCCCCAGCCGTCGACACACTTCCTCGAAATCGCGCTTCAGGTTTTCGAAACGGCCCACGAAGTCGACGAGCACCGTACCGTCCTCATCGGTGATCCAGTCAAGCTGCGGGATGAACATCTTCGGGGGGACCAGGTACGCGGGATCCTGCTCGCCATAGGCCCGCCGAACCCACTCCTTGAATTCGATGGGATTGGTCGCGAGATCGGTCTGGTTCTCGGAGATGCGGAAGTGGAACTGGGACACGACCCTGTCCCAGGGATTCCTCACCACGGCGAAGGTGAATCTCCGGTCCCAGCGGCGCCGGCCGATCTGCTCGATCTTCTCCAGCGCCGTGCGGTGCTCGAACGCGAGGCTCAGCGCGCGCTCGATGCTGGTTCCGCCCGACTTGTTGATGTGAATGAAGATGAAGTCGTCGAGGAGGAGGTGACGGAGGATCTTCGCGGTCCGCCTCGGTGATCTGATCGCTCGGATGATGCGTGCGTACATTGCGTCTCCATTCCTCGCCCGGCCCCGGCACCGTCGGCCACCCGCCGAAGCGGGGCGAGTCGAACCGCCTGTCCGCCCCGCGTGCGACGGATCGACCCGCGTGGTGCATCGGGTCAGCGGTCTTTGCTCCGGACCCCGGGTCGGGCGGCGCGGCACCTGGGTCCGGGAAGCATACCCGCTCGCGGCGGCATGTACATGCGTATCGGCCCGATGGGCCCGTCCCTGCGCCGCCCCGCCGAAATCGATCGGCATGGCTCCCTTTCGCGGCGTGGATGGCCGGCCGATCACCCCGGCCGCCGCACCGGCCCGCAGCCGAAGAAGCCTCCGGCACGTCGGCTCGATGCGATCCCACGCTCCGCCGGGTCACCAGGCCGGCTGCGCCCGGGGAGAGGGGATGACCCGCGAGTGCGACCCGCCGGGGCGGGCGGCTCGCCCGGCACGCCGGGGACGGCGGGCCACGGCCCCCGCGCGATCAGGACCGGCCGCGCGCCCGCTGCGCGATTCGCTTCGCCCGAACGAAGGCCTGATGGATCCTCGGAACATGCCCCAGTTCCAGCAGGAGCCGATCCCTCAGGCTCACCCGACCCATCGTGTGCTTCATGAGGCGCTCGATCTCCCCCCGCTCGACGTGCGTGATGAAGGTCTCGTCTTTCTCGAGTGCGCCGCGCAACGCTTCCGGGCCGTCCGCCTCGAGCGCGAGCTCAAACAGGCGAATCAACCGCGGGGTGATGTGCTGCGGCGCATACTCCCGCCGAATCCATGCCTGCCCCTGTTGGACGAGTCGGCGGCGCAGCGATGCCTCGCGCATCATGCGCCGCATCGCCTCGGCCATGCTTGGCGCATCGGTGGCGACCAGGCCCCCCCGCTCGTGGCCGACGACCTCGACCTGGCTGTTGCCCCGGGCCGGCGTGCTCACCGTGATCACCGGCGTCCCGCACAGCAGCGCCTCCAGCAGCACGAACCCGAACGACTCCCCCGCCATCGACGCGTGCGCGAAGCAGTCCAGCGCGCTGTAGCCGGTGCGCACGGCCTCGTCGCCGTGCAGGAACGGATGAACGATCACGCGACGGCGGATCGGCGCCGGCAGCGCCTCGACGGACCTGCCCAGCGCCTCGGGGAGACCGACGACGAGCAGAAACGCACGCTCCTCCTCGCGGGCCACCTGAGCGAACGCCCGGAACAGGATCGGCGACCAGCTCGCGAGGTTGGGCTGGCCGAGCCTCCCGAACAGGAACGCATGTTCGGGCACGCCGACCTCGGCGCGGAATCGCGCCCGCGCCTCATCTCCGGCGGGGAAGAACGCGCTCGTGTCCACCATGTGCGGCACGACCACCCCCAGCGGCGGCGGCTTCAGCCCCCGCGCCCATCGCTGCCACTTCCACATGCACCACCTGGACAGTTGAATGTGCACGTCGAAGAGGAATCGATCATCCGTCCGGTCGGCGCGCGAGAAGTGACTCGTCTCGATCACCGGCAGGCGGCGGGAAGACTGCTCCTTCAGTCGGCGGATGATCGCGGCGGAGGGCGGATGGGCATGGCCGGTGCGGTGGATGTGGACAACCTCCGGCCCCCACGCCGCCGCCCGCTCCACGGCCCGATCCCGCGCCTCCTGCGACCCGCCGCCGATGAAGAGCGGAATCCCCGCGGCCTGGAGGATTCCCGCCCGCGGCCCGCCCCCCTCGTAGGCCAGCACCGCCACCTCCCGGCCGTCCGCGGCATACGCCAGCGAGCAGTTCTGCGCGGCCCGTTCCGTGCCGCCGGGAGTCAGACGCCGGACGATGGTGAGAATTCGCATGCGCCGCCGCTGCCGTGGTCCGTCCGCCCCGCGGGCTCCATCCGACGAAAACCGCTCGCCGCGACGAAGATGTGGTAGTATATCGGCCACCTGACTGGAGGAGTGAAATGGACTCACTTCTGGTACGGGACGGACCCGCGGCCGGGGGCGACGCGGCCGGGCGGGCACGCACGCCGATCGCGGACCCGATCGATGACAATCGACACGTCAGACTCTGGGAGCGCGTCCTCTGCAGAACTCGCGCGCCGCTCCTGCAGGAGGCGGCGGACATCGACCCGCAGGACGTGAACGCCATCGAGCGCCTGCGCGCGCAGTGGCCCAAATCGCTCGTCGCCGCCGCCCTCGATCTCGTCGCCGCACGGCGCAAGGCCGCGCAGAAGTTCCCCCACGTCGAGGAGATCGTCTCCGACGTGGTCGGGATCGAGCAGGCGACGTCGCATCAGGTCGCCGAGCACAAGGCGCGGCGGTTCGCGGCGGTGATTTCGGAGGGCCGCTGCGGGGGCCGGATCGTCGACCTGTGCTGCGGGATCGGCGGCGATGCGATGTCCCTCATGCGCATCGCGGAAGTCACCGCGCTCGACATCAATCCCCTGCGGGCGTGGATGGCACGACGCAACGCCGCGTGCTGCGCCCAGGCGGCGGATGTCGAGACGATGTCTCTCGAAGGCGAACTGTTCCATCTCGATCCCGCGCGGCGCACGGCCAGAGGCGCCATCGACGACCAGCGCCGGATCTGGAAGTACGAGGACTATCGCCCCGGGCCGGCGTTCATCAATCGCCTGCTCACCACCTGCCCGGACGGGGCGATCAAGCTCGGGCCGGGCGTGGATCTGGATGCACTGCCGCTTGCCACTTCCGGGGGCGGGGGCCGTGAAATAGAGATCATCAACGAGGGCGGAACGCTCGTGCAGGCCGTGCTCTGGTGCGGCGCGCTCGCTCTGCATCCGGGGAAGCGCACCGCGACGCGTCTCCCGGACGGCCTGAGCTTTACGGCTGCGCCGCAAGCGGCGCCGGTGATGGAAGGCCGGGCGCGCGAGGCGTTTCACCGCTTCCTCTACGTGCCCGACCCGGCGATCGAACGGGCCGGACTGCTCGGCGCCCTCTGCGCCGATCTGCCCGTGCGCGAAGTGCATCCGGGTCTGGGCATTCTCACATCCGACCAGCGCCTTGAGAATCCCTGGCTCAGCGCCTACGAGGTACTCACGCAACTCCCCTGGCGCCCCCGGAAGATCGCCGACTGGCTGAGCGCGCACAACGGAGGCATCGTCGAGGTGAAGACGCGCGGCAAGGCCGTGGACACCGATCTCGTCCAGCACGATCTGCGCGGCGACGGCGACGAGAAGTACACCATCTTCGCCCTGCGACTCGGCCGCAAGCTCATGGCCGCGATCACACGGCCTGTTCGAGATTGAATCAACGCCCCGGATCCCGCAGGCGCGGCGTCATAGCCGCGGATGGAAATCCGCGGGGGCTGCGGTCATACGCACAGCGCTGGAGTGGCAGCACCGCACGACGCGGAGCGTCGTGCCACCCCCTGAGCGTCGTGCTACTCCGCCTGCGCGTGCATTATCTCTACAGGATTCAGGCCCGCCTCCCCGCCTCCTCGGCCGACCAGGTCTCGCCGCATTCGGGACAGCGGCGGTCGGGGAGATTGCGGATGTCGTAGCCGCAGCGCGGGCACCGGCCGGAGGCAAGTCGCCACGCGCGGCGGTCGCGCTTCGCCATGGCGAGGAGCACCCGGGCTCCGTGCAGGAAGAACGCGGAGAACAGCCCGCCGCCGATGATCAGCGACAGGTACCCCCCGAAGCGGTGCGGGATGTGAGAGCGCACGATCGAAAGCACGAGCCCGAGGAGGCCCACGGCCGTCAGAAACAGCGTGAACAGGGCGAACACGAGACAGATGGCCGCGGGAATCCACGCGCTGACCGGGTTCGGAACGTCGGGTGAGAACCGTGGCTCACGCTCGGGCTCGGACGGCATGGGGGCATTGTCGCAAGGCGCCTGGC
>JAXHTH010000331.1:0-2153 GCA_034211115.1 Planctomycetota bacterium | reverse complement strand
ATACCCACGCGATGAGCGGGACGATCGTGCGGGTCAAGGCGACGCTGAACGGGGTGATCACGGGACGCGGGGCGGTGCGGCCGATGCTGCTGGGCAGCGCGCGATGGTCGCCCACGATCCGCGTGGACGGCGCGTCCGCGAACCGGGCGTGGTTGCGCAGCGCGATCGCGGCCATCCGCGAGCCGGAGGGGCCAGATGATCTCGTGACGATGGCCCTGCTGGCGCCGCTCATCGGTCCGCCGACCTCTCAACAGGAATACGAACGCCAGCAGCGTTACGCCAGGGAGCAGGTTCAGCTCCTGGCCGAAGCGGGCAGGGTGTTCGGCAGCGCGTTCGCGCAACTGGACGCCGTCTCGCGGGCGTGGCTGCTCAGCGTCATCCCGCCGGGCAAGCTCCTGCCGCCGGTCCGGTCGTCGGTGCACGGCACCGACGATCGCCTGGTGCTGTTGACGTATCTGCTCTACCACGTGACCGGTCCGGACGATCCATCGTTGCAGAAGGGGCTGGCGTCGTCCGATCCGCACGTTCATCGGCTGGCCACCCGGTTCACTGCGATGTTCAAGCAGAGATCAGAGACCGGCGAGGGCGGGGGGGCGCCCGCGGCGCCGGGCGGTCGGATGCCACCGGAATGAAATCGGCCCAGGACCGCGTTGAGGCCGGGGCGGACATGGGATCTTCACCCGCGCGCCCGGACGACGGCGCCAGGCACGGCGGGGGCGGTGGGCTCGGCCCGCTCGGCCGGCCCCGGTGGTGGGGATGGATCGCCGTCGGCCTCGGCCTGGCCCTGATCGCGGCGGCGGTGATCGTCGTCTGGCGGGAACAGGACCAGGTGGCGATGGCGATCGGGGCCATGCGCGATCCCTCCCTGCCCTACATCACCCTGCTGCTGGGCGGCGTGGTCGCCAACCTCCTCCTCACCTCGCTGCTCTTCAGCCTGCTCATCAGCCGTTACGGGCGAGTGGGTCTGCTCGAAATGCAGGCGCTGATCGCCTCGGCCACGCTCGTGAACTTCCTGCCGTTGCGGCCGGGGCTGTTCGGCCGCATCGCGTATCACAAGGCCGTCAACCGGATCCTGGCCGTTCATTCGGCCAAGACGATCGTCCAGGCCTCGGTGATCAGCGTGTCGATCGTGAGTTACCTGGGGCTGGTCGTTGCCGTCTCCGGCCTGCTGGGGATCTCGCTCTTTTACGGGGCGGCGGCGCCGATTCCGATCCTGCTTCTGGGCACCACCCTCCCGCGCCTGCGCATCTGGGCGGCGGCGACGGGGCTGCGGTACCTGGAGGTGTTCGTGTGGGCGCTGCGGTACCACGCCGCCTTCGCCCTCATCGGGTCGCCGATCCCCCCGCACGGCGCGCTGGCCTTCGCGTGCATCAGCATGATGGCCACCATGCTGCCGTTCGTGAGCAACGGCCTGGGGCTGCGGGAATGGGCCATCGGCCTGGCCGCGCCGTTCCTGACCGAGTACGTGCTCGAGATGGGCATCACCGCCGAACTGGTGAACCGCGCGGCGGAGATCGTCGTCGTCGTCATCCTCGGCCTCGCCGGCCTCGGCTGGCTCGGACACCGGCGCAGGCACTACTCGATGCGCGGGCTCGAGCGTGAGGGGGAAGAGCACGACCCGAGAGAACAGAATGCGGCGGGGTGACTCGCCGCGCGGGGTGGCGCGTGGAACCGCGCTTGCTGGTTGAGGTGATCCGGGTCGGGGATCACCCGGCTCTTCCTCCCTGCGGTCGTCAGAGCCGGCTTCCGCGCGCCGTCCGGGGTTCGCGTCTATTCCGGGGGCTCCGGTTCGAGGCCGAGGTCGGCGACGGTGAACAGGGCCTGGAACGCGTAGCCGGCGGACTCGACGCGCTCGCGGGCGCCCTCCTCGCGGTCGATGGTGCAGATGATCTGGACGATTCTCGCCCCGGCGTCCGTGATGACCCGGGCCGCTTCGAGCACCTGCCCGCCGGTGGTGGCCACGTCCTCGATGATGACGACACGATCCTCCGCCTCCAGCGTGCCCTCCAGTTGCCGCTGCGTGCCGTAGTCCTTCTTTTTGTTGCGGATGAACACGGAGGGGACCCCGCTGGCCATCGAGGCGGCGGAGACGAGGGGGATGCCGCCGAGTTCCGCCCCGGCCAGCTTCGTCACGTCGGTCCCGGCCTCGCGCA
>JAXHTH010000330.1:0-4453 GCA_034211115.1 Planctomycetota bacterium | reverse complement strand
GGAGACGAGAATGCGGACGGGCACCGCGCTCACGACGCCGTCGATCGCCTCGATCCGGCTCGCGTAATGCTGCGGCAGGCGGCTGGAGAACGGGCAGTACCGGTTCTCGCGGTCGCTGCTGACCGTGCTCGGCGTCGGCGTGGCGATGTTCCTCTATTGCGCCGTGCAGGCGATGCAGAAGGGCGTGGAGGCGAGCACGCAGGTGTCGGCCAACGACACCACGCTCGTCGTCTACCGCGAGAACCGGTACTGCCCGTTCTCCAGCCGCCTGCCGCAGCATTACGCGAGCCGGATCGAGGCGATCGACGGCGTCGTGAGCGCGGTGCCCGTCCGCATTCTCGTCTCCAATTGCCGCGCGTCGCTGGATGTCGTCACCTTCCGCGGCGTGGGGCGCGAGGAATTCCTCGGGCACTATGTGCCGAAATTCGACATCATCAGGGGCTCGGCCGAGGAATGGCAGCGACGCAGTGACGCGGCGCTGGTCGGCCAGTCGCTGGCCGCCCGGCGGGGGATCGATGTCGGTCAGCGCCTCACCGCCGCCGGCATCACCGTCTACGTCGCCGGCATCTTCCGCAGCGACGAGCCGCAGGACCAGAACGTCGCCTACACGCACCTGTCTTTCGTGCAGGAAGCGGCGGAACGCGGCGGGACCGGCGGCGTCGTCACCCAGTTCAACGTCAAGGTCGACGATCCGGCCCGGCTCGAATCGGTCGCCAAGGCCATCGACGCGGAGTTCGCCAACGACCAGGAGCCGACGTTCACGAGCCCGGAGAAGGCGTTCGTCGCGCGGGCGGCGACGGACATTCTCCAGATCGTCGCCTTCGCGTCGTGGCTGGGCTGGGGCGCGCTCGCCGCGGTCTTCGCCCTCGTCGCCAACGCGATCGTCCTCGCCGTCCAGGATCGCGTGCGTGATCACGCCATTCTCCAGACGCTGGGTTTCTCCGGCGGCCTGATCGCCCGCCTCATCGTCACGGAAGGCCTGCTGCTGGGCCTGATCGGCGGGGGGTTCGGCGCCGTCGCCGCCTATCTCTTCGTCAGCCGGGGCCGGTTCAGCATGACCATGGAGGGACTGAACGTCGAGATCGCCTCCGATCCTTCGATCCTCTTCACCGGTCTTGTGATGTCGATTCTGCTCGGCGTTGTCGCCGGCCTGATTCCGGCGTGGCAGGCGTCGCGCCGCGAAATCGCCTCCTGCTTCCGCGCCGTGTGAATGGAGTGACCCGCGCTATGCGTTCTTTGCCGTTCCCATACGCCGTCCGTAACCTCTTCCGCTCGCCGTTGCGGTTGCTGCTCATCCTCGGGGGAAGCACGCTCGTGGTGCTCCTCGTGCTCGCGTCGACCGCGTTCGTCACGGGCATGCAGCAGTCGCTGGGCGTGAGCGGATCGGCCGACAACGTCATCCTCCTCGGCTCGGGCAGCGAGGAGAGCATCGAGCGGAGCCAGATCGCGATGCGGACGGCGACGATCGCCTCCGCGTCGATCCCCGGCATCCGCACGCGGCTGGGCGTGCCTTACGTTTCGCCGGAGATTCACCAGGCGATGCTCGTGAAGCTCGATCCGGATGAACCGGAGGGGAGGCGCAGCGTCATCCGCGGCGTCACTTCCGCCGCGTTCCTCGTTCATCCGCAGGTGCGGATCGTCGAAGGACGGGCGCCCGAGCCGGGTCGCAACGAGTTGCTGGCCGGCAGCCTCGCCGCGGCGAAGCTGGGCCTGAAGCCCGATGATCTCGCCAGCGGTTCGACGCTGTATATCGATGACGTTCCGTTCGTCATTTCCGGCCGGTTCGAGGCGCCGCAGTCCGTGATGGATGCGGAGCTGTGGTGTCCGTTGACGGATCTTCAGATCATCGCGCAGCGCGACACGCTGTCCTGCGTGATTCTGACGCTGGAGGGCAAGGGGGCCGGCGCGAGCGAAGGCACACGCGGCGCGTCTTCCGGCGGCGGCGGCGGGTTCGCTGATGTCGAGGCGTTCGCCGCCCAGCGACTGGACCTGGAGCTCGCCGCCCTTCCCGAGCGGGAGTATTACAGCAAACTGGCTTTGTTCTTCGCGCCGATCCGACTGATGGTGATCATCACCGCGGCCCTGATCGCGCTGGGCGGCGTCTTCGGCGGGCTGAACACGCTCTACGCCGCCTTCGCCGCCCGCGTGCGCGAGCTCGGCACGCTCCAGGTGCTCGGCTATCGCCGCCTCGCGATCGTGGTGTGCCTGCTTCAGGAATCGCTGCTCGTGAACGCGGCCGGGGCGCTGGTCGCCTCGATCATCGCGATCCTCATCTTCGACGGGGTGGCGATCCGGTACTCGATGGGCGCCTTCGGTCTCGTCGTCGATGGTTCCGTGCTCGCGGCCGGGATGCTCGCAGGTCTCCTGCTCGGCGTGGTGGGCGCGATCCCGCCCGCGTGGCGCTGCCTGCGCCTGCCCATCCCCGAAGCGCTCAAGGCCGCGTAGTCAATGACTCAACCGCGTCTACTCTTCCATTACCTCATGAATGACATAAGGAGTTCCCCGATGAAGACGTTTCGACCCTTTCTGCGAGTGACGCTTCTCCCCTCTCTCGTGTTCAGCGCCGTCGTGCTCATTGCAGGCTGCGGCGGGGGAGAGACAGATGACGGCGGTGACGCCTCGACCGCCGGCACGAACGCCGCCGCTCATTCGTCGACCCCGGCCTCCGAGGCGACGTTGCCCGACGGCCTGTTCCTCGCCAGCGCGCCGACCGACGCCACGTCGCTTTCCGAGGCCAAGTCCGCCGCCGCGGTCGGCGATGAGGTGAGCTTCAAGGCCAGAATCGGCGGGCGCGTCGAGCCGTTCACCGAGCAGGTGGCGACCTTTCTCGTCGCCGACCGGTCGATGCCGACCTGCCTCGATCGGCACGGCGACGGCTGTCCCACACCCTGGGACTACTGCTGCGAGCCCCGCGAGAGCCTGCTCGCGAACCTGGCCACCGTGCAGCTCGTCGACGAGACCGGCCGGCCGCTCCGCATGTCCCTCAACGGTACCAGGGGCCTGGCGCCCATGAAGGACATCATCGTGGTCGGCACCGTCAGCCAGGCCGATGGCCCGGCGTTCGTCATCGACGCCCGCGGGATCTATCTCGAACAGGGCTGAAGCGGCCGCAAAGGAGCGGGCTCGAACGCCGGAGGTCGGAAGCCGGGGATCGAGAGCCGCAGCCGATAACCGCCAGTCGCCCACGCCGGTCCTTCTTTCCTCGCCCCCTCTGACCACCGGGTCTCCAGCTCTCCGAGCCTTCAGGTCCACAAGCCTCCAAAAAAGACCACATTCCTGCTCACATCGGGGCCGTGGCGCTCGCTTCCTCTTCGAGGAGGGCCGCTGCGGCCGTGCGCGCATTGTTCGGCCGCGGCGGATCTGTTGCGGGCCCCCCGGGGTCACTCGGGGGCCACTCGGGGGCCACTCGGGGGCCGCGGCTCCGGAGTCGGCACGTCCGGGGCATTGATCCGGAGGCCGGGGTTCGGGAGTTCCGGGCGTCGGCGGCACTCGACCCGGGTCGGGGCCTCGTTTTCGGGGCCCCAACCCAGGGCCGGCCGCACTCCGGATTCGGGGGAATCCGTCCGAGGGCCGGCTGCGAGGCGGGATCCGTTCGATCCCTTCCCGCGAGCGTCCGTTGCGGGTTCGGCGTTTCGGAGGTCCGGGGGCCCGGGGTCGGGGATGTGAGAGGGTTACCGGGGGCTTCGGGGCCACGATTGCCCCGCGGACCCTCTCCCGTCAGGCCGGCCGAGCCGAGTTGGCCCGTTCCAGGCCCGCGCACCGTGGGCGTCCCCCGTCGCCTCGATTCGGGCGTTCCCACTCTTCCACATCGTGACATTGACCCGCGCGCACCCCGGCCCGCACCGGGACCGGGGGTTGGGGGCCGGGACGACAGGCACGGAAAACTGCCGGACCAGCCCCGGCCCGCACCGGGACCGGGGGCCGGGGGCCGGGATGGTATCCTCTGGCTCCATCGGCGCACCCGGCCCCGCGCTTTGCCTTCTTTCCCGCCTCAGGCGCCTCGTCGGCCGGGGCGCTCGCCTTCCGGAGACTCGAGACTCGTCCGCTCCCTCCTCACCATTCATCAGAGAACCGCAAGCCCGACGCGTCCCGCTTTCTCATCGATGATCATCCACACTCGCGCCCACGCCCGCGCCGGTCTGATCGGCAATCCCTCCGACGGCTATTTCGGGAAGACGATCTCGGTGATTCTGCGCAACTTCGCCGCGGAAGTGGAGTGCCGCGAATCCGCGCGGCTCATCATCGTCCCCCGGCACTGCGATCGCCTTGAGTTCGAGAGCGTCGGCGCGCTGATCGACGATATCGAAATCAACGGTTATTACGGTGGCATTCGCCTCATCAAGGCTGCGATCAAGTGCTTTGGCGAGTACTGCCGGGAACACGGCGTCGATCCGGGGAGCCGCAACTTCACGATCGGGTATCGCACGAACATTCCTGTGCGGGTCGGACTCGC
>JAXHTH010000329.1:0-2811 GCA_034211115.1 Planctomycetota bacterium | reverse complement strand
TCCACTCCCACGGCGAGTACATCCTGTACCCGTGGGCCTATCAGGGCGGCGGATGCGGCGATGACGGCATGCACCAGGAGGTCGGCGAGGTCATGCAGAGCCTCATCGCGTCCGTGCACGGAATGAACTACACCGTCGGCTCCTGCTACGATGTGCTCTACCAGGCCAGCGGGGGCAGCATCGACTGGACATGGGGCGACCAGGGCGTGCTCTCCTACACCATCGAGCTGCGCGGGCCCGACTTCGTCGTGCCCCCCAGTGAGATCATCCCGAACAGCGAGGAGGTCTATCCCGCCGCCCTGTATCTCACCGAGTGGTCCTCCAGCCCCGTGAAGTTCACCTTCCCGCAGGGGATTCCCGGGCAGGTTCAGGCGGGCGAGGTCACCGTCATTCCGCTCGAGATCAGTGTCTTTGCCGGCGCGCCCATCGAGGAGGGAACCGGGCAGGTCTTCTACCGCATCGGCGATGAAGGCGCCTTCACCGCCGAGCCCCTGGCTGATCTGGGAGGCGGATCATACGAGGCGACCCTGCCCGCCATCTCTGCCGGAGAGATCATCCAGTTCTACTTCGGCGTCGAGACGACGAACGGCGCCGCGCACACCTCGCCGCCGGACGCGCCCGAAGAGGTCTACGAGGCCCACGCGGTCGAGGTCTTCTACGAGTGGAACATGACTGAGAACCCGGACTGGAACACGCAGGGCCTGTGGGCGTACGGCCAGCCCACCGGCGGCGGAGGGCAGTACGGCAATCCAGATCCCACCGGCGGCTACACCGGCGACAATGTCTTCGGATACAACCTCAACGGCGATTACGAGAACAACCTGCCCGAACGCCACCTGACCTCCACCGCCATCGACTGCACCGGGCTGACCAACGTCGGCCTGCGATTCTATCGCTGGCTCGGCGTCGAGCAGCCGTCCTATGACCACGCCTACGTCCGCGTGAGCAACGACGGGATCGACTGGGTCACCGTCTGGCAGAACAACGCGACGATCACCGACTCGGCGTGGTCGCTGCAGGAGTACGACATCTCCGAGGTGGCCGACGACGAGCCGACGGTCTACCTCCGCTGGACGATGGGAACCACCGACGGCGGCTGGCGCTACTGCGGCTGGAACATCGACGACATCCAGCTCACGGCGACGACGGCGTCGATCCCGGGCGACATCGACGGCGACGGCGATGTGGACACCGCCGACCTGCTGGCGCTGCTCGCGGCGTGGGGCGCGTGCGAAGGCTGCCCCGAGGACATCGACGGCAACGGTGTCGTCAACACCGCCGACCTGCTCATCCTTCTCGCCAACTGGGGATGAGCGGAGTCGTGAGTGGTGAGTCTTGAGCCTTGAGGCGCACGGAAGGCGCGGCGAGATCGGAAGACAGAGCCCCGGGACCCCCGTCCCGGGGACTTCTTTGCTCCAAACGGCGCGAACCCCTCCCGCCGGGGGCGGCGCGTCACCGGCCTTCCGTCCACCGTTTCGGTCGCCTCATCTCCGTGGCGTTCCCGTCCTGCCCGCCGTCGGCGCGCACGATCTGATCGATCGTCTTTTCCGTCAGCCGCTGCGGCGGACCCTGCCAGCGCACCACCCAGTCGCTGCTCAGCACCAGCGTGTGAGGCAGCCTCTGCAGGTTCAGCGCGCTCTGCATGCGCCGGCGCGGATCCAGCGCCAGCGTGTAGTGGAAATCATCTTCATCGAGGTTCTCCTCGAGCAGCCCCTCGTCGAACTGGCTGGACCATTCATCGCTCAGCCCGATGAAGATCACCTGATTGCGGAACCGGTCGGCGAGGCGGTTGGTGCGCTCACGCAGCTCCAGGTACGATTCGCAGTCGGTGTTCCAGAAGTCGATGATCACGATCTTTCCGGTCGGATCGGGAGGGGGTGAGATCCACTTTTCGGCAAAGAGCTTCGGCGCCTTCTGCCCGCGGACGTCGTTGGCTCCGCTGATCGTTCCCGAGATCTCCGGGAACTCGACCTCGTCCGTTTCCGTTTCCCCCGCCGCGTTCCGCTGCTTCGGTTCCGCCGTCGGATCGGCCTCCTCCGCGAGCAGCTTCTTCACGGCCTCGACGGTTCCCTTCTCGTTGAGGCCGACGTAGCGCACCGCGCCGTTGCGGCCGACGAGGATGTTGGCCGGGTCCTTATACACACCCAGCGCATCGCAGAACGCACCGGTCGCGTCGAGCACCACCGGATACTCGACGGGGCGACGTTCGAGGAATCGCTCGAGCGTCTCCGCGCCCTCCGGCGTGTGCAGAAGGATGATCCGAAGATCCTCCTCCTCGAATCGCGTCCCAAGACGATCGATGTCCGCGAGCACGCGGCGGCCGCTGCGCGTGCGCTGCGTCCACGACTGGAGCAGGACGACCTTCCCCCGCAGCTTCTGCCACGTCACGGGCTCGGCGCCGAGCCATTTCAGGTCGTTCGTGAACGCCGGCGGCGCATACCCCACCAACTGATCGAGCAGGATGCGATCGAGCCGATCCAGCCGATCCAGCCAGGCGGGATCGATCGACGGGGCCTCTTCGCCGGCCGGGGGATCTTCGGCGGCGGACAGAAGACCCGCGAACACGGCGAGGGCAAGCAGCAGCATCATGGGACGAAACGGGCGGCCTGGATCGCACATGGGCGGGTCCTCTCCTGACGGGGCGAAGGCTGAAGACGCGGGCACCGTATCGAGTATTCCCCGCCCGCCGTCGCGGGACAACGAAAATGCGGCCCCGATTGCCGCCCATGGTGTTTCCGCCGGCGTCGGCCGGTCGCGGGCGGGGCAAAAATGTCCCCTTTGCCCCCCTCTCTTTGCCACGGGCGATCGGCG
>JAXHTH010000328.1:0-8830 GCA_034211115.1 Planctomycetota bacterium | reverse complement strand
GCGAAAGCAGGCGCTGATCATCGATCTTCGGCAGCGCCTTGGAGGTCTTCACCTGCACGGTGGCGCTGAACTTCTCCTTCGACAGCGCCGTCACGGATGCATCGCTGACCTCGAACCCGGACAGCATCCGGCTGACGAGGGCTTCGACTCTTCGCCGCTGCGCCTTTGCCGTTTCCAGAGAGGCCGGATCGAAGAACGACCCGGTCATCGTCAGGTAGACGGTACCCTTCGCGGTGCCGTTCTCGGCGAGCTCGAGGCGGCCGGTGCAGGACAACTCGCTCATCTCATCCTCGCCTCGTGCGCGGATGTACGTCTGCTCGAGCCCGCCGCGATCGTCGAGAGAAAGCAGCGTATGTCGGCCCCAGGTGCCGGGATTGTGGAACACGCCCTGTCGCGGGTGGACGTAGAGCGGCCCGTCCTCCGTCTCGACGGCGGTGACGATGCCGACGAGGCTCGAATTGGTGGGCACCTCCTCAGCGAAGAAACGCGCGTCGACGGCGATCATCGGCCGGGCGTCCAGCGACAGCGCCCGGCAGGCGGCAAGAAGAAGGGCGCCCGATTCCAGCGGGCTGCCGTAGTTGCCGCGGAACACCTCCGCCGCCGGCCGGCACGTCATCGAGCGCACCGTCTTGGGCGAGTCGATGTAGTTGAACGTCGCGCGCAGCGCTTTGGCGAGCTCATCCAACTGCCTCGCCACTTTCGGCTCCTCCTCGACGGCGTCGCGGGCGAAGGCGGTAATGACCTCGTTCGGCTTCGCCGCGTTGTCGACGCGCGCCAGCACCGTCCGCGTCCCCCCCACCGCACCGGGACAGGTGGTGAAGCGCAGCCGGCCGCAGCGCTCCTGCCACGGCGGTGACTGCGGTTCGTTCCGCGCGCCGGGCAGGTTCTCGAACCTCCAGGTCAGCGTGATCATTCCACCGCCGGCCTCGCGCCTGATCGGCTGATTCGGGACCCGCATGCCGTCCACGCGATGCAGAACGTCCACCGACTTCGGGGCCGTGATGGAAACGACTTGTTGCACCACCGGGTCGCCCTCGTGCAGCTGCAGGTCGGCGGAGATCCAGGGCAGTACGCCCGGCTCGGTGGTGACCTCGTACTCCAGTTCGAGGATGCAGTTCTCGACGATGCCGCTGAAGGAGACGATCCGCTGCCGCCACGAGGCGTATTCCGGCCAGCCCGCGACGTCGTTGGGCGAAGCGATGTTGAACGAATAGTCGGGCACGGGCAGGATCTCGCCGTTCGGAAGATGCGTCCGCGCTTCGTGGATCTGCACCGTGTCGGTGTCGGCGTTGAAGTCGATGCGGGGATCGGCGTAGCGGCGGATGGGCCGGCGATTGAGCAGCTTCACCCAGTAATGCTCGCGGCGATGCACCGCGCCGTCGGCGTCGAGGCGCCAGTGGCGCTCGCGCCGCAGGACGACGGCGTCATCCTCCGGGTACTGCTCGGCGCCGAGGCTCAGATCAGGCGGGGCCTGGGGCGCGAGCGGTTCCGCCGTCGCCGGCGCGCTGCATCCGGAGAGGACCATCACGAGCGCCGCGCCGGGAAGCATAACCCCCCGTGTCGCGCGGGCGGTCCGGCTGAGGGCCCGCTCAAACATCCGATGACCGATTCGTCGCGTGTTCATTCTCATCTGCCGCTCTATTTGATCGGGTGTGTCGCTTCAGGGACGGGATCGACTCGACGAAACGCCGGGCGGTTACTGTTTCGTGCAGAGCACCCACGCATCGGCGATGTCGTGCATCATGTCGATCGCCTTCTTGAAACCCTCGTAGTGCTCCGCGGGGACGATGTGGTCCTTCAGCACGAACTCGAAGCGATAGGTCAGCTCGCCCTCGCCGGGCGTGATCTCGAAGTCGATGGACGCGGAGGGCGAGTCGAAGGAGCGCGCCTCCGGCGCCTCGGCCACCGTCCACCCCGGCGGGAGGGCGATCGTCTCCTCGTAGCGCACGAGCCGCGTCGCCCGCAGGCTGAGCGGATACTTCCGCTCCCCCCCGCCGAAGTTGTAGAGCAGGTCCGGGATGAAGATCCGGCTCAGCGGGTGGCGCATCATCGGCAGCTTGAACAGGCACCGCCCGTCGGCGCCCGAAGCATAGCGGGGCGCGGCGACCTGCATCTCCAGCCAGCCGTCGCGCGAGTAATCGGTCGGCTCAATGTGATCGAACGCCTTGAGCTCGGCGTTGGGCGCGATGTTGACGTACTGCTCGAACATCCCCCGCAGCGCGTAGACCGGCTCGCGGTTCACGGAGCGCCGCAGGTACGTGCCCGGGTAGCCGGCCACGTCGAAGCGCAGGTCGGTGCGCAGCGTTCCGTCGGCGTCGATTATCGTCTCGCCCCGCGCTTCCAGCTTGTTGTATTCGGGCGGGAAGTACGGCGAGAGGGTGAGATCCTGTCCTTCCGGCGTGCCGTAGACGATCCCCTGCAACGCCTCGCGGCTGGACCACAGCTCGCGGCTCAGCGGACACCACGTCGGATCGAGGATGCGGAACGAGCCGTCCTCGGTGCGGATCGCGCAGACGGTGTGATTGAACTGGTCGGCGGGGATGCGCTCGACGCGCGAGCCGGCCATGGTCAGCGTGGCGTACGTCTCGTGGCCGAGCACGCGGAGCATGGTGATGAGCATCCCCGCGATGTCCTTGCACACGCCGCCCCGATCGCGGAAGGTCTCGATGCCGCTGTGAAGGGTGAATCCTTCGCGCGGCCCGCGGCTCGTGCCGTAGTAGCGGATGTTGTCCGAAACCCAGTGGTGGCAGGCCTCGATCTTCGCTTCCTCGCTGTCCAGGCCCTCGGTGATCTGGGCCACCTTGGCGCGGATGGCGTCGTCGGCGTCGAACTGCGACTCGTTGACCTCGTAGAACCACCGCGACTTGCTCTCCCAGTCCGCCAGCGTGGCCATCACGAGCTTGGGCGCCACGTCGCTGCGGGCGACCATGTGCCCCTCGCCCTTGAACGCGGGGATGTCCTCGTCGCTGAAGGTGTAGATGTGCGTGTCGCCGTCGTACCACAGCGACGATTGCAGCTCGCCGTTGTAGACCTCGTACTGGATCGGCATGTCCGCGGGCATGTGGACCGCGTAGCGCTTCTTCATGATCGGCTGGCCGCGCTGGAAATCGGTGACCTCGTACCAGTGTCCCTCCATGGGCGGCTCGAGGCCGGTGGGATCCAGCGCGGTCGCGCCGTCGGTGAGATAGGCGATGTTGAAGCCGATCTTGCTCGTGCGGATCTCGACCGCGTCACCGACCTCCAGGCGCGGGATCGAGAGCAGGTGCTGCTCGCCGCCCCAGAACATCAGCCACTGACGCGTCGGCTGGGTGATCGTCTCGGAAACATCCACCTCCTCGATGCTGCCGTCGGCGCGATGAACCTTGACCGATCGGATCGCCACGCGGTTCGTGTCCGGGTCGAACTCGTGCTCGATGACCGATCGCGATCGGATGCCGGCCTCGGTGAGGATCTTGATGACCTGGCAGGCCTCGGTGGTGGCGAGCCCGCTGCGCTGCACGTAGACATCCGCCTCATCGAGGACGTGGAGCACGGCCGCGCTGCCGTAGTCCTCCGCGTCCCCCGACTCCTCGAGCAGCGCCCTGATCTCCTCGGCGGTGGCCGGCTCGGGCGGCTCGGCCGCGGCCGGCCCCGACAGCAGCGCCGCCGGCAGCAGAACGGCGGTCACACCAAGCGTTCGGGCGGTCATCCTCTTCATGCGGCATCCTCTCTTTCCTGCGACCGCGGACGGATCGGCATCATCCGCGAAGCGTGCAAGATGCGGATTGTAGTGAGCGGGAGCGATCGAGGGGACGGAAGGCCGCGCTCGCTCCGGCCCGGGCCGATGGTGGAGGATACCGCCTCCGGCGCGTCGCGATGCACCGCCGCGGCGGGCTTGGCGCCGGTTGATGCGCCGATGATCATCGACGCCGGCGACGCCGGCGGCGCCCGTGTTCATCAGCCGTCATGGATGCATGCCCCCGTCGCACCTAGCGGCGGCGAGGCGCGACCGCCTTCCGCCGCGGACGCGTCTGCTCGATCAGCGGCTCCAGCCGGCAGACCACAACGAGATCCCGCACCGGGCGCGGGACGATCATCTCCACCCGCACCGCCCGGGAGCATGCCAGGCGATAGACGCCGACGAGGCAGGCCACCAGCTTCGTGTCCGCCTGCTCCACATCGGCCAGATCGATAACGAGCGTGGCGGTGTCCTCCCGCCGGATGAGGTGACGGCACGCGCCGGCCAGCTCCTTGACGTGCTCGACGCGGGTCATGTCGCGATCCGGGGCGGCGATCCGCCGACGCGCTTCCCCGCCCGGCTCGCGCCGCGGCGCCGATCGCGTGCGCCACGGGAGTCGCGCCGGCGGCGGCGCCACGCCGGCGTCGATCTCCAGCGCCGTCTGCCTCGCGGCCGACCACGTGAACATTGAGTGCGCGCCGCTCGCGTCCTGCGACATGTCCTGACAACCCCTCACGCGCCAGCGGTGTTCCCGCTGCCCGCTCGCCTGCGGTCGCGCCCCCGCAGGCCTTTCCTGTCGTCGCGCTCCACCTCCTCTTTCCGCTCGCATGAGTGAGTATGACACCGTTTTCCCGCGGCGCGAAGGCAAAAAAACGCCTCTTCGTCACAGAAACCGTCGAAATCCCCGCCGTGTTAAGCCGGGCAGCTTCCCGCCGTCGCCCGCCGCCACGCCCGGCCGGGATCTGGTAGCCTGCCGCACACGGGACAGGTCGGGCGGGCCGTCCCCGCCCCGCCCCCGCGGGTCATCATCATGCTCATCTCCGATTTTCAGAAGCTCATTCACGATCGCTACTATCCGACAGACTCGGCCCGCGGCGCGCCGGCCACGTTCCTCTGGTTCGCCGAGGAGGTCGGCGAGCTCGCCCAGGCCCTCGCCCAGCGCGAGCGGGGCGACGATGTCCGGAGCAGCCTCGAAGAGGAGTTCGCCGACGTCCTCGCCTGGCTGACCACCCTCGCCAACGTCACCGGCGTCGACCTCACCGAGGCGATCCACCGCAAATACATCTCCCACGGCGGCCCCGAAGGCACCAAATAGCCGCCCCCGGAAGTTGAGGGCCCGCCTCCGGCCCCCGGAACTTATCGGCCCTCCCCCCGATCCCACACCCCTCCAGGCCTCCAGGTCTCCAAGCCTCACCACTCACGACTCGCCACTCACGACTCAAGACTCACGACTCAAGACTCAAGACTCAAGACTCACGACTCACGCATGTCCCGCATCGACGCCATCTTCAACGATCACCGCGCCGCCGGCCGCACGGCCCTGATGCCCTTCCTCACCGCCGGCTACCCGTCGATGGATGTCACCGCCGAGGCGATCCCGGCGTTGGAAGAGGCCGGTGCGAGCATCGTCGAACTGGGCGTTCCGTTCTCTGATCCGATTGCGGACGGGCCGGTGATCGCCGAGTCGATGCACCAGGCCCTCCTGCGCGGCGTCACGCCCGCTCATGTCTTCGAGGCCGTGCGGTCCGTGCGCAGCAGGACCTCGATGGGGCTCATCGCGATGGTCAGCCACTCCATCGTCGATCGCATGGGCGCTGAGCGCTTCATCGAGGACGCGACGGAGGCGGGCATCGACGGCCTGATCGTGCCCGATATCGATCTCGATGCCGCGCGCGATGTGAAGATCCTCGCCGACGATCGGGACCTGTCCTTCAGCCTGCTCGTCGCGCCGACCACGAACGAGCAGCGCCTCGCGCAGATCGTCGACCTGTGCACCGGCTTCGTCTATGTCCTGGCGCGGGTGGGCATCACCGGCGAGCGCGATGCGGCCCCGCAGGTCGCGCAGCGCGTCCAGACGCTGCGCAACATCACCGATCTGCCCCTTGCGGTGGGCTTCGGCATCTCGAAGGCCGAACACGTGAAGGCGGTCACCGAGTCGGCGGACGCGGCGATCGTCGGCTCGGCCCTCGTGCGCCGCATGGGCGAGGCGAAGGATCCCGTCGCCGCCGCCCGCCAGTTTGTTTCCGAGCTCGCCGCCGGCCTGGCGAGCCGCACATAGCGCCGGGACATTCACACATGGGCACATTGACACATGCGCACAGGGGGCGGTGATTGCCCGCGGGCGGTGTAGATGACGACAGGGACGTGTTTCATGCAGGTGCCGTATTACGAGGTTGATGCGTTTACGAACCGGGTCTTTGCCGGCAATCCCGCGGGCGTGTGCATCGTCGACCCCTGGCTGCCGGACGAGCTCATGCAGGCGATCGCGGCGGAGAACAACTTCTCCGAGACCGCGTTCGTGCTCAGGGAAGGCGATCACTGTCGCCTGACCTGGTTCACGCCGACGATGGAGGTCGATCTGTGCGGCCACGCCACCCTCGCCGCCGCGTTCGTCCTCCTGCACGAGTTCGAGCCGGGAAGCGAAGCCATCGTCTTCCACACGAAGACCGATGAGCTCATCGTCGAGAAGCGCGGCGATGACCTGCTCGCGATGGACTTCCCCTCACGCATGCCCGAACCCTGCCCACCCCCGCCCCCGGAAAAGCTCATTGAAGGGCTTCGGGCGGAACCGAAGGAAGTCCATCGATCACGCGATTACATGGCGGTCTTCGACAGCGAGGAGGATGTGCGGAACCTCGCGCCGGACTTCGCGAAGCTGCTGGAACTGGACGGCCTGTGCATCATCGCCACGGCGCCGGGCGAGCAGGTGGATTTCGTTTCGCGCGTCTTCGTTCCCGCCGCGGGGATCGATGAGGATCCTGTCACCGGCTCGGCGCACTGCTCGCTCATCCCGTACTGGGCGAAGCGTCTGGGGAAGTCATCGCTGCACGCCCTCCAGATCTCCCCCCGCGGCGGCGAACTCTTCTGCGAAGACCGCGGCCCCCGCTGCACCATCGCCGGCTCCGCCGTCATCTACCTGAAGGGCACGATCACCGTGCCCGACGCCCTCTGAGCCAGCCGCCCGGACCGGTCTGATTCACCGGCTCGGACGCAACACGACAGGCACTCGGACCCTTAATTAATTAGGGACAGTTACCAGTTTCTCTCCGATCGCGCTCGCCCATAATACGTAACTGTCCCTAATTACTAAACGCCGGCCGCCCCAGCGCCGGCATCTGACCATCTCCCGCGCCGAGGCGCGCAAACGCCTGCAACCACATCCACTTGCCGCTTAGCTACATGGCATTCGTGACTGTCCCGAATTTCTCTAATTCGTGCCTGTCCCGACTATCGTCGTATGCGTCAATCGCGCACGTACGGATCTGTGGGAGCCCCGGGTGGGAAACCGCCCGGGGCCACCCGACCGGATTATTCTGAGCGGCTTTGTCCTTGCCCTACATTACGGCGCAGCGCGCTCTCGCCACGTCCCGACTCACCACGGACACACAACCGGCCACATTCCGGGCAGCGATCGCTGCACAATTGCTGCAGATCATACCCGCATATGCAGTGCCCAGGGCCGTGTCTCAACATCCATCTCAGGCGTAGTCTGCGCCATAGCGCGGCGGTAACGATACCGCCTGCCAGCAGGAATGCGGCATTGTGGAAATACCCCGTCCACAATGTCGTCACGGTCACTGCCTTGTCGGAATCCAAAAGCCCCGGCGATATACGCTCGGTTCTCTTCGCGACATGTGCCAGAAAGCAGCGTCGAACCTCGTCCTCGTCATACTCCGAGCCAACGACGATCGACACGCGCTCGATCTCTATCAGTCGAGTTGGCCACAGAATACCGACCCGTCCCCATGAACTCAAGTATTGCACATAGCACGTTTCACAGATATCGAGTGCACCTGTATCAAGCTTCGACATCTCTTCATCGCTCAGAACAACAAGTTGCCCCTGCTCATTCAACGCCACGTTTCCAATATAGCCATAGGCACGCGTTGATCCTCGTACGGAATCTAATCCTAGCAGCCGTACGATGTTATCGTTCATGGCGCACATCACTGGCACGTAGATCAACAATGCTACTATTGAGCATCGCACTGCGAATGCGTGCGTGAACGTGAACGTGAACGGTTTCGCCAGAACAGACAACATGCTCACGTGCATTCTACCCTCCACCCGAGCCTGGAGCGGGCGGCGCATACTTGCCGCATTTGCAGTCCTGCCATATCGATTCGCACCGCTTCACACACTCAGTTACTGATAGTCAGGGACAGTTACCAATTCTCTCACCTCCTCCCCGTCTCCCGCGGGCGGCCGACGGGGTTCGGGCGGAGACGGCGGTTCAGCTTCGTCTCCAGCTTCGCGATGAACCGGTCACTGCCGAGAGGACGCCCGTTGAACGTGCTCCGCCGCAGCTTGTCCGTCAGTTCCTCATCGTCGCGCTCGCGCAGAATCGCCCGCCACGTCTCCGGCGGCCAGCGCCGGCGCCAGGCGGCGCTGTCGATCAGTCCGATCGGATCGCCCCGCTCACCACAATGCACGGCCGCGCTGGACCAACGATACCGCCATGCCGTGCGGACCATGCCCGCCCGAACCGGGTTGCGCTCGACGTAGCGCATGGCGGCGAGCAGGTGCCGACTGTCCAGCGGACAGGAGAAGAAGCGGTTCTGCCAGAGATGTCCGCTGCGGCCATGCAGGCGGTTGATGTACAGCGCGTATCGCAGATTCGTCCGGCCGATCGCCTTCTGCAGTGAGGCCGTATCGCGCGGCGTGCCGATCACGTGAACGTGATTCGTCATCAGGCAGTAGCCCAGTACCTCCAGGCCATGTCGATCCGCCTGATCGGCCAGCGTCTGCAGATAGAAGGAGCGGTCATCGTCGGCGAAGAACACATCCTGGCGGTTGTTGCCGCGCTGGATGATGTGGTGCGGCGATCCGGGCACGACGATGCGGGCGGTCCGCGCCATGGCCGGATCGTACCGCCGGCGAAATCCGGCTGCA
>JAXHTH010000327.1:0-20215 GCA_034211115.1 Planctomycetota bacterium | reverse complement strand
ACGAAGCCCGCCAGGCCGGCGCAGCGCACGAACACGCCCAGCGCATCGAGCACGCGCCATTCCGCCCACATCGCCGGGACCAGGCCGAGCAGGGCAACAAGAACGACCGGGATCAGCATCGCGGCCGTTCCGATCGGCGGACCGCGCGGCTCATCCTCCGTCCTGACCCGCAACGCGCCGCCGGCGCGCCAGAGCAACACGATCGACATCGCGATCCACGCCGCGCCGGTTATCCCCAGCCCCGTCAACCAGTCGAAGAACACCGAGTGCGCGCTGGCCACCTCCTCGGGATTGCGGGGCACGCGATGCTTCACGTACGCCGCCTGGTACCCGTCCGGTCCGACGCCCAACCAGGGCTGCTCGGCGATGATGTGCGCGGAACTCACCATGTAATGCCATCGAAAGAGCAGGCTCTTCTCGTTCGCCAACCCCTCGGGAACCACGCCGCGCGCGACGACGCCCAGCAGCGCGCCGGCGATGCACAGCACGGCAACGACCGGCCCGAACCGCTCCAGCAACCGGCGCAGGCCCGCCGACACGAACGGCGCGATGAGCAGGATCACCCCGCCCAGTGCCGCGAGCATTGCCCCGTTGGAACCGGTGAGCCACACGCCCACCGCCGCGGCCAGCGCGATGAGCCCCAGCAGGCCCGTCCAGCCCGTGTCGAACCGCGCGCGAGCGGCGATGATCGCCATCCCCAGCCAGGCCACGAGGCCGAAGGCCATCATCGAGCCGAAGATGTTCGTCGACACGAACCACGCCGTCGGCTGGTTCTGCCGCAGGCGGCGCTCGTAGATCCGCGCCGTCGCCGAGTCGGGCGCCCAGCCCTGTTCGGCGAGAATCCGGTCCTTGTTCTGCTCGAAGTGCCGGACGGTGTCGGCATGTTCGTAGAGCACGTTCGCCGCGCCGCGCGCCAGCAGCGGCACGATCACCGCCACCAGAATCGCGATCAGGACGATGCGCAAGGCGCGACCGCGCGCCAGGTGGGCGACGGTCACGCCGGCGATCGTCGCGGCCGCCCACGTCGTCCCCCGCCAGAGATCGCCCGCATCGTGGGAGCCGTGCCACAGCACAATCGGCAGCGGGATCAGGGCGAGGAGAACAAGCGGCCAGTCGATGCCGCGCCTGGACAGCGCTTCGCCCGCGAAGCCGCAGGCGGCACACAGGAACATCGCGACGTCCAGCCACAGGCTGCCCGCCGGTCCCAGCCCGCCGAACGCGCCGGGGAACTGCGCCGGATCGACATCGAAGACCACCATCGGGGTGAACGCGATCAGGCAGCGCATCACCGCGATCGCCGCGATCCCGATCGCCCCGATCCATCGCAACGCGCGCCCCAGACCGTCCGGGGGCGGGCGGGGGTCGGCTTCGGGTTCCGCGCGCGCCCCGCTCATCGCGGCTCCCCCCGCGCCACCGTCCGCCGTGAGGCGTGCTCCAGCAGGGCGAGGACCATGAGCAGCAGGACCACCTGCCCGCCGACCAGCGCCGCCTGCCAGGGCTGAAGTCTTCCCATCGAGATCCCCCCGAGCCCGGTCGCGGCGGTCATCCCCCAGATCACGATCACCGCCCCCCGCCGACTCAGGCCACGCATGACCAGCCGGTGCGAGAAATGCTGCTGATCCCCCACGAACGGGCTCTTCCCCTGCGCGAGGCGGATGAGCGTCACCGTCGTGAAGTCGTACAGCGGGATGGCGAGCACGACGATGGGCATGAACAGCCCGTACCACGCCGTCCCCAGCGCGTAATCGTCCTGCCCGGGGCTGTAGAATGTCGTCCGCGCCGTCAGGATCGCCAGCAGGAAGCCGATGATGAGCGATCCGCCATCGCCCATGAAGATCTTCGCGGGCGGGAAGTTGAAGATGAGGAAAGCACACAGCCCGCCCACGAGCAGGGCCAGGGTGCCCGCGATGAACCACTGGTGATTGAGAATCGTCGCGGTCATGAACAGGGCCGCGGCGATCGCGCTCACGCCCCCCGCCAGGCCGTCCATGTTGTCAAGAAAGTTGATCGCGTTCGTGATGACCACGATCCACAGGATCGTCACGATGATGCTCAGCGCCGGGCCCAGCAGCGTGAGCAGCCGCACCTCGAACCAGAGGGCCATCACCGCCGCGGCAAGAAGCTGCACGACCAGCTTCGGCCACGCGGGCAGGCTGCGCCGATCGTCGATGAGGCCGATGATGTGCAGGGCGGTGAGGCAGATGAGCATCGCCACCGCCGTGGGGGTCGAGTCCTTCACCCGCGGCAGATGCTCGGCCAGGGCGGGCAGCCAGGCGCGCCACGTCTCTTCGCCGATGAGCCAGAGGACAATCAGTCCGCCGGCGAGCGGAAGGCCGACGGCGAGATAGATCGCGATCCCGCCGATGTTGGGCACCGCCCGCAGCCCGGTCTTCTCGTGCCCGGCCGCCCCGGCCGTGTCCAGGGTCTTCATCCGCCGCCCCGCCCGGACGAGGACGGCCGTCACCGGCAGGCTGATGAGGAAGCCGACGAGGACGAGTCCGAGCACGGGCCAGATCATGAGGGGCATGGTAACGAGGGTCTTCGCGGGTTTGAAACGCGGAGGGCCGCCGGGGGCCGCGGGGAGGAGAGAGGAGATGAAGTCACGAAGAGACGGAGAGACGGAGTCGTGCGATTCGGAAGGCCCTGCTGGGTTTGACGGCCCGGCTCTACTGATCCCCCCGCCGACCGCCTCCTCCACCATTTCGTCTCTTGGTGACTCCATCTCTCAGTCTCTTCCCTACTCCATCTCTTGGTGACTCCGTCTCTGAGTCTCTTCCTCCCTCCGTCTCTCCCTGCCCCTGCTACACTTCCGGCCCGCGCGGAGTTCGGCCGTGAACGCCATCACCGTCTTCTGCTCATCCTCGACCTTTCTCGATCCGGAGTTTCACGAGCCGGCCGTGATCGTCGGCCGCGAACTGGCCCAGCGCGGCATCAGCCTCGTCTACGGCGGAGGCGGCATCGGGCTCATGGTCGAGATCGCACGCGCCTGCCGGGACCACGGCGGGCGCGTCGTCGGCGTCATCACCCAGACCCTCCTCGACAAGGAACAGGGCTGGGACGAATGCGATGAGCTCATCGTCGTCGACACCATGCGGCAGCGCAAGCAGACGATGGGCGAACGCGGCGAGGCGTTCCTCATCCTCCCCGGCGGCGTGGGGACCTACGAGGAGTTCTTCGAGGCCCTCGCCGCACGGCTGGTGGGCGAACACACCAAGCCGATCGGCATCGTCAACACCGCCGGCTATTTCGATCCCCTGCTGGACATGCTCGCCCACGGCATCGAGCACCGCTTCATCAAGCCGGCCGTGCGGCAGCTCGTGCATATCGACGCCGATCCGGTCGCGGTCATCGACGCCGTCTGCGCCGATCCCCGCGCGCCCATCGACGATGAGCGGTACCTGCCGATGGGGAGAGGAGAGGCTTGAGGCTTGAGGCTTGAGGCTTGAGGCGCGGAGACCTGGAGGTCTGGAGGCTTGGAGGGGCGCGGGTCCGGGGGCGTGGAAAACCTGTCCGTTTCTGTCGCCGGGCTGACGATAGCTGCCATCTGCGCCGGCAATCGACCACTCCGCGGCCCGATGCCTCGCAGCCGCTCCCCAGGCGGGAAGGCGACTGATTCGGAGCACTTCGTCTCCCCGTCTCTTCGTGACTTCGTCTCTCTCCCCCCCTCCGCGGCCCCCCGCGTTTCCAACCGATCGCGATAAACTCCCGATACCGCGATGCACGACACCCCCGTCCATCTCGGTCTCATCGCCGGGCAGGGTCGGCTGCCCATCCTCGTCGCCCGCGGCATGAAGGCCGCGGGCGCGACCGTCTGCTGCGTCGGCCTGCGCGACCAGTTCGATGCCGACCTGCCGGGGGCGTGCGACATCTTCCGCCGGGCGGGGATCGTCCGGATCGGCCGGTGGATCCGCATCCTGCGCCGGGCCGGCGTCGAGCAGGCGGTGATGGTGGGACGGGTCGAGAAGGCCCGCATGCATGATCCCCTGCGCCTCATTCGCCAGATGCCGGATTGGCGCGCGGTGAACATCTGGTACCGTCGTCTGCGACACGATCGGCGGAACGCCGCGCTCCTCGCCGCGGTCGCCGATGAACTGGCGTCAAGCGGGATCACCCTCATCGACTCGACGATGTACATCCCCGACCACCTCGCCGCCCCCGGAACGATGGGGGCGATCGAGCCGTCCGCGCAGGCGCAGGCGGACATCGACTTCGGCTGGCCGCTGCTGGAGAAGATCGTCGCGCTCGATGTCGGCCAGTCGATCGCGGTGCGCGATCGCGATGTGATCGCGGTCGAGGCGGTCGAAGGCACGGACGGCCTGATCGAGCGGGCCGGGACGCTGTGCCGCGCGCGGGGGTGGACGCTGCTCAAGACGAGCCGGCCGGATCACGACATGCGCGCCGATGTGCCGACGATCGGCGTGGACACGGTTCAGAAAGTGGCCGACTCCGGCGGCCGCTGCATCGCCGTCGGGGCCGGACGCGTGATTCTCATCGACAGGCCGCAGGTCATTGAAGCGGCGGATCGCGCGAAGGTGGCGCTGGTGGGTGTGAGTTGATACAGCGCAATAGCCGCGGGTGGCAACCCGCGGAAATGACCGATTCCTCCAAACGCCCCGATCCACGCTTGAAATGCCCGTCTACCTCCTCACGTTCCACGCCTACCGATCATGGCGTCCGGACCATCCGCGAGGCTAGGTGCGAAGGGACGAGGGTGTGTTGCCGCCTGACCCGGAGATGGCCGGTCGATACGAACGCCACGCCCGGTCTCAGCCTGTGCGCTTCGAGCCTGATGTGCAGAGAATCCTTGTCGAAGGCGCTCGAGACATCTGCCAGCGACGCGACTGGCGGTTGCACCAGGTCGCGACGGATCCCACGCACGTTCATCTGATCGTGAGCTGGCGGGACGATGCGCTTTCATGGAAGCACGTGCACGATACGTTCAAACGTCTGCTCGGGATGATGCTCGCGAAGCGCACGGGCGAGCGCGGCCGGCGCTGGTTCGTGCGCAAGGGAAGCCGCAGGCGCGTGCGGGACCGCGAGCACTTCGAGCATCTGATGACGCAGTATCTTCCGCGGCATCGAGGACTGGCTTGGTCGGAACGCGAGGGGTAAGAGGAATGGCTGATCGGGCGTCTCCGCGGGTTGCCACCCGCGGCTGTTGCTTTGATATGCTGCGAGCGTGGAACAGAAGGAGGAGCCATCCCGATTCGTCTCCCGGGCGGGGCGGAAGCTCGAGCATGCGCTCAACGAGTTCGATCTGGATGTGACGGACCTTGTCTGCGCCGATTTCGGCTGCAACGTCGGGGGATTCACCGACTGCCTGCTCCAGCGCGGGGCGAAGCTCGTCTACGCCGTCGACACCGCCTACGGCGTGCTCGACTACAGATTGCGCACCGACGGGCGCGTGGTGGTGATGGAGCGCACGAACGCGCTGCACGCGGAGCCGCCAACGCTTCGTCCCCAGATCCCCCCTCACCCAAACCCTCTCCCGGGGGGAGAGGGCTTGAGGCCCCCCTCGCCCTCCGGGAGAGGGGCTGGGGGTGAGGGCGAGCCATCCCGAACCGGCGAACGCCGCGCAGCGAAGGACAAGCCGAGAACTCCCTCCGGCGTTGATCTCGTCGTCATCGACCTCGGCTGGACGCCGCAGCGGCGGGCTGTCCCCGCCGCCCTGCGCTGGCTTCGATCAGATGCGACATCCTCCATCATCACCCTCATCAAGCCGCACTATGAACTCCGCGAAGAGGAGAAGCGCACGCTTCTCATCGACGGCCGCCTCGATCCCGCCGAGGCCGAGCGCATCTTCCATCGTGTGCTTGAAGAGATGCCGAAGCTCGGCGTGACCGTTCAGGCCTCCACCCGCTCCCCCATCACCGGCGGCAAGAGCGGTCGGCGCGGCGCAGGCAACGTCGAGTACCTCGCCCTGCTGACACCAACATGATCGCCGCCGCCGCGTGGCCTTCGCAGACTCAGACCACGCCACTCACAACGGAACGTCTCAGATTTCAGAGTTCAGCTTTCTGCGTCTCAGCTTTCAGCTTTCCCCGTTTCAGCTTTCGTCTTCCCGTACCTCTGCCCCAGGCGCGGCTTGATGCGCCCCAGCCAGACGATGGGCAGCATCGCCAGAAACGCCAGCAGGAAGATGATCGCCAGGCGATCCCAAAGCGGCGCGGCCTCCGCCAGCCGCGCCGGCTTGTCCAGCGCCTCGTGCAGCTTCAGCGCGGTGAACCGGCCCCAGAGGTGAAAGGTCGGAATGAGGATCACCGCCAGCACGATCTTGACGAGGAACCACCGCATGCGCAGGAACCCGCGCGGCATCTGCAGCCACAGCCCCAGCCCGGCGGCGATGGCGAGCATCCCCCCGCCGATCGTCCCGGGCACGAGCAGCCAGTGCATGCACTCGACGAGGAACTTCCATTTCGCCCGGGCCATGACCGGATCGCCCGGGGAACTCGCGTCCGGATCGGGGCAACCCCAGGCGAGGGCGGCGAGGGCGCTGAGCCCGCCCACGAAGCAGATGACGCCGGTGAGCTTGGCCGCCACCAGCCAGGGGCGTGCGCCCCGCCCTCTCCGCCGGCCGTGGATGTTGCCCGTGTCCGACACGGCCCCAGTGTAGCGGAGATTGCGCCCGCTTTTCGGCCGCCTTTTTTGCGCCGGCGACGCCCCGAAAACGGGGCCGGTTTTGTGCGGGAAGCGGGCGGCGGCGAGAGGCGAAATCGAGGCGAATCGCCTAGAATGGACGGCAGGAACAAGGGACCAGTGAGGGATCGCCGGACGGCGCCGATCGCCGCCGTTTCCCCGGCCGCTGACCGGCCGCCGAGTGCTCATGGCAGAGACGCCCAACACCCCCGAAACGAGCGAAGAGGAAGCGTCCCCGATCGTCGGGAACGTCGTCGATCGCGAGATCAACCAGGAGCTGCACGACAGCTACCTGACCTACGCGATGTCCACCATCATGGACCGCGCCCTGCCGGACGTGCGGGACGGGCTCAAGCCCTCCCAGCGGCGCATCCTCGTCGCGATGAACGACCTGAACCTCTCCCCGGGTCGCAAGCACCGCAAGTGCGCCAAGATCGCCGGCGACACGAGCGGCAACTACCACCCCCACGGCGAGTCCGTCATCTATCCCACCCTGGTCAACATGGGCCAGGGCTGGAAGATGCGGGTCACCCTCGTGGACAAGCAGGGCAATTTCGGCTCGATCGACGGCGACCCGCCCGCGGCGATGCGATACACCGAGGCGCGGATGACCGCCGCCGCCGTCGAGATGCTCGCCGATCTCAAGCTCGAAACGGTCGACTTCCGCGCCAATTACGACGAGACGCGGCAGGAGCCGATCGTCCTGCCCGCGAAGTTCCCCAACCTGCTCGTGAACGGCTCGTCGGGCATCGCGGTGGGCATGGCCTGCTCCAGCCCCCCGCACAACGTGGCGGAGGTCTGCGATGCGATCGTGGCCCTCATCGACGATCCCCACCTGCCGCTCCAGGAGCTGATGGACGTCCTGCCCGGCCCGGACTTCCCCACCGGCGGCATCATCCAGGGACGACGCGGCATCCTCGAAGCCTACGCCATCGGACGCGGACGCATCCAGGTCCGCGGGCGCGTCCACCAGGAGAGGGTCGGCAACCGCGAGGCGCTGGTGGTGGACGAGATCCCCTACCAGGTCGTGCAGAACAGCCTCATCGAGCGGATGGTCGAGGCCGCCAAGAGCGGGCGGATCAACGACATTTCCGACATCAAGAACTTCTCGGGCAAGACGCACCGCACCCGGATCGTGGTCTACCTGAAGAAGGGCGCCAATCCCGAGGTCGTCGAGAAGCAGCTTTACCAGTTCACCCCGCTCCAGTCGACCTACTCGATCATCAGCATCGCCCTCGACCACGGCCGGCCGCGGACGATGGGCCTCAAGCAGCTCATCTTCTGCTACATCGACCACCGCAGGGAGGTCATCCGCCGCCGCACCGAGTACCTGCTGCGGGAGGCGAAGAAGCAGGCGCACAAGCTCGAGGGCCTCATCTACGCCGTCTGCGACATCGACGAGGTCATCGCGCTGATCCGCTCCAGCCGCACGCGGGAGGAGGCGATCGAGCGCCTGATGGACCGGTCGTTCCGCATCCCGCCCGATCACCAGTACGCCCCGCTCGTGCCGCAGAAGTTCATCGAGCAGTCCGATCGCGAAGAAGGCGCGAAGCTCACCCGCGTGCAGGCCGAGGCGATCGGCGCCCTGCGGCTCATTCAGCTCGTGGGGCTGGAGATCGAGAAGCTCGCCGGCGATTACGCCGACCTCCTCGCCGAGATCGAGGGATACGAGGCCATCCTCGGCGACGAGCAGCGCGTGCTGAACATCATCCGCGACGACTGCCTGGAGATGCGCCGGAAGTTCGGCTCGCCCCGCCTGACCACGATCGAGGACGTCGAGTTCGAGGAATTCGACCTCGGCGACCTCACGCCCGAGCACACCGTCGCCGTCACCATCTCCCACCGCGGCTACGCCAAGCGCACGCCGATCGACACCTACCGGCAGCAGCAGCGCGGCGGGCGCGGGGTGAAGGGCGGCGAGGCCGCGGAGGGCGACTTCATCGAACGGCTCTTCGTCGCCTCCACACACGATGACCTCCTCTGCTTCACCAACACCGGACGCGTCTACCGCAAGAAGGTCTTCGAGATCCCGGAGATGGGCCGCACCGCCCGCGGCCGGGCCATCGTCAACCTCCTCCAACTGAGGCCGGGCGAGCGGATCGTCGCCTTCCTCAACATCGCCGAGTTCGACCGCAGCGAGGACTACCTGTTCTTCGCCACCGCGCAGGGGCGCGTGAAGCGAACCGCCCTCGCCGACTACCGCAACGTGCACCGCGCCGGCATCATCGCCGTGAACCTTCACGCCGGCGACCGGCTCATCGACGTGGTCCACACCTCCGGGGACAACGACGTCCTCCTCGCCACCGCGACGGGGATGGCCATCCGCTTCAGCGAGACCGACGCCCGGCCGATGGGCCGCACCGCCGCCGGCGTCAAGGGCATCGACCTCAAGGGCGATGACCAGGTCGTCGGCCTCATCCGCGTCGATCCCGGCGCCGACCTGCTCACCGTCACCGAGAACGGCTACGGCAAACGCACCAACCTCGATGAGTACCTCGTGCGCAGCGAGGACGGAGCCACACGTCCCCAGTCCCGCGGCGGAAAGGGACGACGCGACATCCAGACCACCGCCCGCAACGGCCGCGTGGTCGGCATCCGCTGCGTGGGCGCCGATGACGGGCTGATGTTCATCAGCGGCAGCGGGATGATCGTCCGCGTCGCCGCCTCCTCCGTCTCCCGCATCGGCCGCAACACGCAGGGCGTGCGGCTGGTCAACCTCAAGCCCGAGGACCGGCTCATCGCCTCCGCCCGGGTGGTCGAGTCCAACGGCGCCAACGGAGGCGACGGCGGCAGCGGCGGCGTTGATTCGCCGCCCGTCCGGGCCACCGCCGGCGAGGGCGAGTGACGGCAATACCGCGATTTCCGACTCCGCCATCGCCCTTGCCCCGGCCGGCATCGCGACTCGACGACCCCCGCCCTTTCCTGTTATCCTTCGCCCTTCCGGCGCCGACGAGACCTGCACCCGAGGCGATCGGAGGTCATCGCATGCCGATCAACGAGTGGTCCGAGTCCATCCTGATCGCCGAGCTGAACGATGAACCGTCCTTCTCCGAGGACATGGACACCCTGCTGCGCCGGCTCGACGATGCGATGGGCGACCTGCCGGACGTGATCGTCGACGCCCGCGGCGTGTCGTACATGAACTCATCCAACATCGCCCAGCTTCTCAAGCTCCGCAAGAAGCTGCTGGACAACCGCGCCCAGCTCCGTATCTGCTCGGTGAACGATCGCGTGTGGTCGACGATCCTCGTCACCGGCCTGGACAAGGTCTTCGAGTTCACGGATGACGTGAGCACCTCGCTGGCGTCGCTGCACATGCAGCCGGACCGAGAAAAATAGGATGACGGCCCCGCCTGGTGGCCCGACGTCGAGGTGGCCCGACGCTCCGCGTCGGGAGTCTGGTGGTCTGGTGGCCCGACGCTCCGCGTCGGGTATCCTCCGTGCGGTCCACCGCCCCGCCCCCGAAGCAGGTTCGCCCGACGCGGAGCGTCGGCCCACCGCCACTGCCCCCGGAAGCGCATACACTTGACCGCCGATGATCACCATCCGCCGCACCGAGCACGAGGCCCGCATCGAGATCATGCCCATGATCGATGTGATCTTCCTGCTGCTCACGTTCTTCATCTACGCGATGGTGCTCATGATCCGCGCCGAGCTGCTGCCGGTGCAGATGCAGCAGTTCGCCTCCGGCGAGCCGGCCCAACCCGCACCCGCGGTGACCATCAGCATCGACCGGACCGGCGCGCTGTACGTCGACCGCCAGCCGATCGCGATGGAGCACATCGTCGAGCACCTCGAGGCCGCCCAGGCCGATGATCCGGAGACGGTGATCTACATCGCGGCCGAGGAAGCGGGCGACACCGATCGCCTTCCCACGTTCCTGTCCCTCTACGACCGCCTCGCCCTCGCCGGCCTCGACATCCGCCTCGTCGGACGGCCATCGGAAGAGGACGAGGTGCCGCCGCGGCAGGAATGACGCCCCGCCTCACGCCGACCTTTACAAAAGGTGGAACGGCCGTCCCGGCCGTTCGTGGCAAGCCCGTCTCGTGCGTGCTCGTAACCCCCCTGGGTTGACCGTGCCTTGCGCGCAGGGATTACCCCCCGAATCGGAAAATGGACCAGGTCCAATTATCGCTCTACTGCGGCCGATTCCAGCCGCATTCGGGACATCCAGCCTCGAGCCCTTCGTACAAACGGTAGTGACATTGCGGGCACCTCCCCCTGAACATCGAAATCCGCCGGCGCACCGCGTGGTAGACACTCCAGATCAGGAGAATGACCACGCCATAGAAAACGCTGTTCAGCAGCAAGCCACTCCAGATCGGAAGATAGGGAACAACACGAGGCTTCGCCCACGCTGAATCGTCCATCCCTCCCGAAAGCGGACTACCGAATGGTCTCGAAGGCAGGTCCGCGGCGCTGAGTTCCAGGCATCCGTGGGCCGTCTGCTTATCAACGTGCCCGGTTGAAGTCAGCCGGAATGACGATCGAAAAGACAGGAACGGCCATCCGCGAGCATCCTCGAAGTTCGCGTTCCGAACGCTCGACGAATGGCGGTTGGCTCCTGCGGCGACAAGACTCCAGCTCGGAATCTTCAGACGGTCCCGCTGCTCATCCCCAGTGAGTTCGGCAAAGATGAGTGCGCTTGCGTACTCCTCCGATGTGTCCGGCCGGCGACCGTCTGCGGCCGAGGGAAGCGATAGAATTCGCAACATCCCGGGGCGCCTGACCAGCCCATATATCACCCCTGATTCGTCCCATCGTTCGATCGCAGGCAATTCTATGCCCGTATCCGGCCACTCGCCGATGCCGATGCTTACTGCGCAGAACACCGCGACAAGCACGTTCACAAATGCGCCGCAAACGAGGAGGACGAAACAGCGAACCGCAACTCCCTGAAAGCGCCGGCGAAGGCCGGACGGACCACGCAACTGGCGTGAGAAACGAGCCATTCCGGCATGTCACCCGAGTCATGGTTGCGTGTCAAGCACGCGTTAGGGGTGGAGGGGCGGAAAATGGGGCGGAAAATGGACCAGGTCCAATTATCAGCTCGACTCCTTCACGCTGCCGGCTCGCGGGCGGCCGCGGCGGCGGAAGGTTGAGTCCAAGCCCAGACGCCGGGCCGTGACCTGTATCCACTTCTCGGATCCGAACGGTCGGCCGCGCTGCACGCATGATCGCAAGGCCTCCATCTCAACATCATTCAGCGGCGTGTTTACCAGCACTCGCCAGTGACGCGGCCGCTCGACCGGCCACGCGCTCAGCGCCGGCCGCTCTTCCTCTTCCCGCTCACCCGCGCGGTTATGCATCCAGCGCGACAGCGACCCCCAGCGCCAGTCCTCGGCCCGGCTGACCAGGCCGGCGCGCAGCGCGTTCCGCTCGATGTAGCGGGCGACCGTCAGAAAGTGCCCATCCGTCTGAACGGGGAAAGACTTGAAGCGCCCCTGATACACGTGGCCGCTGCCGACGGCCTCACGATGCTCCTGCCATCGGCGCGCGTGAGTGATGGTGAGCCTCTGCATGAAGCGCCCGAGCTCGCCGTTCTCGCGCGGCCAAAGCAGCAGATGCCAGTGGTTGGGCATGAGGCAGTAGGCCAGCAGTCGCACGCCCGGCTCGCAGTCCTGCGATCGCCGCATCACCCGCTCAAAGGCGGCATAGTCCTCGCCCGTTTCGAAGAGCGTCATCCGGCCCACCCCCCGATTGAGCACGTGATACACCACCCCGCCCGGCGCCTGTCGCTGTACCCGCGGCATACCCGGAACGTATCCGAGATATAGACTTGCGTCAAACTGACCCCGAAATTGGACCTGGTCCATTTCCGGGACGGCTGCCTGAGGCTGGTGATCGACCGCCGTTCACGGGGCCGGAAGGGCGATTCCAAATCAAGGCGCCGGTCCGCCGGGCCGCGGCCCAGGCGAAATTGGACCAGGTCCAATTTCGACGTATCGGGGGCGCTTCTGGATCGTCCGGCGGAGCCGGAGCCCGTGCGACTCGGACGGCCGGGACGGCCGTCCCACCTTTCAAAAAGCGCTGTCGGCGACCCGCGCTGCGCGCGCCAGGGTGGCCGCGCGGCCGTAGAGGGGAGGCGCTCTTTTTTGTCGCGGGATGAGTTTCCGCCATGGGACCGAAAGCCGGCCAAAGAGCACCCGTTTCGGCCCTCTCAGGGGCGTCGGGGGCGGTACCGGGCCGGCGAGGCGACGGCGCGCGCACGTTCTGCGCGCGCAAACTAAACCCCCTCGGCCAATCTGTGCGCGCGCCGCGGGCTCGCGCGCCGGGCAATCCCGGGGGCTCTCGAGATTCTTCTTCCCCCGAGCGGCGCGGGCCGATCTCCCCGGCTCCCGGCCCCCGGACGGCGGTCATCCGGAGGCCCGGGGGCCGCGGGCCATTCGGGTCCCAAAGGCCGGGTCGTCCGAAACCGCTCTAAGATTGATCGTCGTGAACGGCCGGAACTCGAATCTGCGGCTGGTCATCGGCCTCGTGCTCTCCCTCCTCCTGCACGCGGCGGTGATCGTGCCGTGGCTGATGATGGCCTTCACCAGCCACGGACCCGGCTCGCGGATGCAGGCGGCGCGGTTCAACCCTGAGGACTTCCGGCCCCCGCCCCCGGACGAGGAGCAGGAAGAGCCGCCGGAGGTCGAGTTGGGGATCGACGCCGAGACGCCCTCGACCCTCACCTGGGTGGGATACGAGGAGTACGAACGGCACCTGGCGAGGCTGGCCGAGTACGAGCAGGCCGCGTTCACCGACGAACCCGCCGGTGCGCCACTGACACCACCGCAGCCCCCGGAGTTGGCCCCGGAAGTTGCCCCGGAAATCGTCCCCGACACTCCGCCGCTGCAGGCGCCGGTGGAGGAGCAGCCCCAACCGCAACCTCCGGAACAGCCGGAGCAGCCGGCCGAGCCGACCGCCGCGCCGCCCGGCGCGTCCGAAGCCCCCGGCGACGAGGCGCTCACCGCCATCACCGACTGGCTGGACGGCCTCGCCGCGCGCACCGAACCGGAGCCGGAGGAGCCGGCCGAACCGCAGGGGCAACCCGAGAACGTCGATCCGATGGCGCAATGGCTCGAACGCATCGAGACCCTCACCGCGCAAGAACCGGCCGAGCCCGGGAAGGCGACAAAGGGGGAGAATCAACCGCCGGCCACGCCGAAGACGCCGGAGACTCAACCGCCCGACGCGTCGAAGGACCGATTCCCGGCCGCGGAAGCGGCCCCGTCCGACCCCGGCGAGCACGCGGACAAGGAATCCGATCCGACCTCGACGATCGAGGTTCCGCTGGACGAGATCGATCCGGGCCGGCCGATCGCCCGCCCGGGCCTGGAGGTCAAGCCGCGCAAGCCGCAGTTCACGAACCTCGTGCTGGTCACGGCCTCGCCGGGCAACCCGCTGGTGGAGATTCGCTTCAACTCGGACGGCCGTCCCGTGAAGGCGGGCATCCTCGAAAGCTCCAGGGACGCTCGCGTCGATCACGCCATCGAGGCCAGCCTGTACCGCTGGCGCGCCTCGGGCAAGGCGCTGGGCGACCTGAAGGGCGAGCAGACCGCCAACATCCGCATCCGCATCATCCTCAACCCCCGCGCGACGAAAAAACCGGAGGGCGGATGAATCGTCTCCTTCCGTCACCGAAGCGACTGGTTTCGGCGCTGGTCGGCCTGCTGATGATGACGGCCGCGACCGGCGCGCAACAGCTCTACATACCGGAGATCCCGCGCGCGACGCATTCGGATTTCCTCGCCGCGCTCGATCTGAATGATGATGAAAGGCGTCTCGCCGATCTCGCCTACGAGGCGTACCTTGCGGATCGAGCCGAGACGGACCGCGCCTATTCCACGCGCCGGCAGTGGATTTCGACGCACAGTCCGAGACGGCTCGAAGCCGATGATCCGGAGCTTGTCGAGCGGATCGCATCCGGCCAGCGGGAGCTCGAGTTGATCTGGCACCACACGATCGACCTGATCGAGTCGCGCTACTTCGAGGCGCTGGGGGCGCTGTCGATCGATCCCGATCGACTGACGGCCGCGCAGCGCCGGTGGAGGCGGCAGTGGCTGATGGAGTCGTACCACCTTCCGGCAGATCAGATGACCGGGAGCACGCTGGATCTCAGCCGGGCTCTGGCCGATGCGCGGATTGATGTTCCATCGAGCCCACAACTCGCGGCGCTGCGCGAATCTTATGAAGCGGAGGTGGATAATGTGCTCGGCCGGTTGCGCTGGACGCTGGCCATGCGCGGGCTGCAGGACCGGCCGGCGCTTGAATTGGCGAACGCCGCCGTGGTCGAAGGCGATCGCGCGGCGGTGGAGCGGCACCTGAACGAGTACCTGCACACGGAAAGCGCCGATGGCGCCGCACGGCGCCAGTGCGCTGCGCTGCGCGCCATCAACCTGCGGTACGCGGCCGAGATGCAGGCATCGCTTGCCTGGGAGGATGCGCTACGGTTGCGTGCCGTCATCAATCGTCCGCTGTACGGCTACCTGTACGATGCCTTCGCGCCGGCGCCGGAGCGGATCATCGCCGATGTGCTGCGCTCGCCGGCAGCGCGCGATGAGAAGGTGATGGCAGCGCTTCGCGATTTCGATGCGCGATATGAGCGGCGATTCCGGTCGATGATCGGCGATCTGGATGAGAGCTACCAGCGCGCCTACGGGCCGCAGGCCATGCGCGCGGAGGCTTACGACCACTTCATGCGGCAGATTTCGGAGGCGGCGCGCGGCTTCGGACATGATTTCGCCTACGAGCCCCCGGATGAGCAGGTATGGGCGCGAGAGGACTTTGAGACGGAGCTTCAGGCGGCGCGGGAATTCGTCCGCAGCGCGGCGCGCCAGGTCCGCGAACTGGCGGGAGGCGGCGAACGATGAGATGGCGGGCGATTATACTTGCAGTTCTGGCCGCCGCCTTCGCGGTCATCGCCGCGCACGCCGCCGCTTCGGAGACGGCCGCCGGCTGGCTGGAGAGCGAAGCGCCGTTCCTCGTCTCACGCGAAGCGCGCGCAGTGATCGATGAGCTGATCGAAGATGCCCCCGAGAAGGCGGCGAGCATCCGCGCACTCCTTGATGAGGCGGCGGACACATACCGGCGGCTCCTGGAGGATCATGCCGATCGGATCGAGGCGAGCGAGGAAACGACGGGGCGCGATTTCTTCATGCTCTGGCCGGAGTGGCGGAGGACGCTGAACGCATTCTCTTCAGCGAGAATCGAGCAGATCGAAGAAGCGCTGGGTCATGAGGCGCTGCGAACGTGGCGCCTGCACGAGCAGCGCTACGCCTTCCGCCAGATCGTGCAGATCATCGCCCAGCGCAATCAGATCGGGTCCGGCCCGCCGATCCCGGATTTGTATGAAGCCCTCGAAGAGGCGGGCATCGACCTGTCATCAGGCGGCGCGCTGGGGGATGCGCTCGCCGCCGAGTCGGAGGCACTCGGCTCGCTCGTCGAGGCTTACTGGCGCGACTATCCATCGTTCAGTCGCACGATGATCAACGATCGCAGCACATCGCAGCAGCGGCGCAATGCCGTCGAAGGCATGAAGGCGATCATCGATCATCTGCGCGAGGGCGTTTCGCGCGCCGCCGCAACCATCGCCGCCGCGCTGGATGAGCAACAACGGCAGGGATTCATCGAGGCGCTGACATGCCGGCAGCGCCCGGAGTTCTGCCTGCCCACGCCGGTGGACATCGCCGTGAAGCTGCTGCGAACTTGCGATTCGGTCGGGCAGGAACAGATGACGACCATTGAAGCGTTCTACCGCGACTACGTGGCCGAACATGTTCCGCTCCGCGCGCGGTTCATCGAGCACCAACTGCATTGGGATTCAGCGCCGGTCGCGGCCGCACGCGATCGGGAGTTTCGGCGGCTCCACGAACGGGGCGAGCGACCGCAAGCCGCATGGCAGTCGCATCCCGGCCTGCCGGCGTTGCGCCGGCTCGTCGCGCTGGAGGCGGACACGCTGCGAACCCTGCGCGCTGTCTTCACGGACGATGAACTGGCCCGTCTGCCGGGCAGCATCCGCCTGGCCCTCGCGTGGACGATCGAGGAGTGGACGACTGCAAACCGGCCATGAATCGACGAGACAGCTTGCAGCGCACACAACACCGCGGCGACCTTCACATCATGTTTCACATCGCCGTCGACGAGAATCCTGCGGGCCCCGCTATGGCGAGGTCAACCTCTGGCGCCAGATCTGGAGGCGCGGGTGATCGGTCATGACGTAGGTCAGCGGGGTGATGGTGACGAAGCCTTCATCCATCGCCTCGACGTCGGACTCGGGCGCGGTGTGGGTGAACTCCATCCCGCTGCCGCTGGGCCAGTAGTAGACCTGCCCCCAGGGGTTGGTGCGGCGCTCGTAGCCGTCCGTGCCCGGGGCGGCGTTCATCTCCACCACCCGCATCTCGGGCATCGGCGCATCCTCGCGCTCCGTGCGCGGGATGTTGATGTTGATGACGCTGTGCGCTTCGAGCTCGTGCTGAAGGACGTGATTGATGGCCGCCCGGGCGATCTGCGCCGCGCGGGGGAAGTGCGTGCGTGTGCGATCGCCGATGTAGAGGCTGACGGCGATGGCGGGGACGCCGAGGAAGGCCGACTCGACGGCCGCGGCGACCGTGCCCGAGTAGATGATGTTGATGCCGACGTTGGCCCCGGCGTTCATGCCGCTGACGGTCAGATCCGGCCGGCTCCCCTCGCCGAACCGCTCCTGCCAGAGGGCGCGGAGGGCGACCTTGACGCAATCGGCGGGCCGGCCGTCCACGGCCACGCCGCGCATGCGCTCGTTGACGGCGACTTCCTCGGTCATGAGCGGCTGGGTGAAGGTGATGCCGTGGCTCATCGCCGACTGCACGGTCTTGGGCGCGATGGGGACGATCTCGCCCAGCCCGTCGAGGGCATCGTGGAGGGCGACGATCCCGGGGGCGTCGATGCCGTCGTCGTTGGTGAGGAGGATGCGCATGGGGCGGCGAAGAGCGGCGGTGCTGTGGACGGGTTCAGGTGGGTCGGAGGCGCCCGCGGGTATGCACCCGCGGCTGAGAAAGAGACAGTCGCGTCATGGGGCGTGGGGATCAGTCATCGTCGAGGGGAGCGGCTTCGATGTTGGCGGGCTCGCCGGCGCGCTTCTTCTCGATGTACTTCTTCACCCAGGCGTGGAAGGACTTTCCTTCCGCGGCGTCGGCGCCGGTGAAGTCGAGCGCGGTGATGTCATCGAGCGGGACGGCGATCCGCGCGCCGCCGTCGGCGGGCAGGAGGCGGACGAGGGCCGAGCCGTCGTCATCGGCGGCGGAGCAGTCGAAGACGAAACCCGCGATCGTCAAGCCCGTCGAGTGGCGGGTGATCGTCACGTCGCCGCGGTACTCGACGGCGGCATGGATGGCCGCACGAAGGCGCGGCGGATCGGAATCATCGAACCGCAGGCCGCGGCGCGGCGGGGTACCGGGCGAAGCCGCCGGTCGGCTGGAATCGTCACTCATGGCTCGGATTGTAGCGGCGGTGAGTCATCCCCTGTCCGGCGGTCCGGGCCGATCTCAGGCTTCCTCGCCTTCCTCCGGTCGGGCGAGCAGGGCCCGCAGCAGGGCCCCGGCCTGCTCGTAGGCCCCGGGCGATTCGCTCTCGCGCGGGCCGGCGACGTTGAGGACCGCGATCCCGTGCTCGGCGATCCATCCATGAATCCTGGCGCAGAGGTCCGGGGTCGGCGCGCCGGCGGGGTCGCCGATGAGCAGCGGCTTGCCCAGTTCGTCGGCGATGTCGCGCGTCAGGGCCGTCCCGCCCTGCAGCTCCCCGGACGCGAGGATGAGGGTTCCGTCCGCATCGCGGACGTTGCAGCGGGTCCGGTCGGCCGGATCATCGCTGGCCGTCTCGCGCAGAGGATAGTGCATGTCGATGGGGCCGTCCTCGGCGACGCGGTTGCGGGGACACCATCCGCGGCACTTGAGGCCGAGGGCGAGGGCGACGTCGAGGGCGGCCCGGTCCGCGCCCGTCTGGCCTCCGGAAATGATCGTGGTGATGTTCATGAGGAATCGCTCGGCGGTGCGACCCGCAACTCCGATGCGCGTGAATGTGTGAAGGGAATGTCCGGCGCGGGATCAGGGGCTCAGCTCCCGGCCGGTCGCCGGATCCAGCAGTTTCCATTGCAGGCTCTTGACCAGCGGCATGATGACCTGCCAGGCGATCTCCTCCTCGGTGATGGTCATGAGCATCTGGGTGACGGTATCGCCCGGGGGCAGTTCGATGCGGATCCCGGGGCCGTAGAGGATGTCCTCGCCGTCACACTCGGGGGCGGTGTGGTAGGCGCTGAGCCGGTGGAGGATGTCCTGGCGCGAGCCGAGCGAGGCCAGGCCGTTTCCGGTCGGCTCATCGCGCGAGAGGATGACGTACTGCCGGGTATCCACGATGGTGCTCGAGCGCCGGACCGGGCGGAGGCCGGCGGGAAAGGGACGATTCTACTCCGCGGCGGCGATGCCCGCCTCCGCCCCACGTCATCGATCCTCGATGAGATTCACCACCGTGTCAACCAGGCGCTGGAGGGGGACGGGCTTGATGAGATAGGCATCGACACCCAGGGCCCTGGCGTAGGCCATGTGCCGCTTGCCCTGGTTGGCGGTGATCATGACCACGATGGGCCGCTCCTCCGCCTCCATGATCTTCTCCAGCACGAGGAAGCCGGACCGCTTGGGCAGCATCATGTCGAGCACGACCGCATCGGGCGGGTCGGCGTGGACCATGTGCACCGCGGCGTTGCCGTCCACCACCGTCGTCGTCGACGCCCCCTCGGTCCGCATCGCCAGATCGATACTGCTGAGGATGTCCTCATCGTCATCGACGATGAGGATCTTCCGGTCTTTGAGGCGCTCAGTGGGCATGGTGGTGGCGGCGCCGAACGCAGGAGGTCCGGGCGCCCGGGTTGCAGTGTATCGCAGATCGGGGTCGGGCGCGAGGGGGATGTGGTCGGCCGGGGCGGGCGCGAAGCGGCAGGCCGCCCAGGCCGCTCAGGTGACGGGGTTGTCGGACAGGGCGACGATCCGATCCAGCTCCGAGGGCGTCATCCAGGGCAGGGCCCGCAGCTTGGCGCGGAGCCGATCGGGCATGGGACGCCCCTCCCGTTCGTGCCGCGGCCGGCTCTTCCAGCGCCGATGCAGCCACAGGTACTGCTCCGGGGCCGCCCGGATCATCGTCTCGATCGCCCGGTTGTAGCGGGCGGTGACGTAGAACAACGGGTCCGGCTGACCCTCCCAGTCCTCGGGGGTGATGATGTCGGTGCAGTTGAGTTCGTATCGCAGCCGGCCGTCCAGGCGGCGGGCGTGGCCGGCCACGATGGGCACGCGATGATCCATCGCCAGCAGGCCGATGGACTTGTAGCTGGAGGCGAGGCGGCCGAAGAAGGGCACGAACAGGCCGCGATCGCCGGCGTTCTGGTCGGCGATGAACCCGATGCGCCCGCCCCCGGCCAGCGACTGCCTGACCACGGGCATCGCGCCCCACTTGGTGATCACCCTCAGCCCCCGCGCCTCGCGGATCCGCAGCAGGTACCGGTCGATGAGCGGGTTGTCCAGAGGCCGGGCCAGGGCGCTCATGGGAAAGCCGATCACGGACAGCGCGTAGC
>JAXHTH010000326.1:0-7792 GCA_034211115.1 Planctomycetota bacterium | reverse complement strand
GAATGATTCTCGCCATGGCGCGTGGAGCAGGTGAGGTTGCACCCCTCATGCTTGTTGGTGCAGTAAAACTTGCTCCTGAGCTGCCTATCGACGGTATCGCACCCTTTATTCATCCTGAACGCAGTTTTATGCATCTTGTGAACGACCCGCTGATCCGCGCCCGGCGCGAGAAGCTGGACCGCTGGCGGGATGAGCACGACATCACCGGCTACGGCCATCGCGTGGACGGGATCGTCTCCCTGCGCGAGGCGCGGGCGCTGTTCGACGCCGATGCCCACGAGGCCTTCGCCGCTTCCTCCGCCGCCGCGAAGGACGATCCGGGAGCGGAGATCATCGACCGCCGGTCGCGCGCGATCGTCGCCGGCCGGTGCGTGCAGCACCGCGCGATGGGCAGGCTCGTCTTCCTCGTGCTCCGCGACGACACCGGCGATCTCCAGATCAGCATCTCCAAGGCGGCGGTCGACGACGCGACGTTCAAGCTCGCCCGCAAGCTCGACTACGGCGACATCGTCGTGGCCGGCGGGCCCGTCGGCGCGACCCAGCGGGGGGAGATCTGCATCTGGGCCGATCGCTTCGAGCTCCACGCCAAGAGCCTCACGCCCCCGCCGGAGAAATGGCACGGCCTGTCCGATCCTGAGCTGCGCTACCGCAGGCGATACGTCGACATGTACGCCAACCCGCAGACGGTGAAGACCTTCCGGCTCCGCAGCCGCATCGTCTCGCGCATCCGCCGGTTCATGGATGAGCGGGATTACCTGGAGGTCGAGACGCCGATGATGCAGCCCATCGCGGGCGGGGCGGCGGCCCGGCCGTTCATCACGCACCACAACGCGCTGGGCATCAACATCTATCTCCGCGTCGCCACCGAGCTGTACCTCAAGCGCCTCCTCGTGGGCGGCATGCCCCGCGTGTATGAGATCAACCGCAACTTCCGCAACGAGGGCGTCGATCGCAGCCACAACCCGGAGTTCACGGTGATGGAGGTTTACCAGGCCTTCGGCGACTGCTGGACCATGCTCGAACTCACCGAATCCCTCCTCCACGACTTGGCGCAACTCGTCACGGAAGCCGGACCTGACGAGCGGGAAGCCGGACCTGACGAGCTCCGCGAGGAAGGTCCGGGTATGGCTGCAGAAGAGACGGAGTCACGAAGAGACGAAGAGACGGAGTCACGAAGAGACGAAGAGACGAAGTGGGGAGGAGATGGAAGCGGCCCCGTCCTGCCGTTCGGCGAACTTGATATCGACTGGTCGCGCCCGTTTGACCGCATCGCCTACGGCGAGCTCTTCCAGCGCACGCTCAACTTCCCGATGACCGATTCCGACCGGCTCATCGCGAAGGCCGAGGAGATCGGCATCGAGAACGCGCGCCGCCTCGATCACTGGCTGCTCGTCAATCGCGTGTATGAGCAGCTTTGCGAGCCGGAGATCGATCCGGCGCGGCCGACGTTCATCACAGACTATCCGAGCGTGATTTCGCCTCTGACGCGGCCGCAGAAAAACAACCCCGATCTCTGCGATCGCTGGGAGCTGCTCATCGCGGGCATGGAGATGGGCACCGCGTACACCGAGCTGAACGATCCGGACGTGCAGCTTGCCAAGTTCACCGAGCAGCTCGCGGGGGCCGATGAGGAGGAGCAGACGTTCCGCAGCCTCGATGAGGATTTCATCAACGCCTTGCGCGTCGGCATGCCCCCCGCCGGCGGCCTGGGACTGGGCATCGACCGCATCGTGATGCTCCTCACGAACGCGCCGACGATCCGCGATGTCATTCTCTTCCCCCTCATGAAGCCGGAAGGCGACTGACGGCCCGAACACGCCGCATTGTGCGTGACGGCGAAACGCCACCGGCGCGTTCGGCGCGGGTGACGTTCCGGGGCCTGCGCGTTCCCGTGGGGGTTCGGGACGGGACGCGGCGGGCCGTGGCGCGATCAGGACGATTCCTTCAGGGCCGATCGCGAGTTGGCGGGGCCGCACGGTCTGAGCCGCCGCGCGGCGCAGCATCTTCTTCCCCTCAGGCGGCGTCCTGCTTCGCCTTCAGCTCGGCGAGCACGCGGGTGATCTCCTCCTTGGACATGCCCGCGGCCTTCATCTTCTCGATGAGCGCCCGCTCCTTCTCGCTGAGCGGGGAGACCTTCTTCTTCGGAGGCGGCGCGTCCCTGAGCGACGCCATCTTCTTCTGGAACTCCGCCCGCATCTTGCTGACGGTCTTCTTGACCTCCTCTTTGGTGGCGCCATCGGCCTTCATCTTCCTGATGACCTTCTCTTCGTACGCCACGTACTCGGCCTTCAACTTCTTCACCTTGTCCGTTTCCGGGGGCGGGGTTTGTACCATTTTCTCCTTGAATTCCGCCCGCATCTTGGTGATGGTCTTCTTGATTTCCTCATCGCTCTTGCCCTCGGCCTTCATCTTCTTGATGACCTGCTTCTCGTAGGCGATGTACTCGGCCTTCGGGTTCTTGACCTTTACCGGCGGGTTGCCGTACTTCGCGCGGAGCTTGGCGAGGGCCTCCTTGATCTGCTGATCGCTCGCGCCGTCGGCCTTCATCTTCTCGATGAGCTTCTTCTCCTTCTCGGAGAGCTTGACCTTCTTCACCGCCATGTCCTGCGCGAAGTGCTCGACCTTCTTCACGACATTCTTGTCGGGCTCGATCTCGCGGAGGACGATCATGAGCGCTTCGTTGTCGAGGCCGGCCGCCTGGAGATCGGCGAGCACATCGGCGCGCTTCACGCCCAGCTTCTTCGCGATGACGACGAGGTCGACGTCGCGCTCGATTTTCATCACCTTCTTGGGCGGCGGGTCCTTGACGATCTTCTCCTCCGCCGCCGCGCCGGGGGAGAAGACCATGACGGAGGCGGCGGCGATGATCGACGCCGCGATGACCATGGGGGCGAGCCAGCCGCCGGCGCGCTGCGGCGCCTTGGGGGCGAGCCCCACGACTCGAAGTATGCGATTCATGAGAGGACCTCCTGTGGTGGCCAGGGCCGTCGGATACGCCTCCGCCCGCATCGCATCCAGCGCCGTCAGCGCCCGGGCGTACCCCACGGCGTCGCCGCACGCGCTGACCGCGAGATCGTCGCAGCAATACTCGCGCTCGATGCGCATGCGCTGCGAAAGCCACCAGACGGCCGGGTGATAGAACAGCAGTGTTTCACACACCGACTGAATGAGATTCACGACGTAGTCGTGCCGGCGCACGTGGGCCAGCTCATGGGCGATCACCGTGCGCAACTGCTCGGGCGTCAGGCCCGTGGCGATTCCCGCGGGCAGGAGGATCACCGGCCGCAGCCAGCCGAGCACCATGGGACCGGTCGCGAGCATCGATTCGACGATGCGGACGTCCTTCCCCACGCGGAGCCGTTGCGAGAGCTCGAGCACGGTGCTGCGCCACTGCGCGGGGCCGGTGCGCGTGCCGTAATGCTTGAGGTGCTGCGCTCGCGACCACTGCAGGACGAGCCGGCACTGGAGCAGCAGCACGCCGGCCAGCCAGAACAGGGTGAGATACGGCAGCAGGGGCGAGAGGCGATCCCAGATCGGCGAACGAGCCGGGTCCGCGGCCAGCAGCTCCGGCGGAACCGCGATCGCCGCGCTGCGCGAGTTGAGAATCGTGATCAGCGTCACGGCGGGGACGGCGATCATCAGCATCATCCCCGCGCAACATGCCAGGTAGCGCGCCGCGGCGCTGCGACGGCGCAGCAGCGCCAGCAAAAGAACGATGGCCGCGGCGACGAGCGCGCCTTCCCAGAGGAAATGCAGCAGCGTCCAGCCGAGCGCGTGCACGAGGGTCAGCGAGGCGAAGCTCTCCAGCAGGCTCATGTCCCTTCCCTTTCCAGTTCATCGAGCATCTCGCGGATGGCGCGGCGCTCTTCGGCGGTGGTTTCCTTCTCGGAGAGCGCCTGGAGGACGAGGCGGCCGGGCGAGCCGCCGAAGGCGCGCTCCAGCAGATCGCCCAGAAGCTGCCGCTGCGTCTGGCCCCGCGTGCAGAGCGCCTCGTACACCTGCGGCCGCACGGTGGTGTCGCGCTTCAGCAGGCCCTTCTCCGTCATGATCTGCATGAGCTTGAGGACGGTGGTGTAGCCGGCGCCGCGCCGCTTCTCGAGGATCCGGAACACCTCGCGGACCGTGCTGGGCCCGCGCTCCCAGAGGACGCGGAGGATCTCCAGCTCGGCGTCGGTCGGTCTCTTGCCCTGGCGTTCGGTCATGGGGCCTCCTCGCTGTACTTGGGGGTTGTACGGCGGAGATTACGAAGGGTTTCGTCATTCTGACGAAAAACTTCGTCAAATGTCGCGGCCGGCCGCGCCGGCCGAGCGATCAAGGACCCAGGCCAGGGGAGCGGGCACCATCCCGCGCCGAACGCATCGGCGACCCGTGATATGCCAAAACGCCGCTTCGTCGGGCGGGCGGGGCAATAATCCGCCGCTTCAAGGGTCTTTTCCTGAGCCGCCCCGCCTGCCGTCGTGCGGGCGTTTCCGGCCCGCCGGCCGCATCGTCGCCGGGGCCGGCCCGTACCATGGGCGGCCCAGGCCGCCGTGAAGGAGACCGCGATGCCCATGCCCGTCCGCCGCCGCCGTCCGCTCGCCCCGTCCGTGATCGTGCTCCTCGCCGCGGTCCTGTCGCTGATCGCCGCGACCGCCGGGGGGCAGGAGACGCAGCCGGACCGCTGGGAGCCTGTGCGCGACCACTGGTACACCCTTGAACTGGCCGGCGCGACCGCGGGCTGGTCGCACGAGACGGTTCTCTCTGACGGCGAGCGGTACCGCTCCGAGGGCGAGATGTCCTTCAAGGTCAGCCGCGGCGCCACCGAACTGGAAGTCACGACGCGCACCGTCTGGCTCGAGACGCACGAAGGCGAACCGCTGGAGCTGCGCTTCGTGCAGGACATGTCCCTCCAGTCGGTGGACACGCGATGGGTCTTCGAGGACGACCGGGTGATCGCGATCGCCCGGCAGGGCGGGCGCGAGATCCGCCGCGAGCTGCCCCGGCCCGAGGGGGACTGGCTCACCCCCATGGCCATCCGCCGCCACTGGCTCGCCCGGCGCGAAAAGGGCGCCGAGGAGATCTCGTACAAGACCATCAACGGCGAGACGGGCATGAACCCGATCACCATGACGCACGTCCTCATCGGCGAAGAGAAGATCGACCTGCCGGGCCGCGCCGACGTGCCGGTCACGGTCTGGAAGACCAGCAGCAGCATGATGCCCGGCGTCGCCGCCACGTGGAAGGTCACCGCCGGCGGCACGCGGGTGTCCGAGGAGATGGCCCTGGCCTTCGGGGCGATGACCACCCGGCTGGTCACGAAGGAGCAGGCGCTGAACCACGGCGCCGGGCCCGCGCCCGAACTGATGCTCGATACCTTCGTCAAGGTCGATGTCCCGATCGAGGATCCGCGCTCGACGCGGACGGCGGTCTTCCGCGTCCGGACGAAGGACGGCGAGCTGCCCGGGCTTCCCTCCGCGGGCGCCCAGCGCGTCGAGGTGGGCGAGGGCGGCGGCTGGGCCGTGCTCCGCATCGACATCGATGATCCGCTCCCCGCCGATGAGGGCGACCTGGACAAGGATGAGTACCGCGAGCCGTCCTCGATGGTCGACAGCAGCGATGCGTTGATCCGCAAGCTCGCCGCCAGGGCCTGCGCCGAGGCGGGCGACGATCCGATGGCCCGCGCCGAGGCGCTGCGGAAGTTCGTGCACGAATACATCACGGCCAAGAACCTCAACACCGCCTTCGCCACCGCCTCGGAGACGGCTCTGATGAAGCGCGGCGACTGCTCCGAGCACGGCGTGCTCCTCTGCGCCCTGCTCCGCGCGGCGGGCATCCCCGCCCGCACGGCCAGCGGGCTCGTGTACGCCGACACCTTCGCCGGCGAACGCGATCTCTTCGGCTGGCACATGTGGACGCAGGCGCTGATCGACGGGAAGTGGATTGATCTCGACGCGACGCTGCGGGCGCGGTACGACGCGGCCCATGTCCTCATCGGGACCTCCAGCCTCGCCGAGGGCATGGGCGATGCCGATCTTTCCCACCTGCTCATCCTCCTGGGCAACCTCGAAATCGAGATCATCGAGGTGAACGGCGAGCCGGTCGGCGCCGAGCAGGCGGCAACGCCCATGCCGTAATCCGCGCCCGGATCGGCCCCCGGACTCGCCCCCGGACTCGCCCCCGGACTCGCCCCCGGACTCGCCCCCGGATTGGCCGGCGATTGCCGCATTCCGCGCGTGGCTGGGCGCAAAAAAGGAGAAAGGCACCGTCCTGGTGCCTTGGGTGCTCTTCCCGGTGCGGTGATGGGCGGCCGGGAGCGCACGGGGGTGGCCGATGCCGAACCCTGCCTGAACCTGCCGCTCGGCAGGCCCCGCCACCCGGAGTCGTCGCATGCCGCTCGGGAAGTCCCGACCCGCGCCGAGAAGCGGCGGCGACACGTGTCGAGACGACCCGGCGGCTCCACACGGGGATGTGGGAGGGCACTCATCGACCTCCGGAAGGGTTCGGCGAGAGTGTTATCATCCTTCCAGACGCGCCGCCGCCAAGCGCGGGGGTGACATACGCCTGTCACCCCACTGTGGTTTTCTCGCCACGCGCGCGGCATGATCAGGAACCCTCCGCCATGATCGACGACCTGCCCAGCCTTCCGCGACGCGATCCCGCCGGCCACAAGGGCACGTTCGGCACCGTCTGCGTCCTCGGCGCCCAGGCCGCGGGTCCGAAGGTGATGATCGGCGGGCCCGCGTTCACCGCCACGGCCGCCCTGCGGAGCGGGGCGGGCCTGGCCGTTCTCGCCGTCCCCCGGCCCGTCATGCCCTCGGCCCTCATCATCGCCCCCGGCGCGACCGGCCTCGCCCTGCCCGTCGATCGGGAACGCAGCCTCTTGCCCAGCGAGGTCGCGGAGCTGCTCGATGCGCACCTGCCCGGGTATGACTGCCTCGCCGTCGGACCCGGCTGGGGGACCGACCTGCCCCAGCAGCAGGTCCTCATCCGGCTCGTGGCCCGCGATGATCTGCCGATGGTCATCGATGCCGACGGCCTCAACGCGCTGGCGGCCGTGCGCGACTTCCATTCGGATTTCCGCGCGCCCGCCGTGCTCACGCCCCACCCGGGCGAGTTCCGCCGCCTCGCGGAGAACCTCGGACTCGAGGCCGACCCGGTCGATCCGGACGCCCGCCCGGCCGCGGCCGAGCAGATGGCGCGCCGACTTGGATGCGTCGTTGTTCTCAAGGGACACCGCACCGTCATCAGCGACGGGATCGACTCGGCGATCAACGAGTCGGGCAACGTCGCGCTGGCCACGGCCGGGACCGGCGACGTCCTCACCGGCATCATCGCCTCCTTCATCGCCCAGTTCTTCAAGCGCAACCTCGGCGCCGGCTCGCGGCAGGTGACCGCGAAGCAGCAGGGGGGGCTGAGCCTGTTCGGGTGCGCGCGCTGCGCCGTGCACGTGCACGGCGTCGCCGCCGATCTCTGGTCGCAGCGCCACAACAACGCCGGCCTGCTCGCGAGCGATCTGCTCGATCTCATCCCCGAAGCGCTGGGCCAGCTCAAACGCGACTGAATGGTGGCACGACGCTCCGCGTCGTGCGTCGTCCCGGTCCACTTTCGGGGGCCCTTCCGGGGGCCCCGACCCCCGGAATTAAACCTCGAAAATCCGCGGAATGGCCAATCGCGCGAACCCGCGGCGCGCGCGCAGAATGCGCGCAGGGGGTTTAGTTTGTGCGCGCAGAACGTGCACGCCCCCGGGCCCGCCCCCGGCGCGACCGCGCGTAACCCCCTGCAGGGCCCGATACTGCGTGTTTGGACGGACCGG
>JAXHTH010000325.1:0-12432 GCA_034211115.1 Planctomycetota bacterium | reverse complement strand
GATCGCCGTAATGGACAAACACCTCGACGAAAATCCTCAAGATTTGAGCGCTTGGGTCGATCGAGGCCGCATTTTAGTTTGGGGCGACTGCCCCGATCCACCCGAGGAATGCCCGTGGGATCTCGACGGCGACGGTGACGTCGACAACGACGATCTGACGATCCTCCTCGAGCACTACGGCGAGTGCCCGTAGGGCCGACACTCCAACGCCGGGCACACCCCCGATTCGATCAGGACCGCGAGCGCTGCACACCCGCAGCGCTCGCGGTCGTTGGGCAGCGATGAGTGATGAGTGATGAGTGATGAGCGGAGGGCGCCGTCGCCCGGAGGGGTCTCCGTTCGCGACGGGGTTCACGGGCGACCCCGATGCCCGCCGATCACGGATCGGCCAACAGCCAATAACCGAGAACCGGCAATCAGACGCCTTGCTCCGCCCGGCATTCTCGGCCCTGCACCGACTGACAAACCGCGCCGGTTCTTCCGATCAGGGACCCGTCGACCGACCCGAGTCATCTACCGCGGATAAAGCCTCCCGGGCGCCTCGCCGACGTTCCCCGCATGCCGGGCCGGCGCGGCCCGGCCGGGTGGATACCAACGGGAAAGGACCGTCATGACGGACCAGTTCAACACCAGCGGCAAGTCGACGACGGTGGCGTATCTGCTGTGGTTCTTCCTCGGCGGATTCGGCGCGCACCGCTTCTACTTCGGCAAGATGGGCAGCGGCTTCGGCATGCTGGGCCTCTTCCTCGGCTCCTGCGTGCTCTCGCTCGTCATCATCGGCCTCATCGGCTTCCCCATCCTCAGTGTGTGGTGGATTGTCGATGCGTTCCTCATCAGCAAGTGGATGAAGGAAGAGCAGCAGGTGGTGGGCGCGATGCCGCCCGCCCAGGAGCGGCACGACCTCTCGCAGGCCGCGTGAACGCCGTCGGGTCGGGCCGTCACCCGGCCTGCCTGAATCCGTGACCAGCAGCGCCCCGCCGCGCCCCCGCGCGGGCGGGGCGGTTTCGCGCGCGCATCCCCACCGCGTGCCTTCCCTGGTTCGCGGTGCGGTTCACCCGCGTACTGCGCGCCCGGACATCAGGACTCATCGCTGAGCACCTCCGCCACCTGGCGCCTCATCGCTTCATCGAACGCCTCCTCGCTGAAGCGCTCGGCGTTGGCGCGACAGGCGGCGGTGGTGATGGTCGCATCATCGAGGGCGCGCACCGCTTCGATGATCGCCTCCGGCGTCTGCGCATCGAAGAAGACGCCCGTCTGCTCGGTGACCGTCTCCAGCGCGCCGCCGGCGGCGAACGCGAGGACGGGGCAGCCGCAGGCCTGCGCCTCGACCGGGATGATCCCGAAATCCTCGACCTGGGGGAAGATCAGCGCGCGGGCCCTGCGATAGACATCACGCAGGGCCTCATCCTCCAGCCGCCCGACCATTTCGACGGTCGGGCCGGCGAGGTCGCGCAGGACGCTCGCCTGTGAGCCGCCGCCGACGATCTTCAGCGGCAGCGAAGCGCGGTTCGCCGCCTCGATGACCATGTCCGTGCGCTTGTACGGCTCCAGCGCCGAGACCACCAGCAGCCAGTCCTCGCGCGACACTTCTTCATCCGGCGTGAAGAAGTCGGTTCGCACGGGCGGATACACGACATCTGCCTGCCGATCGAAGCAGCGCTCGATGCGGGCGGCGGTGTGCGCGCTGTTGGCGAGGAACTTCGTCACGCGATCGGCCGTCGCCCGATCCCAGCGCTTGAAGCGCTTCTCGAGCAGGGAAAGACCGATCCGGCGCAGGCGGCCGCCGGTGCCGAGCGCATAGTCGGCCGACTGCTCCCAGATGTACCGGGCCGGCGAATGGCAGTAGCACAGGTGCGGCGTCCCCGCCGGCGGCCTGATCGACTTCATCACCGCCGAGCTGGTCGAGACGAGCAGGTCGCAGGGCGCGACGCGGATCCGCCCCACCGCCCACGGCATCAGCGGCAGGTAATGGCGGCGCAGACGCCCGGCCGCACCCGGGAACCGCTGGAGCGGCGAGGTCACGACGCGGCAGGCGGAGATCGCATCGGTGAGGTGCCGCCCGTCATCCACGAGCACGTACAGCTCGGTGGGGCCGAACAGGCGGGCGAGGCGATCGAGCACCCGCTCCCCCCCGCGCAGACCCACCAGCCAGTCGTGGGCGAGGGCGATCCGCTGGGGCGGGGAGGGGTCTATCATCGGCCGATGACTCACGGCAAGGACAGTACGGACCGAGGCGAGGCAACACCCGCGGAAGACACGGGCCCGGAGGCGACGGTGTCCGAGACGACGCATCCGGGGGCCGGGCCGGCCAACCGGCTGGGACTGGATTATGCCGCAGAAGCGTCGCGGATGCCCGCCCCGCCGGCGCCGATCATCGATGTGCACACCCACGTCAACGGCCTGGAGGCGGTCGAGATCTACCGGGAGGCCGCCTCCGCCTACGGCATCGAGCTCACCTACAGCATGAGCCGGCTGGAGGACGCGGAGGCCCTGCGCGAGGCGATGGACGGGGCGATCCGCTTCATCGCCGTCCCCAACTACTGGGATCAGGACAATCGCCGATACAACCTCGGCGAGGGGTTCATCAGGCGCATCGAGCAGTATCACGCTCTCGGGTCGCGGATCGCCAAGTTCTGGGCCGCCCCGCGATCGATCGACTACGGCGTGGAGCTGGGCGAGCCGGAGTTCATGCGGCTGGACGCACCTCATCGGATCGATGCGATGGCCGCGGCCCGCGACCTGGGCATGATCTACATGGTTCACGTCGCCGATCCGGACACCTGGTTCGCGAAGAAATACACCGACGTGGCCCTCTACCGGACGAAGCGGCAGCAGTACGAGCCGCTGGAGCGATTGCTGGAGGAGTTCAACCGGCCGTGGATCGCGGCCCACATGGGCGGCTGGCCGGAGGATCTGCAGTTCCTCACCGGGCTCATGGACCGGCATGCCAACCTGTATCTGGACACGAGCGCGACGAAGTGGATGGTGCGCGAGCTGAGCCGGCATTCGCGCGACGAACTGCTCGCGTTCCTGACCCGTTTCCGCGGGCGCGTCCTGTTCGGCTCGGACATCGTGACGAGCGATGAGCATCTTCGCCCGGCGGAGGATGAGCGGGAGATCCACCAGCGGGCCAACTCACCCGCCCAGGCCTTCGATCTCTATGCGAGCCGGTACTGGGCCCTGCGGACGATGTTCGAGCGCGACTACGAGGGCGAATCGCCGATCGCCGACCCGGACCTGGCGATGGTGGACCCGGCGCGATACGACGAGATGGACGCCCCGCCCCTGGTCGGAAGGTCGCTGCCGCCGGACCTGCTGAAGAGCATCTACCACGACGCGGCCCGCGACCTGCTGGAGCCGCTGCACGAGGGCGTCTGAGACGGGATCATGGGGGGGCGCGACCAATTCCGGGGTCGGCCGGGGCAATCCGGTGAAGCGACCGGCGGGCGATGCCGATGCCAAAGGAGCCGGCGTCGATGACCGGGCGCGGAGGGTGCGCCTCGACGGGCACCACGCCGGCGAGGAGGCGGCCATGCTCACCGCCCTGCGCCCCGGCGCGGGACATCTTTTGCGCCTGCTGGCGCACCGCTCGCCGCTCAGCCCGCTGGCGCGGCGCATCCTCGCCGCGCGCCCGCGGCTTCAGGCGGCGCCGCACGAGACGGCCGAATACTGGAACGAGGAAGCGCCTCGCCTGTGCCGCGCCCTCAACGGTCGCATCGGCAACGAGCTGCGGAATCAGGCGATCGTAGTGATGCTCGAGGCGATCGGCCTGACGCCGCGGAGGGTCCTCGAGCTCGGTTGCGCCTTCGGCGACCTCGCCGATTCCCTCGAGCCGCGCGGGCTCGAGGCATACCGGGGCGTGGATCTGAGCGATCGGGTGATCGACGAGGCGGGGAGCCGGCCCGCGCCGGCCGGCGCAACTTCAACCCGCCGGTTCGTCGCGGCGGATCTGCGGACCTTCGCGCCCGATGCCGAGCGACGATTCGACCTGATCGTCTTCAATGAGGTCCTGTACTACCTGCCGGTGGACGAGGCGGTCCGGCAGGTGCAGCGCTATGCCCAATGGCTTGCCCCGGGCGGTGCGCTATGCGTGTCGATGAAGAAGCAGCCCAAGAGCGAGGCGATCACCGCGCTGCTGCGCCGCAGCATGGACTGGGTGTACGGCACGCTTCTTCAGCAGCAGCCGGGGGCGCCGGCGTATCGGGTGCAGCGCGATCGGGCCCGTCCGGCGTATCTGGTCGGGTTGATGCGTCCCCGCGCGGCGGGGCTCGGTTCCGGGGCGGAGCCGGCCGGCGCCGAGCCTGATGCCGATGATCGCTGAGCGGCTCGGGGGCCGGGAGGGACGAATCGCCTCGACGTTCGCGCCGGAGATCGTTATCGGCCACGGCAAGGTCCGATTCGGGTGGAACAATCGGATCGCCTCATCGATTTTTTGTTGTCGTGTGAACCGACCGATACAAGGGCGCTGCCTATGATTCGCCCAATGTGGACCGAGAGGGCCCACAGAGTGGACAGAGCATGTCGCCGCTGCGTGGACATTTCCCCTTCAGACTTGCTCTGACCGGCTCGCATGCCGAGTATTCCGGGCCGCCGTTGGTGCGCCGCGCCGGCGGGGCGAATGATCCTGCCTGCACCGGATCACACGGCGCGCGGGGGACGAACAGTAGGGTGGAGGAGAGGGGCGCGAGGCGGCATCCGCTGCCCCGCCGATCATTGAACCACATCGGACCGCACGCCGGTCCCGGCGCCACGCCGGGACCGGCGCGACGGCCTGCGACCGCGACCACATGGGGAGCGAGTTCCAATGGCCAACAAGGGTGAAACCGCCGTGATCACCAGGGATGGCGAGACGCGGTCCGGGGGCCAACGCAAGCCGAAGCAGATCGACGAGCATGTTGTCGAAATCGTCAGCGACTCCGGCGAGGGCGCGCAGAAATGCGGGCAAGCCTTCGGCACCATCAGCGCCAAGATGGGCAATGGCGCCTGGACCGTCGAGATCATCCCCGCGGAAATCAAGCCACCGGCCCGATCAAGGGCCGGAGCCAGCGGCATCCGTGTGCGACTCGGATCGCACAAGATCACCAACATGGGCGACGAGGCCGATCTCGTCGTCGCCTTCAATGAGCAGGTGCTGTACGGCCGCATCGAGCAGAACGCCTTCCGCGAGGGGACGGTCATCCTGCTGGAGAACAAGTGGGCGACGGACCCGGACCCGGCGATTCAGCAGTCCTACGCCGACGCGGTGAGCCGCTTCCACGAACTCGGCTACGTCGTGCACGAGCTGGCGATGGAAGAGGCCTGCCTGCAGTACACGAGCAACCCGAGGCTGGGCAAGAACATGTTCGTCCTCGGCATGCTCTGCGAGATCTACCAGCGCGACGTCGACAAGGCTCTGGACGAGATCGCCATCGTCTTCCGCAAGAAGGGCGAGAACGTCATCGCCTCCAACCAGGAACTGCTCCGCGGCGGCGTTCGGTTCGCGCGCGAGAAGGTTACCTACTGCTACACCATCCCGCCCATGGAGATCACCGAGCCGCTGATCGTCCTCAACGGCAACCAGGCGGTGGGCCTGGGCGTGATGGCCGCGGGGATCGAGGTGGTGTCGATGTACCCGATCACTCCGGCCACGTCCGCCTCGCACTACCTGGCCGGGGTGTTCCAGAAGGTGGGCGGATTCGTCCACCAGGCGGAGGACGAGATCGCCGCCATTGGCTTCGCCATCGGCTGCTCCTACGCGGGCAAGACCGCCTGCACCATCACCTCCGGCCCGGGGCTGGCGCTGAAGACCGAGTTCATCGGCCTGGCGGTGATGGCGGAGATCCCGCTGGTCATCGTGGACGTGCAGCGAGGCGGGCCCGCCACCGGCCTGCCGACCAAGGTCGAGCAGGGGGATCTGCAGGCGGCCATCCACGGCTCGCCGGGCGACTCGCCCAAGATCGTCCTCGCCGCCGCCTCCATCGAAGAATGCCTGCACCTGGTGATCACCGCCCGCCGGCTGGCCGAGGCGTTCCGCGGACCGGTCATTCTTCTCACGGACGCCAACCTCGCCACCGGCGTGCAGCCGATCCCGCGGCCGGGGGTGTGCGAGGAATGGCTCGCCCCGCCGATCGACCAGGCCCCGTGGGATCCGGCCGTCCCACCCTATGACTGGGACCCGGAGACAGGCCTTTCGCCGCGTCCGATTCCCGGGCAGCGCGGTGGTGAATACGTCCTCACCGGCCTCGCCCACACCCGCGAGAGCCACGTCGCCTACGACCCGGATGCCAACCAGGTGGGCTGCGAGATGCGCAGCCGCAAGCTCGCCGCGCTCCGCTCGACGCTGAAGCCGCCCAAGATGCACGGCGACGAGGAGGGTGACGTCATCGTCGTCGGATGGGGCTCGACGCTGGGGGCGATCGAGGAGGCCGTCGATCGGGCCCGCGCTGACGGCTACAAGGTCTCCTCCGTGCACCTGCGCTTCCTCTCCCCGCTCGAGCCGGGCCTGCGCAAGATCTTCCTGAACTTCAAGAAGGTGCTGGCGGTGGAGCTGAACTACAGCGATCCGCCCGAGGGCCTCATGCACGCCACCCAGCCCGGCCGGCCCTCGCAACTGGCGATGATGCTCCGCGCCCGCACCCGGCGCGACATCGACTACTGGTCGGTCACGCCCGGCCAGCCGTTGCGACCGGGCCAGATTCATGACGTGATCATGGATCGCCTCAAGACCATGGGCGTGGTGGAATCGGAAACCGACTCGCAGCCCGTCGAGGCTGCTTCAGGGAGCTGACGATGTTCGGCCTCAAGACAGACTGGTCGCTGGACGTCCTGCCTCGCTACTTCACGATGGAGGACTACGAGGGCGGCGTGGCCCGCTGGTGCCCCGGCTGCGGGGACCACGGCGTGCTCACCGCCGTTCAGCGCATCTGCCGTGACGAGCAGTTGCCGCCGGAGAAAACCGTCTGCGTCTCCGGCATCGGCTGCTCCAGTCGCTTCCCGCACTACATGAAGACCTACGGCTTCCACGGGCTGCACGGGCGGGCCCTGCCCGTGGCCTGCGGGATCAAGTCCCGCCGGCCCGATCTGCACGTGTGGGTGGCCACCGGCGACGGCGACTGCTGCTCCATCGGCGCCGGGCACTGGATCCATGCTGTCCGCTACAACATGGACCTCGTCGTGATGCTGTTCAACAACAACATCTACGGCCTGACCAAGGCGCAGACGTCCCCCACCTCCCACCAGGGCCTGAGAACCAACACCCACCCCGCCGGGGCCTGGCTGCCTCCCCTCAATCCCACCGCGGCGACGATCGGCTTCACCAACGCCTCCTTCGTCGCCCAGACGGTGGACTGGAACCCGGTGCATCTGCACGCGACGCTCGAGGCGGCCTACCACCACAAGGGCCTCAGCTTCGTGCACATCATCCAGCGCTGCCCCCAATACACCGCCCCGGTCTGGGAGCAGTTCCAGCAGGATCCCTCGCTGGTCCTCCTGCTCAACCACGAGAAGGGAATCCAGGTCGATCCGGCGGTCAGACAGATGTACCCGACCCAGATGGACCACGATCCCGCGGACCTGAAGGAAGCGCTGGCCATCGCCAACCGCGAGGACGTGCTTCCCATCGGGCTCTTTTATCACGATCCGAGCAAGCCCTGTTATGAGCAGGTCAGCACCCGGGGTCTGGACATGACCGTCGATGAGAAACTCGTGGCGCTCAACGCGGAGCTGGACCGATTCGCGATCTGAGAGGGTGCGGCGGCGCGGGCACGGACGGAGGTCGCCGGCCTGCGAGACCTCGGGGCGCCGCGTCACGCCCGCCCGTCTCATCGCCGCTTCCCTCACGCGCCGGCGGCCCGAACCGCCCGGCACAGACTGATGCAAGGATCCCGCGTAGCTCGCCATGTCTAGAGAACAGAACACCCCGGTGCCGGTGACCGCCCCGCCCGCGGGATCGAGCCAGGTGCTCGTCGATCCCGCGGACGACGAGGATCCCGACGAGGCCGGCCCCGCCAACGGTCTGGACGACGCCCTGAGCGGTTGGGTTCGTCAGTTGAAGAAGCGAAGCGACACGGCCCCGCCGGCCCCGCCCCTGCCCGAGTTGCCGACCATCGGCGGGGCGAAGAGCGAGGAAGAGGCCGATCGGCTCATTCACGAGGTGCGCCGCTTCCATCGCGGCGAACCGGACGCCGACGAGCTGCCGATCCCCGACGATCGCTTCATCCCCGCCCTGCTCCATCCGTTCCGTGACCCGTCCCGCGTCCGTCACGATTACCCGCTGTTCGTCTTCCCGCCGGAGATGATTGAAGATGAGCGACTGGCGGTTCCGCTCGCCGATCTCCTCCGCCAGGGCGTCGACGCCTTCGCGCCGGGCCCGGACGATGCGCGAATCCTGAAGGACAACCTCAAGCGCCTGGAGCGCGCCGCCCGCGCGGCGGTGGACGGGGCGCAAGGCGCACTGCCGGCGCGGGAGGTGCTCGCCGACGCCGGCCGGCTCGCCGTCGAAGAGCTCGATCTGGACAAAACCAACGCCGGGCAGTTTGACTCGGATCTGACACGCCTTCTGGACGGACTCCCGGAGGGCGGCATGCTGCTGGGGCTGGACGAGCCGACGCCGCTGCATCTGCTGCTGGTGGCGGCCCGCCGCCGCGCCGCCCTTCGGCGATCGGCCCTGCACGATGAACTCGATCGGCTCTGCCACAAGCTCAACGACCTGCTGCTCATCGACCGTGCCAAGGAGCCGGAACGGCGCCAGGAAGAAGACGTGAAGGGCTCGGTCGGCCCGGCCGCGACGGAGCACGTGGACACCGCCGCCCTCGCCCGCGTGCTGGGTCCGGCCCGGGGCACGCAGACGATGCCGCCCCAGCGCCGGGAGCGGGTGCGCAACCTGCTTCACCTGCTGCGGGGTCATCTCAGCCAGGACGATCTGCCGGTGATGACGGTGGTGCACAAGGACGAGCTACCCGCCGCCGTCCGCGCCCTGGAGGCGGAGTTCCATTCCGTCGCCGACGGAACGGTCTGCGCCGCCGCCGCCGCGGTCTTCGACGAGAACGCCGCCCGCTACACGCAGTTGTTCACCGCGATGCGGATGGCCCGCCTCGAACTCGCCGACGCGTACGTCCCGGAACGACACGACACCCTGCTGAAAGGCTTCGACTGGGAGGCCTTCTCGCGCGATGAGCTGCTTTACCTGCCACCGGTCGTGGCGCTGGAGCGCGCCCGCGAGGTGGTCGGGCCGGGCATGCTCGAGCTCTCACGGCTCCTGCTCTCCGGCCGGCCCGTGCAGGTGCTCGTCGCGGTGCAGCCGGCGGCGAATCCGGGCCTGCCCGCCGAGGACGACCCGATCCTCTCCTACCACCTGGAGCTGGCCTACCTGGGCGTCAGTCATCGCGAGGCGCTGGTGCATCAGTCATCGGCGGCGCGGCCCGAACATCTCCTGGCCGGGTATGCCCGAAGCCTGATGTCATCGCGCGCTTCGCTGCACGTCATCGCCTCGGGCCTGACGGCGCAGGGCCAGATCCCGCCGCTGGGGGCCTGGCTGCACGCCGGGGCCGCCCTCGAAGGCCGCGCGCACCCGCTCTTTCATTACGATCCCGGCCTCGGCGAGACCTGGGCCCGCCGCTTCGACTTCACGGGCAATCCCCAGCCGGAGGCGGACTGGCCCGCCTACGAACTCCCCTGCCGGAAGGAGGAGGGCGAGGAGACCACGCTCGCCCTGCACTTCTCCTTCGCCGATTTCGCGCTCATGGAGCGACGGTTCCGCGAGCATTTCCGCGTCATGCCCGACGCCTGTGCCGGCGGGGAACTCGTCACCGTCCACGAATACCTCGCCATGCCCGCGCGCGAGTTCATCGAGCGCATCCCCTACGTCTGGGGCACGGACGGCGACGGCCGCCTCCGCCGACTCGTCATCAGCCGGCGCATGGCCTTCGCCTGCCGCGATCGGCTCAGCTTCTGGCATCTGCTCCAGGAGCTGGCCGGCGTCCGCAACGAGTACGTCGAGCAGAGCGTCGCCCGGGAGCGCCAGCGCCTGGAGGGCGAGTTTCAGGCTGAACGCGAGCGCCTCGCCGAGGCGCACCAGGCGGAGCTGGAGCAGGTTCGCCGCGACGCGGCCGGTGAAGTCCTCCAGCGCCTCGCCCGGACCCTGTTGCAGGGTGACCTCACCAGCCTGCCGACGATGCCGACTGCGCCGCCCCCGACTGCGCCGCCCTCCGGTGCCGCCGGCGTCGAGACCCCGACGACGGAACAGGCGTCGGCCGAAGAGGCGCCCGCCGAGGCCGAAGAGGGGGAAGAAGAGGACACCGGGCCGGAGGAACCGTGGATCAACAGCATCCTCTGCACGACCTGCAACGACTGCATCAACCTGAACCCGCAGATGTTCGTCTACAACAGCAACAAGCAGGCGACGATCGCCGATCCCCGCGCGGGGACCTACGCCCAGCTCGTCGAGGCCGCCGAAAAATGCCCCGCCCGCTGCATTCATCCCGGCAAGCCTCTGAACCCGGATGAACCGAACCTCGAAGAACTGAAGAAGCGGGCGGCGAAGTTCAACTAGATCCCGAGAAGAGATGACGGGCCGAACGTGACAAGCACCCTTCTCGCCATTGCGATCATGACCGGCCTCTGCGCCTTCTTCGGCGTGGGCCTGGCCGTCGCGCATCGCTTCCTGCGCGTCGAGGAGGATCCCCGCCTGGACATGCTGGAAGAGATGCTGCCCGGCTCCAACTGCGGGGCGTGCGGCGAGGCCGGGTGCCGCGCCTTCGCCGAGAAGCTCCTCGAGGGCGTCCACCGTCCCAGCCGATGCACCGTCTCCAGCCCCGAGGCGGTCGACTCCATCGCCGCCTTCCTCGGCGTCGACGCGGGGAAGGAAGAGAAGCGCGTCGCTCGCCTCCACTGCGCCGGCGGGCTGGGGCTTGCCGAGCAGATCGCCGAATATGAGGGATACGAATCCTGCCGCGCCGCCCATCTCATCGGAGGCGGCGGGAAAGGCTGCGCCTGGGGATGCCTCGGACTCGGCGACTGCATGCGCGCCTGCACCTTCGACGCGATCACGATGAACGAGCGCAAGCTGCCGGTGGTGGACATCGACAAGTGCACCGCGTGCGGTGACTGCGTGGAGGCCTGTCCGCGCGACCTGTTCGAGATCCTGCCCCTCTCCCACGCCCTGGTCGTGCAGTGCAGCGCGCCGCTGGAGGGCGAGGAGGCGCATGCCGTCTGCCGCGTCGCCTGCGACGCCTGCGGGCGCTGCGCCCAGGATTCGCCGGCCGGCCTCATCGAGATGCGCGACAACCTGCCCGTGGTCGATTACACCGCGGGCGGGCCCGCCTCCCCCCGCGCGACGGTGCGCTGCCCCACCGGCGCGATTCAATGGGTGGAAGGTCAGCAGTTCGCGCCGCCCAAAAGAATCTCCCTGACGGGAGTCGATCTTGACTAGCTTCGCCGCGTCATCGCTGCGCTTCCTGCATCGCCTGCTCCACGGCAGAGGCGTCGCGCCGCCCGCGGCCGGCGGGGAGACGCTCGTGCTGGACGGGATCAGCGCCGCGGCGGTGACGGAGGCGATCATCGCCCAGAGCGGCGCGCTCGCGGCCGCCTTCCCCGCCGCCGCCGGCGCCCGTGCGTTCCGGCGCCGACGCGATCACCGGAACGTCAATCAGTTCGGCGAGCCGCTCACGACGATCGACGCCGACAGCGCCCGCGGCGCCCTCTCGGCCGCGATCGGCCTCGCGCTTTCGGGCGAGCGCGCGACGACGTTCCTCTCCGGACCCGATCTGCTCGCGGCGCAGGACCTGCTCGCCTCCGCCGCGGGGCGGCATCTGCCCCTGGTCATTCACCTCGCCTGCCGCGCCGCGTCCGGCCACGCGCAGGCCCTCGGGTCCGGGCACGAGGCGTACGCGGCCGCCGCCGATCGCGGCTGGATGCAGTTCTTCGCCGTCAACGCGCAGGAGGCGGTGGATCTGGCGCTGATCGCGCGCCGCGCCGCCGAGCGGGCGCTCGTTCCCGCCCTCATCGCGATGGACGGCGAACAGACCGCGATGGCCGGGCAGGATGTGATCCTTCCGGAAGCCGGTCTCATCAACGACTTCCTCGGCCGGCCGTCGCGGCGCATCGAGCCGCCCACCGAAGCGCAGCGGCTGCTCTTCGGCGATCTGCGCCGGCTCGTGCCGCGCCTGCACGACGTCGAGCGGCCGATGATGCTCTCGCCGCTCATGGGCATCGAGAGCTTTGCGCTCGGCGCCGCCGGCGCGCGGCCGTACTTCCTCGATCATCTCCCGGCCCTGCTCGAGGAATCCATCGATCTCTTCGCCGAACAGACGGGCCGCCGCTGCGACGCGCTGTTCGAGCATCGCCTCCACGGCGCGGAGATCGTGCTCATCGCGCAGGGATCGGCGGTCGAGACGATCGCGGCCGTCGCCGATCACGCCCGAAGGGAAGGGTTGAAGGTCGGCGTGCTCGGCGTGC
>JAXHTH010000324.1:0-2303 GCA_034211115.1 Planctomycetota bacterium | reverse complement strand
GCTGCCGATGTGATGTTCGAGGCAACCGACGAGGGCGTGCATCACCTGATCATCAGCGACGGCAGTGGCGGCGAGCCGAAGCTCTACACCGTGCCCGTCACGAAAATACTGCCAGCCGGTATCGGTGGTGCCCATCGTCCAGCGGAGATAGACCGTCGGCTCGCCATCGACGTATTCGGAGATATCCAGCTCGAACTCGACCCACTGCTCATCGGTGATCTCGAACTGGTTCTCCCAGACGGTGGTCCAGTTGGCGCCGTCGGTGCTGACCCTGATGTACGCATGGTCGTAGGTGGGCTGCTCGACGCCGAGCCAGCGATGGAAGGTCAGGTGAACGTCGCTGAGATCGCTGCAATCGATGGGCGTGCTCGTCAGGTGATACTCGGGCATGTTGTTCGGGTAGTCACCGTTGAGGTTGAAGCCGTAGACGTTGGGCCCGGTGTAGCCACCGGTGGGATCGGGCCCGCCGTGTTCCCCGCCGTCACCCGTCGGCTGGCCGAACGCCCACAGGTTCTCCGTGTCCCAGCCGGGATCGCTGTCCATGGTCTCCTCGAAGTAGACGGCGACACCGGTGTAGGCGAGGGCGGAATAGGTGGAATCGGGCGCGGTAAAGGGGCTGTAGACGATGTCGCCTTCCGACGTCTCCGCGCTGAAGTAGTATTCGACGGTGGCGCCGCAGTCGAAGTCGGGGAAGACCGCGTCGTAGACGTTCTCTTCCACCTCTTCCATGTCGACCTCGGTGAATGACCCGCCGTCGCTGTAGTAGAGCTTGCCGGTTCCCGGCTCGGGATCGACCGACTGGCCGCTCACCACGACGCGGATCGTCTCCCCGCCGTACGGATTGATGAACTCAGGCAAACCATCGGGGAAATCGAACTGGAGGGAGACGGTGCTGAGGGCCTGCATGACCGCCTCGTAGGCATCGATCATGCCCCAGCCGTAGCTGTTGTCCTCGCCGGTGCTGCCGAGATCGACGGCGGTGTCGTAGATGATCTGCTTGATCTGCTCGACGGCGATCTCGGGGTTGGCCTGTCGCATGAGGGCGACGACGCCGTTCACGTGCGGCGAGGCCATCGAAGTGCCGCTGTACTGGCTGTACCCGCCGCCGGGAACGGAGGATCTGACGTTCACACCGGGCGCGGCGATGTCGGGCTTGATCGCCTCCGTGCCGTCCGGCGTGCAGTACGTCGGGCCCCGCGACGAGAAGCCGGCGATCGGCCAGTCGGGGTCGTTGGCGTCCACCGCCGCCACCGCGCAGGTCCGGTACTCATCGGTGGCCCGATCGGGCGGACGACCGACGGTGTTCGCCGAGGGTCCTTCGTTTCCGGCCGAGAAGAGGATCACGATCCCCGCCGCCTCGCATGCGTCCAGATAGGGCCAGAAGGAGGGATCGCAGGGCTCGTTGTACGGCGGAACATTGTGATAACTGGCGATTCGCCAGGAGTTCGAGCACACGGCGGGCACGTCCCAGTTCGTCGAGGGATCGTTATCCGGATCGATCAGCCACTGAAAGGCGAGGATCGCGTCTTCGCACGTCTGATAGAGACTCACGCGATCGATGACCGCGGCGTGAATCCAGTCCGCGCCGGGCGCGACGCCGATCTCGTCCCCGGGGGGGCCGCCGCAGACGGTCCCCATCGTGTGCGTGCCGTGGGTGCCGCTGTCGTCGGGGAACTGCCAGTTGGTGACGGGATCGAAGAAGGCCCACTCCGGATGGCCGTCATAGCGCGGATCAAGACCGCGCCATCGGCTGGCCAGCGCCGGGTGGCTGCCGTCCACGCCGGTATCGAGCGTGGAGACGAGCGTGCCCTCGCCGGTGATGCCCATGTCCCAGACCTCCGGCGCGCGGATCGCCTCGAGCCCGATCTCCGGGCTGCGGCCGCCAAGGGGCGCGTTGTCCGGACGGATCGAGACCGGCTTCATCGACTCGATGCGGTAGTTCACGTAGATCAAGTCGACGTCGGCGCGATCGGCCAGGGCGCGGATCTCATCGGGCACCGCGTCCACGCGAATGATGTTGGCGATCCAGAACGCCCGGTAGTCGTCGATCCTCCCCCGGGCCTGGAGGGTGTCGAGGTGATTCAGCAGATCGCCCTGAAAGTCACGGGCCGTCTGCTGCAGCGCGCGCACGACCGTTTCGTGGCGCTGCCTGAGCGAGGCCCGCTGTGCATCCATGCGCGCGTTGATCAACTCCAGATCCGTCTGCGCGCTCATGAACACGAGCGTGGAAACCGTCTCGTCGGGCGGCGTCTGTTTGAGCACCTCCCGCAGTTCGGGGTCGATGAGACCCGCAAAGGCGGATC
>JAXHTH010000323.1:0-21680 GCA_034211115.1 Planctomycetota bacterium | reverse complement strand
TGCGGCGGACCTTCTTGCGGGCGGTCTTCTTCCGCGTCGTCTTCTTACGGGCTACCTTTCTGCGTGTTTTCTTCCTGGTCGCGGTCTTTTTCTTCGTGGCGCGTTTCTTCTTGGCCATGGGTATGACCTCCTGTGTACACAATGCGTTGTCGGAGCAATCAGCGCAAAATCGCCAGTGGCCTCACAGCCACTGTGAGATTTTTACATGTATCGGACGCGAATTGGAAGTCACTTGACAGAAAAATGATGCGGACCGCCCAACTTGGAGAGCAACGGGAACATGATCAGGCTTGCGATCAACGGCGCCCGGGGGCGAATGGGCCGGCGAATCAGCACGCTGGCGCGCGCCGACGAGCGGTTCGAGCTCGTCGCCGCGCTCGCTCGTGAGGACAGGGAAGAAGACGCGCTCGCGGCGGGCGCGGAATGCGATGTCCTCGTCGATTTCTCCTCGCCCACCGGCGCGGAGCGCGCCGCGCGGCTCGCGCTGCGTCACGAGGCGGCGCTGCTGGTGGGCACCACCGGCCTGTCGCGCCGAAACCTCGATATGTTGGAGGATGCAGCCCGATCGCGTCCGGTGATGATCGCCCCCAACACCTCGTTGGGCGCGGCCGTGCTCAACCGGCTCGCCACCGTCGCCGCCCGCCGACTGGGCGCCGACTTCGACGTGAATCTCATCGAAAAACACCATGCCGGCAAACGCGATGCGCCCTCGGGAACCGCCCGGCGACTGGCGGATCTGCTGCGCCGAATCTCGGGCGTTTCCCTGCCCGACGAGCGGGTGCATTCCATCCGCGGAGGGGACATCGCGGGCGAGCATTCGGTGCTTTTTGCCGGCCCGGGGGAATTGCTGGAAATTTCACATTCCGTCGCCGGTCGGGACGTTTTTGCCGCCGGAGCGCTCCGCGCCGCCGCCTGGCTGTACGGGAAACCACCCGGACGATACACCATCGAGGACGCCTTCGGCCTCGCTCTCGACGCGGACTGAGCGTGCCACGACCCGGCGCCGGGGAGCGGCCGGCATCGTCCCGGCGGGCGTCGAGCCGCGCCGACGCGACTCAGGGATCGGGAAACAGCGTCGGGAGCGTGCAGTCGTTGACGTAGTTGTACAACTCCAGCGCCTGGGCGTCGGACACGCCCACGGGCACCCGCGCCCGCACCACGCCGGTGGCGGGGTTGTACCAGAACGAGGCGGAATCGCGATCGGCGGCGACGAGATCCGTCGGGTGCAGCGCGTGCGTCGCGCCCGGACCGGCCACCTCGAGCCAGGGATGATCGCGGCCCAGCAGCGGATTCACCGGCAGATTGCCCTGGAACCAGTCGGGTTCGATCGACACGGGATATCCGCGCTCCCGCTGCTCGCCTCCGGAAAGGGCGGTGTGCAGGTGAATCTGCTGCTGGAATCGTCGCACCTCGTCGCGGGCGAGGTCCTGCGCCGCGCGAACGTCCTGAGCCTGCCGATGATGCATGACGAGGCCGGCAAGTATGCCGACCAGCATCAGAGCCACCAGCGTGTCGAGGATCAGGCGCATGTCCGCTCCCGCGGGAGCCGATCGACGGCCCCAGCACAACGCTCGCTGTGAGCAGGATCGGCACGCCCGGCCCCCGGCTGGAGGTCGGAACCGCCGGAACGGGTCGGACTGTAGGATCTGACGCGATTCGGCGGAGCGGTGAGTGTCCGAAGCGACTCTCCCTGCATCGGACCGCGCGTATCATGCTCCCTTTGCGTTCCACCCCGTTTTCCTGAGCATTGGGTCTTCTATCTGATGATGAGCGAGATTATCACCGCCCGGCTCGAGTGCGGCGCCCCGCTCGTGGTCGAGCCGATGCCGAACGTCGCCTCGGTCGCCCTGGACTTCCGGCTTCCGGTGGGTTCGGCCGGCGATCCGCCGGACCGGGACGGCCTGGCCGCCCTGCTCGCCGAACTCGTGTTCCGCGGCGCCGGGGGACTGAGCAGCCGCGACTACAGCGATGCGCTCGATCGGCTCGGTGTCCAGCGCTCCTCGCGCGCCGGCACCCATCATCTGGCGCTTCACTTCACCCAGCTTGGCGATCGATTCGAGGAAGCGCTGCCGCTGCTGGCGATGCTCGTGCGAGAACCGGCCCTGCCCGGCGAGGCGCTGGACGCCGTTCGCAGCCTCTGCCTTCAGGCGCTGGACGGACTGGTTGATGATCCGCAGGAGCTGGCGATGATCCGCGTGCGCGAGCGGCATCGATCTTCACCCTTCAACCGCCATGGCTACGGTGAGCGGAGCGTGCTCGAGACGGCCACGGCGGACGAGCTGCGGCGGGCGTGGGACGGGCGGTGCGCCGCCGACGGTTCGATCATCGCCGCGGCCGGCGCGGTCGATCCCAACCGGCTGACCGATCAACTCAACGAACGCCTCGCCGCCTTTCCGCAGGGGCACCGGGAGCCGCGGGAGCTGGCGCCGGCGGAGCGGGGCTACCTGCACGTCGAGCAGGAGACGGCGCAGGTGCACATCGCCCTCGCCTACGACGCGCCCCGCGAGGCCGACGAGAACTCGATGCTCGAGCGACTCGCCGTCAACGTGCTCGGCGGCTCGACGAGCGGCCGGTTGTTCACCGAAGCGCGGCAGAAACGATCGCTGTGTTACAGCGTGGGGGCCTCGTATCGTGGCGGGCGCGATGACGGGCTCGTCACGCTCTACGCGGGCACGACCCGCCAACGCGCGCAGGAGACGATCGACGTGTGCCTGGCGGAGATCCGGCGGCTGCGGGAGGGGATCGAGCCGGAGGAGTTTCAGCGGGCCGTGCGCGGGCTCAAGAGCCGGCTGATCATGCAGGGGGAGTCGACGCCGGCCCGGGCCGCCGCGCTCGCCGCCGACCAGCACCGCCTGGGACGGGCCCGCACGCTCGAGGAGCTGGCCGCGTCGATCGATGCCATCGAGCTGGAGGCCCTGAACGCCTACCTGGCCGACCGGGCGTTCGGGGCCCTCACCGCCGTCTCGATCGGACCGGCGCCGCTGGAGTTCGAGAACGGCCTGCTCGAGGCGGGGGTGGCCGGCGCGTCGGCTCCGCCGTCGCCCTGATTGTCTCCGCCGGTTCGATCGGAGCTCATCCGATGGCGACCGGCGGGCGCGCGTGACGGCGGCGGATCCGGCGCCGGATCGGCCCTCGCGCGTTGACTTGCCGTGATGACGGCGGTTTGATGTGCCCCATGCCGCTGATGACGAGCCTGCACCAGCCCGGACGACGCGTCCGCATCATCCAGCAGATGCCGCACCGGGATCAGTCCTGGACGACGACGCTGGAAGGCGTCATCACCCGCGCCCGGCAGGCGAAGACCGGCTCGTGGTTCGCCCGGGCCCGGGACGGCCAGTTGTGGCTGGATCGCCTGGAGCTTCGACTCGATGACGGGGAGATCACCGTCCTGAATCTCGATCAGTACACGGTGGTCGAGCAACTCGATTCGGAGGATGCGCCGCCAGCCGAGGCATCCGGGAACGTGCAGCGCACCTGACTACTCCGTCCGCAGGCGCAGCGCATCCTCGCTCAGTTTCCGTCCGTCCGCGGAGAGGAAATACGCCCGCAGCTCCGGCTGTTGCGGGAACGGATCAACCTCCGTGTCGAGCGGGAACAGGTAGGTGCGGGTCACGTCGTCGTAGCGACGCCGGTTGGTGGCGAGGTCGCGGAGATCCATTTCCCAGGTGACGACCGGCCCGGCCGGGAAGGCCGCGGTGGCGTCGTGAAGATCGATGCGAAGCTGACCGCAGGCTCGACTGGTATGCCCGTCGCGGTCGACGAACTCGATCCGCGCCTCGATGACGGTCTGTCCCGATTCGCCGTCCCTGACAAGGCGGGAGAGCGGATGAATCCGCATGCCGGCGGGCCAGTAGGGCCAGGGAACGGGCTCGCCGGTGTCGGCATCGACGCCGATCCGATCGGCGCCGTGCGGGCCGGCACACCCCGCCGCGACGCAGGCGATGAGGAGGATCAGCAACGACCGGGTTCGACAGCGCATGAGGGAAGCATATCGATCGGCTCGTGAAGCGGAAAGGTCGTCGGCCGGCGTCGTCGCGATCGCTCTCCCGAGGCCTCAGGCGGCGCTGGAGGAGCCGCGCCGCCCCAGCCGCGAGAGCAGCGTGATCAGTTGCCGCTGGCTCTCCTCGAGGCGGATGATCGCCTGCGTGTTCTCCTTGATGACCGCCAGCAGCGAGGTTCGCTCGCGCTGCTGGGCGAGGATCATCCGGTGGGCCTCGTCCAGTTGGTGATCGCGCTTGGCCGCGTGCCGGCGTTCGAGAATCCACAGCAGGCCGATGAGGCCGGCCGCGCCGAACTGGCTCAGTGCCGTGAGTGCCGGATCGATCATCGGGTCCTCGCTGCCGCTGGGTCAGGTGCGGGTCAGGGTGACGAGGCTGACGCGGCGCGTCGCATCGGCCACGCCGTCTCCGTCCAGATCGAGAACGGCCCGGGTCCGTTGGCGGGCCGCGGTCACCTCCGCCGAGTAGCCTGCGGCCAGCTCCGCCATCGATTCGTTCACCGGGTCGTGCGCCGCAGCCAGCCGCAGCAGGCGGGCGGTCGTCTCCAGCGCGATGAGCCGGCCGATCTCGGGGGCATTCAGCAGGATCGACGCGTCAAGCGGACCGCCGTCCTCATCGACCTCGATGCCCAGCGTGCCGAGCACCCAGCCCTGGCAGAGACTGATCTGCCTTCCGAAGGTGGGGACCCTGACGGACAGATCACTGCCGGGCGCCGGCGCGATGAGCGGATCGTCGCCCGCCACCCGCGGCAGGGAGACGGTCACCTCCGTGGCGCTGATGCGCTCGATGATCTCGGCGGGGACTTGGTCGATGAGCACAGCGTGCCCGGCGTCGATGTCCATCGCCTCGAAGTCGGCGTCGGTGCTGGTGAGGCTCGTCCCGTCAACGCTGCCGTCGGCGACGTCGATGAGCAGCGTGGCGAGCGCCATCGCATCACTGAAGAGATCGGGCTCGAGGAGCAGCAGGTCTCGGTCGTTGATCAGGGGCATGATCGGACTCCTGGGAGAGTGACGGGGCGGGCGTCGAGTCGGAAAGCCGCCCGGCGATCGGGCGATCGCCGGGCAGCGGCGTGATGGGAGGAGGAGAGAAGCTCAGGCCGACGCGCCGAGGCCGCTGAGCAGCGCGTGGGCATTCTCGTTGCGAAACTCGAGGGTGTACTCGCCGATGAGCTGGCCCAGCTCCGCGTCACCGCTGCTGGCCAGCGGCTTGAAGTGAAAGCTTCGGCCGGCGAGCGGGAGCACATCGATCCGGGAGCTGTCCAGCAGCAGGATCGCGTCCCGGGGCATCCAGCGACTCATGACCACGCGGCACACGCCGAAATCGGACTCGTAGACGTCCACGAGCGAACTGAAGGCGTTGTCGTGATCGATGAAGCGCTGGGAGGCGGAGATGAAGCCGTTGATCTGGCGCTTCTGGAACCCGCCGCACACGATGGTGTCGATGGTCCCCGCGCTCTGCTCCCAGACGGCGCGGAGGGCGGCGTTGAGGACGGCCTCGTTGAGCAGGTCCTGGTTGTCGCCGTCGCCGTCGGGGATCGCGCCCTGGCCCGGCTGGAAGAGGTTGGTGGTCAGCGAGGCGATGATTCCACGCATCGTCCGCCGCGTGCCGCTGTCGCCCTGCGGGTTGCTCGAGGCGGCGTAGCCGTTGAGGACGCAGTTCTCCAGATCGCGGAGAAGCTCGCGCAGCCGCTCCTGCTTCTGGTAATCCATCTCGTCCTCCAGGCCGAGGGTCTGGGCGGCGAGCTGGCTGCCGGACACCTCCACCGACGCCGTGAAGATCTGCGTGTAGTTCTGCTTGCGCACGCGATTGGTGAACCGCGAGCCGGGCGCGTCATCGCCCTCGAGGGCGGCGTTGCCGAGGATGTGGATGATGTCATCGTCCTCGAGGTCGGACGAGGGGCTGCCGCCGTATTGACGCTCGACCGTCAGCGTATCGCCCACGGCATTGGCGACGAGCATGACCTCGTCCTTGCCCGCGAGCCTGATCTGGTCGCCGACGCGGAACCGATCGCCGTGCTCGACCGTGAACTGCGTCTCGTTGGCCGGATCGCTGATCAGCGCATCGTCCACGGCGTCGGTGTTGGGCAGCAGGCTGTCCTCCAGCCACTCGTGAATGGTGCTCGTGGCCTGCCGTTGCGGATCACCGAGGTGATCGAGCAGTGCCGTTTCGTGCGGGCTCACGATGGCGATGAGATCGCTGACGTCCTCGGCGATCTCCGGCAGCGTGGCGCCGGCGGAGTAGGTTGCTTTTCCGCTGAATGACATGGGTGGTCTCCTGGGGTGAAGGGAGTGCAATCGCGGGCGCGAAGCCGACGAGCGCCGGCCGCCGCATCAGCTCCGCAGCTCACTTCTGCCGGCGCAGGTGCAGGTAGCGCAGCAGGTCCTGGCGGCGTCCGGATCGGCAGGCTTCGGAGGCGGCGTCCGTGAGGCGATCGTCGACCGGCGACTCGCCCGTCTCGCGCGGGCTCAGCGCGCCGGAACCGCCCGGCGTGTGCCGGAACAGGAACGGCTTGCGCCGCCGCAGGTCTTCGATCGCCTCGCCGACATCCGGCTCGTCCATCTCACCGATGGACAGATCCGCAAGCAGGCGGGCGGTCTCCAGGTCCACCGCGCCGGCCTCGATGAGCTGCTCATCGATCTGCTGCCGACGCTGAAGATCGGAGATCAGTTCCTGCTGCTCGCGGACAACGGCCTGCTGCGCGGAAAGCTCGTGCTGGAGATCCGAGAGCGTGGTCTCCGCGGCCTGGGCGCGTTTGCGGTAGCGCCTGGCCTCCGAAACGGGAACGAGCTTTTCGTCGTGCTGCCCGGCGGTTTCGTACGTCTCGCCGGTCGCGTCCGGCGTGGCGTCGCCTTCTGGCGCGGGGGTCGTGGTTTGGGGGGTTGCTTCGTGTTCGTTCATGATCGGCTCCGTGTGCTGGAGGCTCGTGCCGGGACGGATCGCGCCTCACGCGCCGGCCGCCGCCGGCGGATTCGAGGGATGTTCCGTGTCGGGGTAGCCCAGCTCGGCGCGAAGCGTGGCGAGCGGGACGCCCAGTTGCGCCTTGGCCAGCGCATCGTCGATCCGCCGGCTTGCATCGGGGGGAAGCGGATCGGCCCAGACGACTTCGACGGCCCGATCGCCGCGATTCGTCCGGTAGATGCCGTAGACGTCGAGCGCCTCGAGAATGAGCGCGCACAGCGCCTGAATCCCGGCGCCGTAGGTGATGCGCTTGCGCTTCGTCTTGGCGATGGTTCCCATCAGGGAGATGCGGAGCGCGTTCTCGGAGGTGAGGTTTCCGATACGGGCCTGGATATGCCCGGCCGCGGCGGGGGTGACCCCCGACGCCTTGTCCAGCGACTCGCGCAGCTCCTCGATGTGCGCCCGCTCGCTGGGGCTGTCCGCATCGCCTCCGAAGGACTCGATCGAGGCGTCGAGGTTGTCCGTCACCCACATCTGGCCCGGGCCGATGGGACGGTCCGTGAACCCGTCGATCCCCTTACCCAGCCACATCCGGAAGCTCTGCATCGTGACCCGGTTGGCCCGATCGCTGAGGCGCGTGTTGAGCTCGTCCTGGAGGGGAATGAGCGGCTCGACATCGCTCAGGCCGTCGAAGGTGAATGGCTGGCTGAGGTTCTGGATGTGAATGGCGGGCAGGCGCCCGAGGCGGTTGGCCACATCCATGACGAGCCGGCCGTCCTCGTAACGCTGGGTATGCGCCGCCGAGCGGATTTCCGTGACGGTCACGGCGTCGCGCTGCGTGGACAGCGCCTTGCCCCCGATGATCCCGCGACTGAGCCGGCTGAACAGGCCCGGCCGCTTCACGTCGTTGACGGGCTGGCGGTAGTGCAGGATGTAGGCGTCGAGGAGGCGGTAATCGGATCGATTGAGAAGAGGAATCGCCCGGGGGGCCTCGACCGTCTCGAGGGACAGGTGCGACGCAGCGCGCGCGGCGAGGTCGGGAATCGAGGGGCTAGACGGGACCGCCCCGGGCGGGGAAGGGCCGTCGCCGCCGGCCGCCGCGGGGGCGCGACGCGGCCTGAGGGCGGCGAGTTCGTCGCATTGCAGGAGAAACTCGACCCCACCGAAGACCGAGGCGAGCAGGGCGGCGTCCTGCCAGAGGGCGACGCCGCCCGCGGCGCTGATGATCGCCTCCAGCAGCGTCTCCACCTCGCCGCGCACCTTCGCATCGGCGGCCCGACTCACGATCTTCGGCGCCTCGGGAATCATGAAGTCCACGAGCGTGTGAATGCGCCAGGCGATGTCGTTCTCGATGACGGTTTCCCGCCGGATTCGATCATCCAGCGCGGGAGTTCGTCCGCGGGTCAGGCGGGTGGGGAGGCCGACGACCTGGGCGGGCGCGCCGCTCGAGCCGCCGGCCGCGTTCGGTTCCGCCAGCGCGTTGCGGTAGTACTGCCAGAGTCGTTGCAGCCGCGGCAGCCGGATGGCTTCGTGCTCGGCGATCAGGTGATCGAGCAGCGCCTCGGTCAGCGGGATCGACCGGAAGGGTGAGAGGTCGTAGGACATGGCGGATCTCCCGGGGCGGGGCGGGATCGAATCGCCGGACGCGCCGCATCGGTTGCGTCCGGCCGATTCGTTTTCAGGTGCTTCCACCCTGGGGCCGGCGGCGCGCCTGGCGCGCGCAGCGCGGGCCGGGACCTCTCGAAAACCTCCTTCGCGCTGTCGAAAACGGGGGCGCTTTTTTTCGAAACGGGTCATCCTCGAGCGCCCGCGGCGCGCGCGCCGATCGCGCACCGCCGGGCGGCGTCGGCTGCGATGGGAAGCGCTTCGGCCGCGTCAGGCGGCGTCTTCGTCCCCGATGAACGAGGCCGGGTCGACGAACTCGCCCGTCACGTTCTCATACTGCTGGGACTCGTCGCGCTCCGAGATCGATTTGGCGGGGACGCCCAGCGAGAGCAGAATGCCCGCGTCGATGCCGAAGGCGAGCCCGACGAGGTAGGCGCCGGGGATGACCTCGCGGCAGAAGCGGCAGAAGCCGGGCAGCGAGGCGACGACCAGCCGTTCGGTGCCGAGTTGGACCTGCCAGAACGTGCCGGCCTTCGCCGGCTGGTTGGCGAGGATCCCGATCCCGCCCCGGCTGACATCGCGGATATGAACCGTCGGGACGGCGGGCGGGATGAGTCCGGCCTCGCCGGGAAACAGGCGAGCTTCCCCCCGAGCCGGGAAGCGTTCGAATCGACGCTGCCCCGCCGCCGGCGGTTGTGACTGCCACGATTCGAGTTTCCGAAGCGCGGCCTGGAGATCCATCGAGTTTCGCGCGTTCATGGCGTTTCCCACTTTCTGTGGCTCCGGCTGCCGAGCCCGCATCAGGGCGGGCCTCGGCGCGCGGGACACGGTGTCCGCGGCCGAGGTGACAGCCACGCCTTCTTGATCGGTCAAAGCCGAATCGCGGTGTAATCGCGTTTTTCCGGGGACGCAGACGGCGGAGCGAACGGCGACGCGGCCCCCTCGACGGCGACCTTATCGGCCGGCCGCGACGGGGCGCCAACACCGGGCCCACCGCGCCGGGAGACGGCCTGCGAACAGCCGGCAGACCGCGAGAACCACCGACGGGCCGCGTGCCCCTCCTGCTGTCTGGCGGGATGGGTGCCGGGGCGGGTTCAGTCGCCCCGCAGTTCCTGGATCAGCCGGTCGATGGCCGCCTCCAGGCGGGGCTCGGTTTCGTAGGTACCGTCCGCGATGGCCTGCCGCACGGCTTCCACGTGCTCGGATCGCACCTCCGGGAGGCGACGAAGCTGATCGAGGAAGCGGGCATGATCGGACAGTTCCACCCGGTCGCCGGGTCGTTGGGGAGGCCGCCCGATCCGGGACGGGGACGAGGTTTCTCCTCGGGCATGAGGTGGCGTCGTGCGGTCCAGAGGGCCGACCGACTCGTGTCCGATGGAGGAGATGTCAGGCATGAGGCAGGGACTCCTTCGCCGTTCGGGACGACGTTGCGAGCGGGTCCCGGAAAGGCGTTGTTCAGGTCGGCGAGGCGCCTGGGAAAGCCCGCGACCACGGTCTGTCTATCGACGGAAGAGGCGAATCCGCTTGAACTTTAGGGAAAACCTCCCTTTTGACACAAGTTCAGTAAGCCCGTACGGTTACGAAAACCGTCGCCCCCACCCTCCGCGTCGGCGCCCGTCCCTTTTCACGGTCGTGGAAACCCCCATTGCGGACGCCTCAGATGAGTTCCCATAAAAGTGTCCTTTCTGTCGCGTTGGTGACGTTCACGGCGATTCTCATCGGCGCCTGCAGCAGTCAGAGCGCGTCTTCCGACGGACGGAACGGATCGTTTCATGATGCAGATCGAAACGTCGCGATGCGCGCGGGTCTCGATCCGAACGAGGGCTGGCAGGCCGAGTCGGGGCGAGCCGGACGGGGCGGCGAGGTTCGTCGACAAGCCGAGGAGGGCCGGTCCTTCTTCTGGACCATCCTGCTCGGCTCCTATACCGACGAGGGGCACGAGAACGCGGCCGCGAACATGGTCCGGAGCTGCGCGACGATCGATGCCCGGCTCGGCGCGGCCCGGGTTCACACCACGAGCAAGGGCTCGATGGTCATCTACGGGGCGTGGGACGATCCGGAGGCGCCGGCCGCCCAGGCCGCCCTCGACTGGATCAAGGGCATCGAGCTGCGGGATCGGCCCGTCTTCCCCCGCGCGATGCTCACCCGCATCAACCTCCGGCATGCGCAGAGGCAGTTCGAGGCCGGGGAGTTGATGTCGGTGCGGCTGAGGTATCCGCGCGTCGACCCGCTCTACACGCTCCAGGTCGCCGTCTGGGGCGATTTCGGCTCCGGCGAGCTCTCCCTCGAGGAGATCCGTCGCCGGGCCGAGGCCTACACCCGCGAGCTCCGCGGTCGCGGCCACAACGCCTTCTTCCATCACGACGACGATCAGCGCCTCAGCATGGTGACCGTCGGCCTCTTCGATCACACCGCGATCGATCCCGAGAGCGGCCTCTATTCGGCGGAAGTGGAACGGCTTCTGGCCGCGTTCCCCGAGCATCTCGTCAACGGCGAGCCGCTCTACGAGCCGACGGCCCCGGGCCGCGCCGAGTCCCGACGACGCGTGCAGAAGCCGCGGCTCGTGCTCGTGCCCAAGCTGTGAGCGTCTGATCGCCGGGGCCGGCGTCGGTTGATTGTCGGCCTACGTCATCGCCGAGGGATGCCGGATCGTCTTCGCCTGCACGAACGGCTCGATCCGCCACGCCGATGCGCACACCTCCGCATCAAGCCACTGCTCGCGACCGATGCGGTCGATCTCGACGCGCTTGACGTTCTCCGCCGTGCCCATGCGCAGCATCGTCGCCTGGCGCTTGCGGAGATTGGCGGCGCTGATCGCATCGACGCTGCGGTGCAACGCAATGAACTCCAACAGCTCGGCGGGGGCGCCGGTGAGGATGTTCATGACGCCCGCGGGAGCGGCGGCTTCTGCGCACGCCTCGCCGAACAGCGCCGCTGGAAGAGGGGATCGGCCCGATCCGAGGGCGACGATGGTGTTCCCCGCGCACAGCGGGGCCGCCAGCAGCGTCACCAGGCCCAGCAGGCCCGGTTCGTCCGGCGCGATGACCGCCACGACGCCCATCGGCTCGGGATCGGTGAAGCTGTAATAGGGCCCGGCGACGGGATTCCGGCCGCCGAGTACGGAGGCATACTTGTCCGCCCAGCCGGCGAAACTCACGAGCCGGTCGATCGAGGCGTCCACCTCGCGCCGCGCGGCGGCGGGGGTCGCGTCACTCGTGGACGCGATCGCCGCAGCCAGATCCTCGCGCGTGTCTTCTACCGCCTCCGCGAGGCGATGAATGATCCGACCACGCTCGAAGGCATCGCGATGCGCCCACGACGGTTGCACCGCCCGCGCTGCATCGATCGCGCGCTGCACGTCCTTCGCTGACGCCCGGCCGACGCGGGCGATCACGCGATCCCGCCGGTCCGTCACGTCGATCGTGCGCTGCGATTCCGATCCGACCAGCACCCCGTCGATGAGCAGTCTGTAGGTCTTAGGCGTCTTCGCTTGCTCCGGCATGGAAGTCACTTTCAAGGAAGAGTTGAACCACAGAGAAGCTATGAAAGCCGGGTCTCCCGATTTGCGGGATCATGGTCCCATTCTTTTCACAGGAGACCCAGCATGAAGATCTTGAGCCTTGATCTCGGTCAGAGCAAGACGGCAGTGTGCATGCTCCGTACCCATGAGAACCGAGCCACCCACCTCACGCGGCCCACCACGCGGCAGGCGATGCATGATCTGCTTCTCGATCGCCGCGCCAATGATCTGTTCGGTCAGCGCCTGATGAGGAAACCTCTCCTCCGCGGCGACCAAACCAGCCTGATCCTTCTCTTCCATCTCTGTGCCCTCTCTGTGCTCTCCGTGGTTGAGTGTCTTCTTGCCTTCGCGCCTGATCAGAGACTCACATATTCGCGCAGGCCCTGAAGTCCGCCGTCGCGTCCAAAGCCGGACTCGCGGCAGCCTCCGAACGGAGAAGTTGGATCGAACCGGGGCGGCGCGTTGCACCAGACCGTGCCGGCCTTGAGGCGCCGGGCGATCTCGAACATCTTCGATCCCTTGTCCGTCCACACGCACGCCGCCAGCCCGAACGGCGTGTTGTTCGCGCGGGCCACCGCCTCCGTCGGCGTGCGGAAGCTCATCACCACCGGCACGGGAACATCAACCTCCTCCCGCGCAATGGCGTGACTCGGCTGCACGTTCGAGAAGAAGCACGGCCGGCGCCCGTATCCCTTTCGCGGCAGCGATACTTCTTCGTCTTCATGCAGCTTCGTGCCCTCGGCGATCCCCGTCTCGATGAAGCGCTCGACCTCGGCGAGTTGATCCTTCGACCGCAGCGGGCCGATATCCGTGTTCCGATCGAGCGGATCGCCGACCCGCAGCGTGCGCATGCGATCCTCGAGCTTCGCGATGACCTCCTCGAGAATCGATTCCTGCACGAGCAGGCGGGATCCGGCAAACGCCACCGGCCCGAGCCCTCGGAAGCAGGTCCGGACAATGCCTTCGATCGCCTGGTCGATCGAGGCGTCCTCGAAGATGATCTGCGGGTTCCTGCCGCCGAGGCTGAGCGCGATGGGCGTGCCGGCCTCGGCGCACGTCTCGGCGATCCTCTTCCCCGCCGCCGTTGAGCCGGCGAAGGCGACCTTGTCCGTTTTCGGATGCCGAGCGATCCACTCCCCCGTCTCGTCCGAGCCGGTGACGATGTTGACCACGCCCGGCGGCAGGTCGACCTCCGCGCAGAGCTCCGCCAGGCGAAGGGTCGTGAGAGCCGCATCCCCCGGGGGCCTGAGCACGCACGTGTTGCCGCAGGCGAGGGCGGGCGCGAGCTTCCACGCTGCCATCAGCAACGGCAGATGACCGTCGATGATCGCCCCGCAGACGCCGATCGGCTTCGCCTCCCGCCTGGCGAACGCGTACTTGAGCTTGTCGCACCAGCCGGCGTAGGAGAAGAAATGCCGTGCGACCAGCGGCAGCAGCTCATTCCGCGCCTCCCGGATCGGGATGCCCGTATCGATTGTATCGAGCACGGCCAGCTCGCGTGCCCGGTCCTCAATCCGCCGCGACAGGCGGAAGAGATACCTCGCGCGCTCCTGCGGCTTCAGGCGGGCCCAGGCAGGCTGGGCGGCCTTCGCCGCCTCGACCGCGGCCGCGACATCCTTCTCGCCCGCCTCGGCGATGCGGCAGATCATCTCACCCGTCGAGGGATTGATGGCTGGCAGATACCGCCGCGACTTCGGGGCGACGAACCGGCCGTTGATGAACAGCCCGTATCGCTCGGCGATCTCCGGCCGCATCGTCTCCAGCGCGGGGGCGTCGTGCCAGCTTGCGGCCGGCGCCGCCCCATTCGCATTCGTCGCTGAGTGTTTCCGCTCGCCGGAGTCGTCGGTGACTGCCATGAGGGCGGATCGTACCACGAGCGGTGAAGACGTCGATTGCGGGGGAAGTTGAACGATTTGAACGATTTCGGCGAATAGCAGCCCGGCTGCCGCACGTTCATCCCTCGTCATTCCGCAGAGCGTGGGAGGATCAGATCATGACACATAGCTCGCGTCCTGCCGTCGTATCGGCTGTCCTGGCTCTCGTGGCGGGCGTCGTGGCCGCCGCCGATGAGCCGCCGAGGGAGCCTGCCCCGGCGTCCGAAGCGTCTACCGTCGCCGATGCCGGATCCAAAGACAGCGAATGGCGAATCCGACGCGTGGGTGGTGATCTCACCGTCCGCGTGATCGTCAACGACGGGCGGTACTTCTGCGACCCGTGCCGGATCGAGTCGCCCCTTCCGGCGGGCTACCCCGCGCCCACCCCGCCCGGCGCGATAGAGCTCAAGCGCTACCCGACCGTGCGGCGGGCCGAGGTGTCCGGCGGGGGCGATCCCGATCGCGGCATGTCGCGCGGCTTCTGGCCGCTCTTCCAGCACATCAGGAAGCGCGACATCGCCATGACCTCGCCGGTGGAGGTCGACTACCACGACTGGTCGAGCGAAGACCAAGCCAGCGCGTGGACGATGTCCTTCCTCTACCGGACGGCCGACCTCGGCCCGACCGGCCGGGACGGCATCGTCACCGTCACCGACGCCGAGCCGGTCACCGTCCTTGCCCTCGGCCTGCGCGGCGCCTACGACCTCGATCGCATCTCGCAGGACATCGACCAGCTCCGGACCTGGTTGGCCTCGCAGGATGAATGGGAAGCCGCAGGCGATCTCCGGGCCTTCTACTACAACGGCCCCTACGTCCCCGACCGCAAAAAGTGGTCCGAGGCGCAGATCCCGGTGCGGAGGAAGCCGGGAGCGTCATCGACAGACGGTCCACCGGACACGCCGTAACTCCTCTGCCCGGCTATTGCAGCGCCGGAAGACCTTCGCTTCCTACTCCTGAACCCCCTCCGCGGCCCTCCGCGTTTCAGCCCCCATCACGCCTCGGACAGCTCATATGCCGCCGGCTCGCGGCCCGTCCGCCGTCGCCAGATCGCCCGCACCAGATCGTTGGCGAGAGTCGACGCCCCGAACCGGAACAGCTCAGGCGTCAGCCACGCCTCGCCCAGCGTTTCCTTCACCATGATGAGATACTGCATCGCCTGCTTCGCCGTGCGTATCCCGCCCGCGGGCTTCATGCCGATCCGCACGCCGGTGGCGCGGAAGTGATCGTCGATCGCCTGGAGCATGACGAGCACCCCCGGAGGAGTGGCCGCCGGCGCGATCTTGCCCGTCGAGGTCTTGATGAACACTTCTCCGTCGCGGAGATGGACCGTGCGCGAGCGCTGCCGCCCGGCGGGGAACGAGCTGGCCGCCTCGATCGCGAGGTCCGCGGCCCGGCGGATATTGTCGTACGTTTCTAATTCGCCCGTCTCGAGGATGATCTTCAGCGTCGCGTCCTCGCACGCCTGCTTCACCTGCCGGATCTCGTCGGCGACGACATCGAGCCGCCCGGCGAGGAACGCCCCGCGATTGATCACCATGTCGATCTCATCGGCCCCCGCGTGCACCGCCCGACGGACATCGTTGAGCCGCACCGCCAGCGGATACTGACCGCTGGGGAAGCCCGTCGCGACCGAGGCGACCTTCACCCCCGACCCCGCCAGCGCCTCTTTCGCGATCGAAACCAGCGCCGGATACACGCACACCGCCGCCGCGTGCGGCAGCGGCGGATCGAATTCACGCTCGGAAAACCCGATCGCCTTCCGGCAGATGGATCGCACCTTCTCCGGCGAGTCCTTCCCCTCCAGCGTCGTCAGGTCGAGCATCGACAGCGCCAGGGACAGGGCGTTCAGCTCGCCTTCGTCGGCGATCGCGCGCTCCGCAAACGAAGCGGCGTGCGCCTCGAGCATCACGGCATCGACGGTGCGGGGAGGCATGACATCAGTCTAGCTTGAAACGCGGAGAGCCGCGGAGGAGGCTTGCTTCATAGATTTATCAAGGGCGAAGCGATGAGCGATAGGCGATGAGGGATCAGGGATCAAAGCCCGTTCTGTGACGGGGCTTGTCCCCGTCTTTCGCGACCGAGCAACGATGCTCCATACCGAAACCAGCCGCCGGCCAACGCCACCAGCCAGGAGCCAAGAGCCAAAAACCAGCCATAAAAAAACCCGCCAAACCAACTGGCGGGGTCTGATCAGTCATTCAGGGCCGCGGGTCGGCCGTGTCTCGACTCGGTTCGTTACGGGCACGCGCCCCACGCGCCGAGCAGTTCGAGCAGATCAGCGGTGTCCGTGTCGCCGTCGCCGTCCACATCACCCTCGCTGGTGCCCCAGGCGCCGAGCAGCGTGAGCAGGTCAGCGGTGGTCACCGCGCCGTCGCCATCAAAGTCCGCCGGGCAGGAGGCCTCGACCGTGATGACACCAGCCATCCCCAGCGTGCAGTGCGGCTCGCAGAAGTAATCGATCGTGCCGGAGAAGTCGCCCGGGATCACGTACTCCGCCGTCGGATGCCCGCTGTTGAGCGGAGCATCGAAGTGAATGCCGTCGAAGGTGCAGTTGCTTCCCGAGGTGACGGTGTGAAGTCCGCTGGTCCAGGTCCACCGGACGGTGTCGCCGGGGGCGACGGTGAGCTCGGCCGGAACGAACTCCAGCCCCACCTGCTCGACCTCGTGGACCACCGCGTTCGCCGGTGCGCTCACCAGGCACATGCCGATGAGTGCGAAGATACCGACGGTCATCAGTCCGAGAGACCGCATGTGGAATGATCCCTTCATCGATTTCATCCTCCGTATGTCGTGTGTTGCGCTGTGATCGGGTGCACCGCGCGTAACATCGCTGCGCGAGCGACCCGTAAAGGGAACTCAACTGTCGCCAGTGGAGATCCATTCGGTCGTGTTGCGGCTTTTGCGCGCCTACGCCGGCGGATGTGCGCATCAGGTTTGAAACGCGGAGCCGGGGAGGGGGGAACAAAACGTCGAAACGTCAACACGCCGAAGCGTCAAAACCCTGGTCAGGCATCATTCCCGCCTGATGCCGCTCCGTTTCAACCTTCGGCTTGCAGCATTTCAACTCTGTCCTCAGCGGCTCTCGGCGGTCCCCAGCGTTTCCAGACCTTCTCGGCCTCATTCACCGTCCCACCTTCCGCATCACGTACGCGGCGGCGTAGATGCCGGTGACGTGCTCGCGGGGGACGAGGCGGGGCGGGTAGGCGTTGTTCAGCGGCTGAAGACGGATCGTCTCGCCGTCATCCTCGTAATAGACACGCTTGAACGTCGTCTCGTTGTCCGGATCCAGCCGCAGGAAGCAGTCGCTGCCGGACGGGGTGGGCAGCGCCGGTGAGAAGACGACAATCTCTCCCTCGCCGTACTGCGGGGCCATCGAATCGCCCACCACCCGCGCCGCGAACGCATCGGGATCCGTCACGTCCGGGCAGGCGATGTACTCATCGGCGATGGAGGCGGGATAGTCCAGGTCCGTGAACTCGGCCGGGTAGCCGGCCGCGATCGAGTTGATCACCGGGATCCGCCGCGCCAGGGGCAGGGGGGCATCGACGTTCGAGGCGTGCTCCTCGACCAGTCGCCGCAGCGCCTCGGCCGGATTCTCATCGCGCAGCGCCTTCCGCAGCCGGGCCGCGAGGCGTCGGGAGGATTCCTCGGACTGCTCGACCCGCGCCCGCATGTCCGCGGGGATGGCGCCCCAGTGGACGGCGGCGACGATGCGGCCGTCCTCGAGGCCGAGGGCGGCCTCGATCCGCCGCGCCCGGTCGGGCGAGACGCTCCGCTGCCCCGACTCCATGAGGGACAGGTGGGCCTTGCTGCATCCGATGGCCCTGGCGAGCGCGTCCTGGGTGAGGCCGGCCTCGCGGCGGCAGGAGCGGATGAGCCGGCCGATCGCCGGCATCGGCGGTGACATGAGGGGCTCCCATCACAAAAAGTTTACAAATCTGCAAACTCGGTCTTGATTCTCTCCGGAGGGTAGTGTAAACAGGCGGACAGAGTTTGCAAGTGAGAAAATACCGCATGTTTCGGGATGTTTGGGGTCGTCACACAAGTCATTATGGGAGCAGATGTTGTGTACGCATCACCGTCCGGGACCCGAGCCGAGGAGCCGCTCCACAGGCGGGGCGTCGTCGAACGGCTGCTCGATCGGGCCGACTACCTCACCGCCTCCGACCGGGCCCTGCTGCGGGGCATCTACGACCGGGGGATGGACGCGGCGGAGGTCGCACGGGTGATGGGCTCGCGGCCGCGCGGCGTGCGGCAGCGCGTCCAGCGGCTCATCGAGCACGTCAACTCGCCGGGATTCTCGTTCATCCTCCGCGCCGGCCGGCGCTGGCCGCACACGCGCCGGCGGGTCGGCGAGCTGATCTTCCTCCAGGGTCTGACGCAGCGCGATGCCGCCGCCCGGCTGGGGATCAGCCTCCATCACGTGCGGCGCGAGGTCGAGCGCATCCGGGCCCTCATCGATGAGGCCGGCGCCGGGGAGGGGTCCGATGCGGAGCGTTGAGATCGAACGATCGGTCGAGACCGCCGTCCGCCCGTCGCAGCGCGTGCTCGAGACGGCGTCGATGTTCGGGCTGGGCGTTGATGAGCAGCGTCTCCTGGCCGTCGTGCCGCGGTGCACGATCCCGCTGCCGTTCGCGGGCGTGGTGTTCGTCACCGGCCCGTCCGGGGGCGGGAAGACGACGATCCTCAACCTGATCGCCTGGCGCTGCGGGGAGGCGGGATGGCCGGTGATCCGGTTCGATGATCTGCCGGCGCCCCCGGAAGTGCCGCTGGTGGATGTCTTCGACGGGCCGGGTCTGGATCTGGCGCGGGTGACGGCGCTGCTCGCGATGGCCGGGCTGGGCGATGCGTTCGTCATGCTGCGCTGCCCGAGCCAGCTCAGCGACGGGCAGCGATACCGGTTGCGCCTGGCGCAGACGATCGAGTTGGCGGAGCGGGGGGCGGTGGAAGCGGCGGGCGGCGCAGGTGCCATGGTGATCGCCGATGAGTTCGGCGCCACGCTCGATCGCCTCACCGCGAAGAACATCGCGCGCAGCATGCGCCGCTGGACGAAACGCACCGGCCACACGTTCATCTGTGCCACGACGCACGATGACATTCTCGAAGCGCTCGATCCGGATGTGCTCATTCACAAGGGACTGGATGAGGGGATCGAGGTGCTGACGCGATGAAGGCGACGGCGGATGATGATCAACTCGTAACCGGCGGAGGCGCAAAGGCGGCATCGAATGCGCTGCGGGCGCGCTTCGCCGGCCTCCCCGGGCCGTCGCCCGCCGATGAACTGGTTCTGGAGCCCGGCGAGATCGCCGACTTCAAACGTCTCGCGGCGTTTCATTACCGGAGCGTGCGGGCCGGGGCGGTGACGACCGTCTACCGCCTGCGCTACGACGCCCCGACGGTGGCGGGTCGTCATCTCGGCCGGCGCGAAGAGCACCGCATCGTCGGCGTGCTGCTGCGATCGCTGCCTCATCTCGCCTGCCGGCTGCGCGACGTTGCCACGGGCAACCGGTATCGCGGGTTCGGTCAGAAGGCTGCGGCCGAGATGCTCAACCGCGAAGTGCGGACGATCACGCGGGTCGTGGTCGACCCGCAATGGCGCGGCCTCGGCCTGGCCGTGCGGCTGGTTCGACACGCGCTCGAGCACGGCGAGACGATCTACACCGAGGCGCTGGCCGCGATGGGGCGCGTGCATCCGTTCTGTCAGCGGGCGGGGATGATCCGGTACGACCGCCCGCCGCATCCGGCCGATGCGCGGTTGATGGATGTGCTGCATCGTTTGGCGATCGAGCCGGCGCACCTCGCCTCGCGACGTCTGGTGCAGGAGCGCTTGTCCCAATGCCGTGCGGTCGATCAACGCTGGTTCGCGAAGGAGCTGCGGCACTGGTATCGCACCGCGTCATACACGACACTCGATCGCCTGGACAAACTTAAGTCTGATGATCTACTCGCCGCCGCACGCGATCGGCTGGTGACGCGGCCGGTCTATTACCTCTTCGATCATCGCAACCCGCTCGCGGGGGGATCACAATGAAGACAATCGCGCTTGATGATCTCGAATCGCATCCCGAGAACGCCAATCGGATGCCGGACGATCTGCTGGGCAAGCTCGTCGAGCACATTCGACGGTCGGGCCAGTATCCACTGCTCATTGTGCGGCCGCATCCGTCCGCGCGCGGGTATCAGGTTCTGGACGGTCATCATCGTCTGGAAGCGCTGCGTCGGCTGGGGTATGTCGAAGCGCGCTGCGATGTGTGGGATGTCGATGACGAGCGGGCGCGCCTGCTGCTCTTGACACTCAATCGCCTCGAGGGCCGCGATGATCCGCAGCGGCGCGGGGCGCTGCTGCGCAGGCTCGCGGAGGAGATGGATGCGAAGGATCTGGCGCACCTCGTGCCGGACGACGCCGCGGCGATCGAGAAGCTCATGCAATTGACCGATCCGCCGCCTCCGCCCGCGCCGCCCCCGGAGTTGGAGACGATGCCGCACGCGGTGACGTTCTTTTTGACCGCCCCGCAGCGGCGGAGCCTGTTTGCGCGATTGAGCGATGTCGCGCGTGATCGGTCGGAAGCGCTCGTGCGCATTCTCCAGCTCGATGGGGCGTAGCGGGAGACGGGGTTTCTCTCACCATTCCATGCCCGGGGAGTTCTCCATGACCGACCAGCCCAAAGAACCATCCCGCAAGCGCCGCTTCAACAGCAAGGCGATGCGCCGGCAGATCATCGAGAAGATCGTCGAGGCGAAGCGGTCTCCGGCGGAGATTGCCGCGGAGCTGGACATCGAACTGCACGAGATCGCCTCGCTCGCGCGGCACGATCCCACGATGCAGACGCTCGAAGGCGTGTCCCGGCTCGAAGATGTCAGGACGCAGATGCTCCTGAGCCGGTACCGAGCGAACGTGGCGATGCACCTGCTGGCCATCGCCTCGGCCGACGAGCCGACGGAGCTGTCGCGCAAGGCGTGCGTCGACCTGCTCAAGACGGACCTTGGCGTGTTCGCGCAGCATCACGAGCAGAGCGCATCGTCAGGAGAAGGATCGACGCCGCCCGCGCCGAGCGAAAAGGCCATCCTCGCGGCGCTTCAGCGCATCGGGGAGGCGGACGCATGACCCCCGGAGCCCCCGCAGCCCCCGCAGCCCCCGGAGTCGCCGCGGCCGCCTCGATCAGCGATCGGCCGTCGTCGTCTGCGAAAAGCACGAGCCTCGCGCCCGTGTCGATCCGCCGCGCGGTGCGTCTCGTCCGACCCGAGACGGAGGATCAGCTCCACGCCTACATCAAGACGGTGCTCGGGTTCCGCATGCCGCGCCGGCCGCTCATCGATGGCCACGATGCGCCGTTCGAGTACATCAGCCACGCGTTCTTCGAGGATCGCCTGCCGCGCGAGTGTGTGGTCTGGGCCAATCGCGGCGGCGGGAAGACGCAGATCGGCGCGATCGTCACGCTGCTCGACATGCTCTTCAAGCCCGGCATCCAGGTCCGCATCCTCGGTGGATCGCTGGATCAATCCTCCAAGATGTACGGCTATCTCAAGCAGCTTCTCGAAGATGATGTGTTCCGCGATCTCGTCGCCGGCCGCATCACCGGCCGCATGGTCTCGCTGGTCAACGGCTCGGCGGTCGAGGTGCTGAGCCAGTCCGAGCGGGCGGTGCGCGGCCATCGCGTGCACAAGCTGCGCTGCGATGAGGTGGAATTGTTCGAGCCGGAGGTGTGGGATGCGGCGCAAATGGTGACGCGATCGGGGATGTGCGGCGATACATTCGTCCGCGCATCGATCGAGACATTGAGCACG
>JAXHTH010000322.1:0-32198 GCA_034211115.1 Planctomycetota bacterium | reverse complement strand
CTCGCGGCCGGCGCAGATTCTCGACAACGTCAAGGCCAGCGATCTGGAGCTTGACGATGCGGTGATGGATCGCATCAACGCGATTCTGGGGGATTAAACCGTTTCTTCCCCACGGCCGGAGGCGGGTCGATGTTGCGGCTGAAGCGCAGGCAATACACGCGTCGGGACGACCGGGGTCGAGCGGTCGTGTTGTGTCCGTACAACGAGGTGCCTGCGGCGCTGAAGCTCACCGGCGAGGAACTGGAGGCGGCGCGGGCCTGGCACAAGCGACACCGCTTCCCGTGGCGCGAGATATGGCTGTTCCTGGTCGGGCTCGCGGCGGCGATCATCATCCTCTTCCTTCCCCATGTCAACGGCGTGCGCCTGGCGCCCATCTGGGACTGGGCCTGCGCGGTGATCGCGATCGTGATCGTGATCGCGATGTCGCCGATTCTGACGGCCGCGCTGCTGCGACATACAAGCAACGGCGTGCTGGCCGCGCGACGATGCCCGTCCTGCTATCACCATCTGCGGCTGCTGCCGACCGAACCGGACGCTTGCACAATCTGTCCCGGGTGCGGCGCCGCGTGGCGGCTGGCGGAGCACAGACCGGATGCGGATGAAGGGGCCGACTGAGCCGGGAGAGTGATGAGGCCTGTGATGATCGAGAAGGAAGGCCCCGGCACGGGAGTGCCGGGGCTTTGATAGCGCGTAATCAGACCGGAAGCGCGATGCTTTTCGTCTACGAGGCGGGTTCGGTTTGCGGCGCCGACGCTTCGGTCGCCGCGGGTTCGGCGGCCGGCTCGGCGCTCTGCGGCGCCTCCTCGTCCCGCGCGCGGTGGCGGGGCTTTCGGCGGCCGCGTCCGCGCGGCTCCTCGTCGGTCTTCTCGATCAGGTTGCCCTCATCGTCGAACTCCATCTCCTCGCGTTCCTCCAGCGGCTGATCGGGCTCGACCATGACGGTGATGTCGGCGCGAAGATCCTTGTCGAACTGGATGGGCACGGTGTGCTCGCCGATGTTGCGGATGGCGGCGCTGAGGCGCACCGCGCGGGCGTCGACGTTGTAGCCCAGTTCCTGGAGGCCGTCGGAGATGTCGCGCTGCGTGACCGAGCCGTAGAGATGGCCCTTGTCGTTGCAGCTTCGGACGAGGGTGACGGTGACCTCCTTCATGATGGCGAGCAGTTCCTCGCGCTCCTTGCGGAGGGCGGCCAGCTCGGCGCGGGCGCGGGCGCGCTCTTCCTTCAGCGCCTCGATGCGGGAGGGCGTGGGGAACTCCGCCAGGCCGTGCGGGAGCAGATAGTTGCGGGCGTAGCCGGGCTTGACGCGCACGATGTCGCCGACGATGCCGAGATGCTCGACGGTCTGAAGCAGCAGCAGTTCGATGTTTCTGGCCATGCTTCGCTGTCCTTTCGGGGAGGGGAAGGAAGAAAGTTAGGAGCGCGTTTCGCGCCCCAGCGAGGGATGAGTTGTGACCCGCATGATTGGCGGGCGGCGGCGCCGGCTCACGCGGCGGCGCGGGATTCTCTAGAAGGGGATGTCGTCCTCGTCGATGGGCTGGTGCTCGTCGCCGCCCCGGGAGGCGCCGGCGGAGGCGGGGACGCCGCCCCCGCCCCCCTCTCCCCGGCTGTCGATGAACTGGAAGTTGTCGACGACCACGCGGAGCCTGGAGCGGTTGGAGCCGTCCTTGTCCTGCCACTGGTCGAGCTTGAGGCGGCCCTCGACGAAGACGGGCCGTCCCTTGCTGAGGTACTGGCTCATGACCTCGGCGGTGCGGCCCCACGCCTCGCAGTCCACGAAGGTCGTCTCCTCCCGGTCCTCGCCCTCCTTGGAGCGCCAGCGTCGGTTGACGGCGAGGCCGATGTTGGCCACCGCCTGGTTGTTGGAGGTGTATCGAAGCTCGATGTCCCGCGTGAGCCGGCCCATGAGCAGCACCTTGTTGTAGTCAGCCATGGCGTATCCTCCCGAGCAGTGAGCCCCGGTCTCCATCAGGGTAGCGTCTCCGCGGGCGGCGGGGCGCGAATCAGGGGCGGAAGCGGCCGAATCAGGCCTCGGCGGGCTTCTCGGGGGATTCCGTCGCCGCCTCGGGCGCGGCGCCGACGGCCTGGGCCTGCCGCTCGCCCTCGCGTCCTTGCGTCTCCCCGCCCCTCTGATCGCCTCCGCTCGCGGACGATCCGGATCGGCCCGATCGATCCGAGCCCTCATCGCTGTCGTGGAGCCGGATCTCGTCGGCCAGTTGCGCCCGGCCGTCCGCGGCCTCGATCTCCTCGGCGGGGATGTGATCGGCGCGGGTGATGAGGGAGCGGAGCAGTTGCTCGGAGAGGTTGCAGCCGCGTTCCAGATCGGCCACGCGGGTGGGGTCGGCGCGGAAGTAGACGAGGAAGTACACGCCGCGCTTGTTGCCCTTGATCTCGTAGGCCAGCCGGCGTTCATCCCACTTGCGAAGGCTGATCACCTCCGCCTCCGCCCGCTTGAGCAGGTCGGTGAGATGATCGACGGCAGCCTGGAGATTCGCGGCCGTCGCCTGGGGGAAGAGGAACAGCCCCTCGTACGTGTTTGTTTGCTTGTCGGTCATGGAAACCTCGTTGGTTCGGTCAGGCGGTCTGCCTGCGGTTGAATCGATTCATCGTTTCCTCGCTGCCGTGGACGACCCAGCACGCGGCGGCCTCGACGGCCTCATCCAGGGCCGGGGTGACCCGCTCGAGCTGATCGGGGCGGAAACGGCCGAGAACGTAGTCCTTCTGGGGAATCTCGCCGGGCGGGTCGATGCCGATGCGCATGCGCGCGTAGTCACACGTGGCCAGTTTCTGCTCGATGTCGGCGAGCCCGTTGTGCCCGCCGGGCCCTCCGCCCGGCCGCAGGCGGATGAGGCCGCAGGCCAGGGCGACGTCGTCGACGATGACGAGCAGCGCGTCGGCGGGATCGAGCTTGTAGAACCGGACGGCCTCGGCGACGCTCAGCCCGGCCCGGTTCATGTAGGTGGTGGGTTTGAGAAGAAGGATGCGGTGATCCTGGAAGACGCCGTCGATGAGCACGCCGTGGAACTTGCTCCGGGCGACCTCGCCCGGCGCCCAGCGGCGGGCGAGGCGATCGAGGACGTCGAACCCCACGTTGTGGCGGGTGTCGACGTACCCGGGACCGGGATTGCCAAGTCCCACGATGAGCTTCATGACGATTCCGTCTCGCTGTCGGCGGGCTCGGGCTTCTCGGGCGCCCCGCCCTCGTCTTCGGCCCGGGCTTCGGTGATGACCTCCGGCTCGCCGGGCTCGACCTCGACCTCGGCCTCTTCACCCACCTCCGCGTGGCGTTTCACGTAGGTGATGGAGGCGATCATGGTCTCCGGATCCTCGGCCAGCGCGACGTGGGAGGGCAGCTCGACGGCCCCCGCCAGCAGGTGCATCCCCTTCATCTTCGAGAGATCGACCTTGATCTCCTCGGGGATCTCCGACACCTTGCAGGTCACAGCCAGCTCGGTGTGATCGTGCCGCAGGATCGCCCCGGCGTGGTGCGCCTCCTCGGGCGTGCCCACGTAGGCCAGGTGCACGTTCACCGTCACCTGCTCCTGGAGGTTGACGCGGGCGAAGTCCACGTGAATCACGTCGTCGCCGAGGTAGCCGAACTGGAGGTCCTTGACGAGGCAGGTCTCCGTCTTGCCGTTCTCGATGGCCAGCTTCATCACGTGCGCGCCGTGCCGGATGAAGTGCAGGATCTCTTTCTCATCCACGCTGACCGAAACGGGCTCGACCTTGTGGCCGTAGATCACCGCGGGCAGCCGGCCCGCCTGGCGCAGCCGCCGTGCGTAGCGACTTCCCGTGCGCTGGCGTGGCTGAGCCGTGAGGGTGGGGGTCTCGTGTTTCATCCTTCGTTTCCTTACGCGAGGGTGCGCTTGATTCAGGGACGGGGTTCATCCCGGGCCGGGGGCGATCGCTCACCGTTTCGTCTCCGCGGCGTCGCGGAAGAGGGCCGAGATGGACAGGTCGTGATGGATGCGATGCACGGCTTCGCCAAGCAGTTTGGCGACCGTGAGGATCTTCAGTTTCTCGCTGATGGTTTCCAGGCGCGGCCCGTCGGGGATCGTGTCGGTCACCACCACCTGGCTGATGGGGGCCTCGCGGAGGCGTTGGAGGGCGGGTCCGATGAGCACGGGATGGGTGGCGGCGGCGAAGACGGTGCGCGCCCCCCGCTCCCGCACGAGCCTCGCCGCCTCGCAGATCGTCCCCGCCGTCGAGATCATGTCGTCGACCATCAGCACCGGCCGGCCCTTCACGTCGCCGATGAGGTTCTTGACGGCGACCTCCTCACCCGTCTGGCGCCGCTTGTCGATGATCGCCAGCTCCGCGTGCAGCAGGTTGGCGTACATGTTGGCCACCTTCACGTTGCCCACGTCCGGGGAGACGAGCACCAGATCCTCCAGTTCGTCGCGGATCCGGGCGAAGTGCTCCAGCAGCACCGGGGCGGCGGAGAGATGATCGACGGGGATGTCGAAGAAGCCCTGGATCTGAGCCGCGTGAAGATCCATGCATAACACGCGGTCGGCGCCGGCGGCGGTGATCAGGTTCGCCACCAGCTTGGCGGTGATGGGCACCCGCCCCTCGTCCTTGCGATCCTGCCGGGCATAGCCGAAATAGGGAATGACCGCGGTGATGCGGCGCGCCGAGGCCCGCCGCAGGCAGTCGATGTAAATCAGCAGCTCCATCAGGTTCGTGTTCACCGGATCGCACGTGGACTGCACGATGAAGCAGTCGCGTCCGCGCACGTCCTCATCCACCTTGACGATGAGCTCACCGTCGGGGAACAGTTCCCGCCGTCCCCGCGCCAGGGTCAGCCCCAGGTGTTCGCACATCAACGTGGCGAGCCCCATCCCGGTCCGACCGGCGAAGATCTTCAGCTCGTGCTGATCCGGCGCGATCATGGCTGAGCGGCCTCCATCCTTGATCTCAAAACGGCATCCACCTCCGCGAGCTGCCCCGGCGTGTTCACCGACAGCACGTCCTCGGGCGGGACGGCGTCGACCAGCTCCACCCGCCGACCGGCGCGGCGCATCCGCTCGGGAATGTCGGTGACGTAATACTCGCCGGTCAGCTCGTTGGGCTGGAGCGCCGCGAGCAGCTCGAAAAGCAGCGCGGCGTCGAAGCATGCGTAGCTCGGGTAGATCTCGTGAATCGCCCGCTGCTGCGGGGTCGCGTTCTTGTGCTCGACGATCGCCTCGAACCGCCCGTCCGCATCGCGCACGATACGGCCGTATCCGGCGGGATCATCAACGATCGACGTCGCCAGCGTGGCCGACGCGTTCGTCTCGAGCTGGCGGGCGCGCATCGTCTCGATCGTCGAGGCGCGGATGAGGGGCCCGTCGCCGGCGAGGACGAGCACATCGCCCTCGAACCCGGCCAGCGCGGGCCGGGCGCAGAGCGTGGCATGGCCCGTCCCGAGCTGCTCGTCCTGGATCGCGTAGCGCAGGTCGGCATCCTCGCCTTCGAAGACGGCGCGGACCTCGTCGGCGCCGTGCCCGATCACGAGGACGATGGGCTCGGCCCCGGCGCGGCGGACGGCATCGACGACCCACCACACCATCGGCCGGCCCGCCGCTTCGTGCACGACCTTGGGCCGATCGCTGTTCATCCGCTCACCCTTGCCCGCGGCGAGGATGATCGCGGCCAGGGGCCGGGCGGAACTCGGCCGGCCCGGATGTTGCGTCTCTGCGTTCACGCCGTCGCGGCCCGCTCCTGGAGGCGGCCGGCCATCCTGATCGTCTCCGGACGGTTTCGCCCGTGATCAGTAAGCTGGCCCGCCAAGATTTGAACTTGGAATGCCTGGACCAAAACCAGGTGTGTTACCTATTACACCACGGGCCAGTGATGCTGCTGTGTATCTTCGCATCGGCGGAAGGCCCGAACAACCGAACTCCTCCCCGGAAAACCAGATCCGAGCGCGGGTTCAGTGTTCGGCGTCGCCGAAACCTCATCCGCGGCGCTTCCCCAGAGGCGAGAGCGTTCGTCAGCCGCGATCGAACGCCCCATGCGGCGCACCGCTCACAGCGGCTCACCGACGGCCCCATGCGTGGGGAAAGGGGCGATTCTAGTGCCCCGGCGAGGCCGGTCAAGAGGAGGAGAGCCAAGCCGGCCGGACCGGCGTTGATCGGCCGGGCAGGGCGGTATTGAATGCCCGCGTCATGAACGATCGCGTCAGCCGCCTGCTGGGGGAGGTCAACACGATCCTCGCGGCCCTGCCGGGCGTGTTCTCCGCCGCCCAGTGGGGTGGGCGGGCGTACAAGCTGCCCGGGCCCGGCGGCGGCCGCAAGCGGCCGAAGCTGCTCACGTTCGTCAATCCGGCCAGGGACGGGCGGGCGGTGCATGTCTCGTTCAAGCTCCCGCCTCCACGCGCCGCCGAGGTCATCGAGCGTCACGCCTGGATCGAGCCGCACAGCTTCCGCACGATGGCCCCGTCCGGCTGGGTGGACGCGGCCGTCTCGAACAGGCGGCAGCTCGGGCCGCTGGCCAGACTGCTTCAGGAGAGCCGATCGCTCCACCCGCTCGTGGAGTCCCCGGGAGTTGATGACGGCTCGGAAGCAGCAGGTGCTTCGGACTCCGGGGACCGGGAGCCGGAGACGACGATCACGCGGGCCGCGACCGACCTCGTCGCCCGACGCATCGATCGGGTCATGAAGGAGGCGAAGGCCGAGGGCTGGTCGCCTCCGGCCGATGATGCGTTCGAGTCGTGATCGGTTGCGGGTGAATCAGGGGCGTGCGGGCGAATCGCCGGGCGTTCCCCGCGCCGTCTCCGGCTTCCGTTCCCCGCCCTCCAGCAGACCCTGGCGCTGGGAATACAGTTCCAGGTAGCGGGCGACGTAGTCGAGGATGCTCGACGCCTCGGGGATATCGGGATTGTTCGTCGGCCCCATCGGGTCGAAACGCATCCCGCGGAAACGATCGACGGCATCCTGGATGCTCAGGCCGTACTGGAGGGCGAGGCTGAAGGCGCGGCAGAAGCCCTGGATGAGGCCCGAGAGTGTCGAGCCTTCCTTGCTGACCTTGATGAAGATCTCACCCGGCGAGCCGTCTTCGAACAGGCCGATGGTCAGATACCCCTCGTGGCCGGCGATGGCGAACTTGTGCGTGATCGACCTGCGGGTGGTGGGCAGAATCTGTCGCTGGTTGGTGCTGACCATCTGCGGATCCGGGTGGGATTTCGACTCGGTCCCGCCTCGCCCGGGGTCCGGAGGGCTCGGCTTCCGGGGTCCGGGCGGCCTGTCGGGAACCCTATCCATCGTCATCTCTCTCCGGTCCGCTACACAATATCCGGGGTCAGCTCAGGCTCGCGACCCGCCATGTCGCGACAAGGGCGCCGGCAAGGAGGATGGCCGCGCCAAGCCAGGCCACGGGGGGGCGGGGCAGCCGCAGCGCCCCCGCCGCCGCCGCGGGCGCCAGCAGCAGCAGGATGGCCTCCAGAGCGTAGGCGCCGAAGCTGTGGGCGACCTCCGGCCGCACCGCCGCGTGCGGATAGAGGGTGACGGCGATGGCCTGGGGCAGGAGGCGGAGCAGGGAGATGAGGCCGATGCCCAGGAGCATGCCGATCGCCGCCGCCCAGCCGCCGATCCGCATCGCCCACCCCGGTCCGGCGATCACCGCCGCGCCCGCGCCGACCGCGCCGGCGTACGCCACCATCATCGCCGCGCTGATCGGCAGACCCCGATCGCCGATGACCAGGCCCGTCATGCCCTGCCCGATCGCGCAGAGAAGAACGAAGGCCATTGAGAGCTCTCCGCCGAGGGGCCGGTGCGCGGCCCCGCCTGACCCGGGATGCGCAAGGGCGGGCGTGTTCAGCCACAGCAGGACCGCGGCAAGGGCGAAGATGCACTGCCCCGTCCAGATGCTCAGATCGTGGGCGGCCCCGAGCATGAGCAGGACGAGCCCCGCGCCGGCCCAACACAGCAGGGCCGCCCCCCCCGGCCGGTCGGCCTGCGCTTCGCCTCGGCCGGTTATGAGCGCCGCCCCCAGCGCCAGCGCGCCGACGCAGATCGGCCCGCCGATCGGCGCCCACCCGACGCCTCGAACCGTCGCCTCCACCCGCCCGGCCAGAAACAGCAGCGGCAGCACCATCGCCAGCGGGGCCCAGACGTCGGCGACCAGCTCCGGCTGACGGGCCACCCGCATGTGCGGGAACACCCGCCGATTGAGCAGATGCAGGGCGACGACGGCCAGCGCCGCCTGCACAACGAGCAACACCACGGTGCGGGCATCCATCGAGCCGGGAGTCTACCGCGCCGCGGAGATCACCGACGCCCGCACCGCCTCGCCCTTCAGCCGGCGGCGGAGGACCGTCAGCAGCGAGGACTCCTCAAGGAACGCTTTCGGCGGGCGGTAATACACCGTCGTCAGACCCGCGGCATCGACGTCACCGACCATCCGCAGGGTCCCCTTCGCCCCGCGCATGTGATCCTCGAGATCGCCGGGCCGGCCCGTGCGGAAGATGATGTCATCATCATGCCGGGCGATGGAACGCACCCCGAGGTGCGTGGCGGAGATGCGGATCTCCGCGAGGTCGAAGAGGACTTCGGTCCGCTGCGGCAGGTCGCCGTAGGCGCTGACGAGATCTCCCCTGATCTTCTCGAGCGCCGCGTGATCGTCGGCCTGGCTGACGCGGCGGTAGGCGTCCATGCGCCGGGCGTCGGAGGGGATATACCCGCGGGGCAGTGAGCCGGTGACGCCCAGGTCGACGGTGGTGTCGACGGCGCGCACCTTCCGCTCGTTCTTCAGGTCCGCCACCGCCTGCTCGAGGAGCTGGCAGTACATCTCGTAGCCCACGGCGGCGATGTGGCCGGACTGCTCGGCCCCGAGGAGATTGCCCGCCCCGCGGATCTCCAGGTCGCGCAGGGCGATCTTGAACCCCGCCCCCAGCATCGAGAAGTCTTCCACCGCCTGGAGCCGCTTCATCGCCTTCTCGGTCACCGTCCGGCTCTTCGGCAGCAGCAGGTAGCAGTAGGCGCGATGCTTGTACCGTCCGACGCGTCCGCGAAGCTGGTGCAGCTCGGAGAGGCCGAACATGTTCGCCTCGTTGACGATCATCGTGTTCGCGGTGGGGATGTCGATGCCGGATTCGATGATGGTGGTGCAGACGAGGATGTCCGCCTCGCCGCGCACGAACTTCAGCATCACCGATTCGAGTTGTCGGACGGGCATCTGCCCGTGCCCGACGAGGACTCGCGCCTCGGGCGCCATCCGCTGCACGTCGTCGGCGACGGACCGGATGTTGTGCACGCGGTTGTGGACGAAGAACACCTGCCCCTCCCGGGCCAGCTCGCGCGCGATCGCCTGCTGAATCCGCCGCGTATTGTACGGGATCACCTCGGTGACGATCGCCCGCCGGTCGAGCGGCGGGGTGGACAGCGAACTGATGTCCCGCAATCCCAGCAGCGCCATGTGCAGCGTGCGCGGAATCGGCGTGGCGCTGAGCGTCAGAACATCGCAGGTGGCGCGGAACGCCAGCAGCTTCTGCTTGTGTTCGACGCCGAACCGCTGCTCCTCGTCGACGATGACGAGGCCGAGATCGGCGAAGTCGACGTCCCGGCTGAGCAGGCGATGGGTGCCGATGACGACATCCAGCCGTCCGCGCTTGAGCTTCTCGAGAATCTCCTTCTGCTCCCGGGCGGTCTTGAACCGGCTTATCGTCTCGATGATGAACGGGTAATCGGCGAAGCGCTGGCGGAAGGTGCGCTCGTGCTGCTCGGCGAGAACGGTGGTGGGCACGAGCACCGCCACCTGCTTGCCGTACTCGACGGCCTTGAACGCGGCGCGGATGGCGACCTCGGTCTTGCCGAAGCCGACGTCGCCGCACACGAGCCGATCCATCGGCCGCTCGTCGGACATGTTGCGCTTCACCGCCGCGATCGCGGCAAGCTGATCGTCCGTTTCTTCGTACGGGAATTCCGCCTCGAACTCGTGCTGCCAGGCCGTGTCGGCGGGAAAGCGCACGCCGGGCTGGGATTCGCGCGCGGCCTGGAGTCGGAGCATTTCCGCGGCGAGGTCGCGCACCGCCTCCGAGACCTTCTCCTTCTGCCGCTTCCAGCGCTTCCCGCCCAGCGTGGACAGCTCCGGCGTGCCGGTGAAGGCGCCGATGTACTTCTGGACAACGTCGATGCGGGCGGCGGGGACGTTGAGCTTCGCCCCCCGCGCGAATTCCAGCGTGAGGAACTCCTCCGAGTCGCCGCCCACGCCGTCCAGCGCGCGAAGGCCGAGAAAACGCGCGATGCCGTGATCGCGGTGCACGACGAAATCGCCCACCTGCAGATCGATGAACGCATCCATCGTTCTCCCCGCGGCGAGGCGGCGGATCCGCCGACGCGTCTGGTAGCGGTGCAGCAGTTCGTGATTCGGCACGAGCGCGATCGGTCGCTTGCCGCCGCCACGATCCCAGATGAACCCGCGATGCAGGTAATGCGTCTGCACCTCGATATTCGCGCCCGGCGCATGCTCGGCGAGGAGCTCGCGCATGCGATCGGCCTCGCCCTCGTTCTGACAGAGGACGACCGTCTCCGCCTCGCCGGCCAGCTCGCCCAGCTCGGCGACGCTGCGCGAGACGACCTCGTCGAACGTGGGCAGGACGCGCACGGGCAGCTCGATGAGCGCATCCGGCGCCGAGCCCGAGGCGAACTGGTTGACATCGACGACGGAGCGGCAGCGCTGCCCGATCGCCTGGAACACGGCCGGGGGTCCGAAGATCCCGCGCGCATCGGAGACGCGATCGAAGTAGCTGCGCCCCTGCTCGGTGATCTCGACGACCTCGGCAAGCACGGCCGTCGCCGCCGCCCCCGGAAGATAGTCGATGACGGAACCGGTGCCCTGATCGGTCTGGATCTGATCCACCGTCGCGGCGACCAGCTCCAGCGACTCGAGCCGGCGGTCGGAGCCCATCGTGTCCAGGTCGATGGCGAAGAGACCCTCGACCTCGTTGCCGAAGAGATCGATGCGGGCCGGCTCACCGCCGGGCGGGAAGAGATCGACAATCCCCCCGCGGATCGCGAACTCGCCGCCCGTCTCGATGGTCTGGACGCGCCGGTAGCCGCCGCGATCCAGCCACCCGGCCAGCTCGTCGAGCGCGACCTCATCGCCGGGCCGGATGATCCGCAACATCTCGGCCAGCGCCTCCGACCCCGGCGCGGCCTGCATGAGGGCCTGGATCGGCGCGACGAGCACCCTCGGGATATCACCCTCGGCGAGGCGGCGGACGAGCGTCAGCCGCTCGGCGAGGAGTTCGAGGTTCACCGACGTCTCGCCGGGCACGACCTCCATCGCCGGCAGCTTTGCCGCGTTGATCTTCAGCGCGTCCAGCTCATCGAGGGCCTCGTCGGCATCATCGAGATGGGCGACGACGAGGAGGATCGGCCGGTTCAACCGCCGCCGCAGGGCGGCGGCGAGCTGGATCGTGCTCGACCCGGCCGCCCCGCGCGCCGACACCGCCCCGCCCCGCTCGATCCGCGCGGCGAGTTCGTCGACCGCCGGCGTGTTCGCGATGGTTTGCAGCCATTCCGTCAAGGCTTGAGCCTGTGCCGAGAGGAAGCGCGCACGCGCAACCCTCCCGATCGAACAATCGGGGGGCGGACGTCTACAAAGAATGTCGGCTGATCCTAGGCGCCGAATGAACCGATGGGCCGTGCCGCAGCGCGATCGGTCCGTTCTTCCGGGGGGCCGGGGGCCGGCGCGCCGATGTGATGCGGTCACTCCGCCGAGCCCAGCACCGGTTCGTGAAGCTCGATCGTCTCCCCGGTCGATTCGATCTCGACAATGAGCTGCGCGAAGGTCCACTGTCCGGCGGACTTCTCGGCGAGGACATAGACCTGCGCTTCACCTTCGGGCCCGGAGACCGGGTAGGCGAGGTCCGCGCGGCCCGACGATCCCTCGACGCTGATGTTGCCGGTCACCAGGGCCCCCGCCTCGACGGGTGAGCCGAGCGCCTCGCGCACCTCCGGATCGGCCTGCACCAGCGCGAGGGATTCGGTGTACGCCGCCGACGACTTCATGACCCCGAACAGGGAGGCGACGAGCAACGTCGGGACGCCGACGCAGCTCAGAATCAGGCCGAACACGCCGACCGGGACGAACCACTTCCAGTTTCGATGCCACCATGAGCGGCGGGGGGCGGGCTGGGCGTACTGCATCTTCGTTGGTCCTCGGTTTCTCGCCGGACCGCCGGTCTGAAGACGATCGCGTTGACCGAACGCGGCCCGGCCGCCTCCCGTCATCGGCACGATCGAGTCGGCCATGCAATCATCGCACCACGAACCTGAGGCCCGGAGGCCTGCCGCCTTCGCCCCGGGGCGGCGTCCGGCGCGGCCGATCAGTGCCCAGGATCATCCGGCGGCCCGTCCGCACGCTCCCCCGCCGCCTCCACCACCACGTACGGCGCGATGCGCTCGACCACCACCGGGCCGATCCACTTCACGCGGGTGAGATCCTCGAGACGTCGGTAGGGGCCGCCGGCCGCGCGGTCGGCGACGATCGCTTCCGCGAGGCGGGGGCCGATCCCGGGCAGGAGCATCAACTCCGCCGCGGGGGCCTGATTCAATCCGATGCGCATGTCGGGCAGTTGCCGACGCATCTCCGCGGCACGAACCGGAGGCCGGTCGCCCGCCTCGCGAGTGACGGGTCGGGCGATTCGCGCCCCCGCCGCCCAGCCGACCAGGAGTGCCGCCAGGAGGGCGATGAGCTTCACCCCGGGCGTCCTCGATGAGCCCGTCTTCACGATCCGACTTCTTCCGCCCGCAGATTCAGCGGCCCCAGCGGTTTGCGCAGGCGCTTGCGCATCCCCGTGAGGCGTGCGAAGGCCGGCCGCGCCCGGCCGCTCTCATCGATCAGCGCCGCCTTCGGCAACGCCGCCTCATCGTGATCGACCAGATCCGTCCAGAAGATCGACTCGACGAAAGGCTTGGACATCGCCACGGGAAACAGGCGGGCGATCCATCGGGACTGCACGTCCGGCGACCACGGCTCGTGCCACCAGCCCCCCTCCTCGTCGATGGGCTGGCTTGGCACGCCCAGCGCCGAGACGAGCACCGGCGTCTCCAGCAGGAAGAACTTGTCCAGCAGGCTGCTGATCTGGGCCAGGTCGCGGCTGGCCCGCCCGGAATCCTGCTGCCCGAAGAGCAACTGCACGCCGAGCGCGTCGAACTTGACGCCGCCCTGCACGAGCTGGTCGACGAAGGTGAGGGGCGGGATCGATCGTCGGCGATTCGCCCCGTGCTCGCCGAACGGCTCGCGCAGCTCGATCATCGTCCGCGCGCCCTTGCGACTCTGGCGCACGAGCAGGCTCGCCGTCCGCGCCAGATCCAGAATCTGCACCGGCGTGAACTCGAAGTTCTCGTTCACGTTCAGCCCGGAGGCGATGTTCCACATCCCCACCAGCCCGCGATAGCGATGGACCACGCGCTCCATGTACTCGTAGACGAGATCGCGGCAGGTGTCGTAGTCGTGCTGCCAGACGTACATCCACTCGGGCAGCGCGCGCCGGGAGAAGTCCAGCAGCGGGCCGGCCACGATCGGCTTGCCTTCCGCCCCGGCCCACTCCATCCAGCGATCGACCCGCTCCCAGTTGTAGACCCCCTCCTCGACCTCCAGGTCCTTCCATCGCAGGGGGATGATGAGAAGGTCGAAGTTCGACGCGATCAACTCCTTCAGCTCCTTCCCCTCGCTTTCGGGCCAGATCCGCACGCCCAGGGTCACCGATGAGGCGGGGCGGGTGGCGTAGCGGCGATGGAGCAGGATCTCCGCGTGGGCCAGGGCCAGCCGCTCGGTCGCCTCGATGGCTCGGTTGAGGGCGGCCCGGGCGGCGCGATCCGCCTTGACGGGATTGTCGGCGGTGAGGGCCGCGGTCAGCCCCTGCCGCGCCTGCTCCCAGTGCCGCATCGCCGGATGATCCTCGCTCAGATCGAACATCTGCCATTCTTCGCTCTTGGCGATGAACATCTTGATGCGATGCCGGGCCAGCTCCACGGAGAGGATGTAGGGCTTCTTGCGGGGCGGAAGCAGGCAGGTCTGGAGCATGAGCCGGCCCATGCGACCGGCGTCATACTGCAAAGAGAGGGCCGCGGCCTGGCTCTCGCGCGTCTTGCAGACGATCCGCCCGTCCTTGAAGGCGATCTTCCCGCGCAGGACCAGGTCGTCCGGCCCGAGCAGGTGGGCGTTGATCAGGGGCCAGGAGTCCGCCCGGCCCTTCTCGTCATAGACGGCGAATCGAAGCATGTGCAGTCCGTACCTGCCACCCGGCCGCGTGCGGCGGCGGACGGTCATCCTAGGCGACGCCCGTTTCTACCGCGTCATTGTGGCCCAATTTCAGTCGCTGGCAAGCCGCGCCGACCCGGCGAGGCCGCGCGGGGCGGTCGCGTTCAACGATCCGGAATGGCCCGCGGTCCGGCGCGGTTCACTGAATCGCGGGACCTGATAGAGTGCTCCCACGCCCCTCCCCTAGGTTCAGACAGGCTGCGTCTATGCTCAAGACATCCCCCATCCATGAGACCGACCTGCCGCTCCCGGAACGCCGCCGGGGCAAGGTTCGCGACATCTACCGCCTGCCCGCCCGGCCCGCCGGGGCGGGCGCGGCGCGGACCGGGCCGCGCGTGCTCATCGTCGCCACCGATCGCATCAGCGTCTTCGATGTCGTCCTCCCCACCGCGGTGCCGGGCAAGGGCAGACTGCTCACCGACATCAGTGCGCGATGGTTCGATTTCATCCGGCAGCGATCGATCATCGGCGATCACCTGCGCTCCACCGATCCATCAGATCTGCCGGATCTGAGCGACGAGCAGCGCGCAATGCTCGAAGGCCGGATCATGATCGGCCGCGCCGCGGAGGTCATCCCCATCGAGTTCGTCGTCCGCGGCTATCTCGCCGGCAGCGGGTGGGGCGAGTATGAGCGTTCGCAGTCGGTGTGCGGGATCGCCCTGCCGGCCGGGCTGGAGCGCTGCGGCGCGCTGCCGGAGCCGATCTTCACGCCGGCCACGAAGGCGACGGTGGGACACGATGAGAACATCGACTTCGACGCCGCCTGCGCCATCGCGGGCGAAGCCGTCATGAAGCGCCTGCGCGACATCTCCGTCCGCATCTACTCCGAGGCGGCCGAGCACGCGCGCTCGCGCGGGATCATCCTCGCCGACACGAAGTTCGAGTTCGGCTACGCGATCGACGATGAAGGCCGGAGAAGCGATGAGATCATCCTCATCGACGAGGTCCTCACCCCGGACAGCTCCCGCTTCTGGCCCGCCGATGAATACGAGCCGGGACGCGAACAGCACAGCTTCGACAAGCAGTACGTGCGCAATCACCTGCTGGAGCTGGTCGAGGCGGGGAAATGGGACAAGAACCCGCCCGGGCCGCCGCTGCCCGATGATGTCGTCGAGAACACCGTGCGCCGGTACACGGAGGCCCGCGACCGGCTGTTCGGCGAGGCCCGGTGATCGGTGTCGACGCGGGGAAGACGCGCGCGGGAGCCGCGGCGCTTCGTCGTCCTGCGCTTCGCTACGCTTCCTTTTCCTGAACGTGCTGGGCCATCAGGTCGCAGTAGCTGACGCTGACCGGCTCGCCGAGGATGGGCTGAAACCGCTCGCGCAGGTCGGCGATCGCATCGTGGCCGTGCTTGACGTCGAACTCCCGTGACACCATCGCCTCGAACTCGATGAAGGTGCCGAGCTCGTCGACTTCGTCGAGGTGGATGCGGACGTTGCCGATCATCCACAGCTCGCGCGTCTTGCACACGATGAGCCAGGGCTTGAGACTCCACGCGCCCCACCGCCGGCGGGCCTGGTCGTCGTTGAGAATGCTGTAGTTGCACATCCGCGGCCGGGCGCGATCCGGACGGTGATAGAAGATCCACTCGACCGGCTCGCCGGGCGCTTCGCGCTTCTTGAGCCGTCCGTCGGGCAGCTTGAAATAGGTGTCGGTCTGGCGGAGCGTGCCGAGGCGCTGGGCGTCGAGGGCCTGGCACTGCGCGCGGGCGGCCTGAAGGTCGCGCAGCTCGGCTTTGAACTCGATGTTCTGCATCGCACCTCTCGTGGCCGGCGGTCAGTCGCCGGTCTCCGCCTTCCCGGCCGGCGGATCGAGGATGATCGGCCGCAGGCGGCGCACCTCGTCGACATCCTCCAGCGGCAGGCCGGCGTTGAGGCGGGCCAGTTGCCGCTCCACCGCCAGCCGGTCCGGCATCATCGTGAACGTGCTGCTCGTCGCCTGGGCGGTGATCGTCGCCAGCCGCCAGGGCTCGGCGGGGTTGAACGACGCCCGGCCGGCGTAGCAGAGCATGTCGTCGGTCGCCACCGGCCCGGCGACCTCGACCCAGGTGCGCTCATCCCAGGGCCGGGCCGGGCCGCCGGCGTCGCGGACCATGAGCCGCCACCGGACCTGGCCATTCTCCCGGCCCCCCACCGACAGCCGCCAGGACCACTCGCGGCCGTCGAAGGAGACGGGCTCGAACTGGACGATCTCCGCGCGGGGCCAGAGCGTCCCGCCCAGCGCCCAGGCGAGCAGGGCGGCCATGATGACGAAGACCGCCAGCTTGATGAGAAGACTGCGAAATCCCAGCGCGACCTGACCCATCGAGGCGGGATTGTAGCCCGCGGGGCGGAATCTGCGCAGCGGCCCCACCGTCAGGGCCGATTACGCATCGACCGGCATCGCCCACGCCCGGCCGCGCGGCTTCAGGCGCGGCCGGTCCGCCGACGGCCACAGCGCCGGCGCCCGCAGCGGCGGCCGGATGAAACTCTCGGTGAACTTGTACCGCCGCTGCGCCGCCAGGTCGCCGAACGTGCGGATCTCCCGATCGACCATCGCCGGCAGGTACCTCGCCCAGAGTCCGGCGGCGGCGAGGGCGTCGGCCGCCGCGGTGTGCGCCGTGGAGGCGTGGGCCCTCGACCATTCGATGCGATGGACCCGGCACGCCTCGTCCAGCGAACATCGCCGCCCGAGTCCCAGCAGCGATCGCAGATACATCAGGCACAGGTACGGCGGCCGCTCGGCCACCCCCGCCGCGCGCATCTCCCAGTCGAGGAAGCGCATATCGAAATAGGCGTTGTAGGCGGCCAGCACGCACCCATCGAGGGCGTCGATCAGCGCGCCGGCGATCTCGCGGAACGTCGGCGCATCGATGACATCATCGTCGCGGATGCCGTGAATGAATGTCGCCGCCACCGGGCGCTGCGGATCGATGAGCGTATCGAGCACCAGCCGCGGTTCGCCCCCGGGCTCGACGCGCGCCACCGAGACCTCGACCACGCGATCGCCGCCCGCGTGCAGGCCGGTCGTCTCGAAGTCGAGCACGGCGAGCGGCGTCGCCGCCACGGCATGATCGAGAATGCCGCGCGACGGTTCAGCCACGATCCGACTCCCCGGGCAGGTGCTTCAGCAGCTTCTTCTCGTCCCAGGTTTCGACGCCGAGCTGCCGGGCCTTGTCGAGTTTCGAGCCGGGGCTGTCCCCGGCGATCACGAGATCGGTGTTCTTCGAGACGGATCCGGTCACCTTCGCCCCCAGCGCTTCGAGCTGTTCGGTCAGTTCTCTGCGGCCGAAGTTCTCGAGCGTGCCGGTGAGGACGATGGTCTTGCCCGCGAACGGGGAATCGTCCGCCTCCGCCGCGTCCTCTTCATACAACGGACTGGACAGATCGACGCCGACGCGCTTCAGCCGCCTGAACGCATCGCGTCCCTGCTTCGATTGAAGGTGATCGTGCAGGAGCTTCGCGGTGATCTCGCCGAAGTCGGGCAGCGCGCGGATCTCCTCCTCGCTCGAAGCGCAAAGCGCATCGGCGTCGGGGAAATGGCGGGCCAGGGTGCGGGCCGCCGACGCGCCGACCTGGCGGATGCCCAGGCCCGCCAGCACGCGCGCCAGCCCGCGGCCCTTGCTCTCCTCGATCGCCGCGAGCAGGTTGTCGGCGGACTTCTCGGCCATCCGCTCCAGGGCGAGCAGATCGTCGCGCTTCAAGGCGAAGACGTCGGCGAAATGCCGGACCAGATCGGCGTCGATGAGCTGATCGACCAGCTTCTCGCCCAGGCCGTCGATATCCATCTGGTTGCGACCGACGAACCACTTCAGCTTCTCCCGGAACTGTGCCGGGCACTCGGGATTGACGCAGAACAGCTTCGGCCCTTCCGGCTCCACGACGCCCCCGCAAGCGGGGCATCTTTCCGGCGGCGCGATCGGTCTGGCGCCGCGGCGTCGCTTCTCGGTCACGGCACGCACCACCTGCGGGATGATCTCGCCCGCCTTCTCGATGATCACGGTGTCGTTGAGGCGGATGTCCTTGCGCCGGATCTCCTCGATGTTGTGCAGCGTCGCGTGCCGGACGGTGGTGCCCGCGATGTGGATGGGCTCCATCGTCGCCCGCGGGGTGAGCGTGCCGTTCTTCCCCACCTGCCAGTCCACCCGCAGCAGCTTCGTGACCCCCTGCTCGGCGGGGTATTTGAACGCGATGCACCAGCGCGGGGCCTTGCTCGTCGACCCGAGCTCCTCCTGCTGATCGAAACCGTCCACGCGCACGACCATCCCGTCCACGGCGTAGTCGAGCTGCGTGCGCTTCTCCGCGAACGCATCGATGGTTTCAATCGCCTCTTCGATCGTCCCGCACAGGCGGGCGAGCGGGCTCACCGGCACGCCGAGGGCGCGCACGCGCTCGATGAACGCCGAATGCGTGTCGATGTCGGGCAGGCCCGTGATCTCGCCCCGGCCGTGGGCGACGAAGTTCAGCCGGCGCTCGGCGACGACCTGCGGATCGAGGCTCTTCATCGTCCCCGCGGTGGCATTGCGCGCGTTGGCGAAGGGCGCTTCGCCTTTCTTCTCGCGCTCGGTGTTGATGCGGGCGAACTCGGCGTTGGGGATGAACACCTCGCCGCGCACCTCCAGCACGTCCGGAATCGCCCTCTGACCTTTCCGGCCGGCGATCTTGAGCGGGATGGCGCGGATCGCGCGGACCTGGGCGGTGACGTCATCGCCCTGCTCGCCGTCGCCGCGCGTCACGCCGCGCACGAGTTGGCCGTCCTCGTAGCGCAGGCTGATCGCGACGCCGTCGATCTTCGGATCGCAGAAGAGCGCCGGCTTCCCGTCGCCGTCGAACAGGTCGCCATCCCCCTCCCCCGCCTCCAGGCCCAGGCCCTTGAGGACGCGGCGATGCCACGCCCGCAGCTCGTTCACGTTGTAGGTGTTGTCGATCGACCGCATCGGGACGGTATGCCGGACCGTCTTGAACCCCTCGATCGGCTCGCCGCCCACCCGCTGCGACGGGCTTGAAGGATCGGCCAGATCCGGATGCGCTCCCTCCAGCTCGATGAGCTCGCGCATGCGCGCATCGAAGTCCGAATCGGACATGATCGGGTTCGCATCGACGTAGTAGGCGCGGTTGGCCTCCTCCAGAAGCTCGCGCAGCTCGTTGATCCGCTTCCTGTCGGAGGCCTTGCTCATGGCGCGGAAGATCGTACCGCCGGGCGGCGGATCATTCACGATCCGCCTCCGGCGCGGGCTCGGCGACATCGTTGCCACCGGCCCCCGGGAGCGCCGGCCCTTCCGGGGGCCGGCCCGCCTCCAGCACCAGCCAGCCGACGATGCCGAACGCGGCCGTGAGCAGGGCGATGATCAAAACGATCCCCGCGATCCGGAGGGCCAGGCGCAGCCGCAGCCGCCGTCGGCGCCGGGCGCGATAGAACTCGGGCACCTCCAGCGACATCGAGTAGCGCAGCAGCGCTTCGGCCGCCTCGCGGACCCGGCCACCCGTCGCCCGCGCCATCGCGGCCTCCGCGAGATCGAGGTGACGCTGCGCGGCCCGCGTCGAGCAGTCCATCGCCCGCGCCATCTCCCGAAGCTCCAGCCGGTAGACGGCGGAGAAGACCCACGCCTCACGCTGCTGGGCGGTCAGGGACGCCAGGCCCTCGGCGACCGGTCGGGGAATCGACGGCTCGGCGAGGATCGCCGTGTCGATCTCCCGGCTCCGCAGGACGGTCAGACGATCCATGTGCGCATCGTCGAGCCGGCGGAGATCGGGCTGGGCGCCGACGACGGCGGAGATGACGCGTGTCGCCGCCCGGGGTTTCCCCGTCAGCAGCGCCGCCAGCCGATAGACCCGCCGCTCGCACGCCTCGCGATCCAGCATGGGCGGCCAGTGTAGCCGACGGCCGCTCCGGCGATCGGGGCCGGTCGTCGCTGATCACCGCCGGGCCGCCCCGGTCGCCGCATCATCGGCCTGCGGCGCTGTTGCAGACCAACCGCGGGGGCGACCGATACCATCCCTGTCCCGCCCAACCCGGACCGGATGAGGAGTCTCCGATGAATCGATGGATGTGCCGGACGCTCGCCGCTTTCCTGACCTGCTTCCTGCTTCCCGCCTGGGCTGCGGCCGGGCTGCGGGAGGACATCGAGCGGGCCGTCCGAACCGGCGATCTGGGCAGCGCGACGGTCGGCGTGAGCGTGCGCGAGGCGGGGCCCGGCACGCCGCTGGCCGAGCTGGACGCCGATCGGCTCTTCATCCCCGCCAGCAACATGAAGCTGCTCACCACCGGCGCCGCCCTCCACACCCTCGGCGAGGACTTCCGATTCCATACGCAACTGCTGCTCGATGACGACAAGCTGATCGCGGTCGGCGACGGGGATCCGGCCTTCGGCGATCCGGAACTGCTGGCCGAGATGGAATCCGCAGACGGTGTCGGGCTCGATGCCGAAGCGTTCCTGGATCTCTGGGTGCAGCCGCTGGTCGGGGCCGGCGTCGAGCAGGTCAGCGCGCTGCTCGTCGACGATCGCATCTTCGATCGCGAGTTCGTGCACTCGACCTGGCCGCGCGACCAGCTCAAGCGCCGCTACTGCGCGCAGGTCGCGGGCCTGTCGTTCCATCTCAACGTGCTGCACTTCTTTCCCAAGCCGCGACCCGGACAGAGGCCGTCCGTGCAGGACGTGTTGCCCAGGACCGACTGGATGCAGATCCGCAACCAGGCGACGAGCCGCGACGGCGTGCACGATCACAACGACGTCTGGATCGCCCGCCGTCTCGGGACGAACGAGCTGACCTTTTACGGCAACGTCAGGCATCCCTATCGAACCAACCCGGTTCCCGTGACGATCCATGACGTGCCCGACTTCTTCGCCACGCTGCTCGCCGATCGCGTGCGTGAGGCGGGCATCGAGGTGCAGACCGTCGGCCTCGTGGACCCGGACGCGCCCGAGAGCGAGGGCCGCATCATCGCGCCGGTGATCTACACCCCCATCAGCACGATCGTCACCCGCTGCAATCGCGACAGCGAGAATCTCTACGCCGAGTGCCTGCTCAAGCGGATGGGGCACGCCCTGACCGGCCAGCCGGGCTCCTGGCTGAACGGGGCCGCGATCGTGCGCCACGTCGTCCATGAGCGGCTGGACGACCCGGCCCTCTCCTCGCGCCTCGCCGTCGCCGACGGCTCGGGCATGAGCCGCGACAACCGCGTCGCGCCCGCCCTCCTCACCGCCTGGCTCAATTCCTTTCACAACGATGAGCGCCTCGGCGCGATCTTCCTCGACAGTCTTGCGGTGGGTGGGGAGAGCGGCACCCTCCGCCGCCGGACCACGCTGCACACCAGCCGCCTCCACGGCGCGATCGTCCGCGCCAAGAGCGGATACATCAACGGCGTGAGTTGCCTCAGTGGCTACGTCACCGTCAGCGACGGACGGCGGCGATGCTTCTGCGTCATGATCAACGACCTCAACCGGCCCGTCCGGCGCGCCAAGAAACTCCAGGCCGACATCGTGCGCATGATCGCCCGCGACATGATCGAAACCGAAGCGCCCGTCCAGCTCGGCGGGGGTTGAGCGGCCCTGCCCCGCCTCCGCCCCGCGGCGCGAACCGGGAGTGCGACACGAACGCGCGGTGACCATCGGCTCCGCGCACCCGACATCGCCCGCGCGCCGCTTCGCGTTCGCCCCCGACATGACCGACGGCACCTCGCGCCTCGCAGGGCTGCCGAGGCCGATGCGATTCACCCTGATCGTTTCTTCAGCACCACGTACAGCACGATCAGCACGACCAGGACGATGCCGAGGATGATGTAGTACCACGTCATGACGCCTCGGAGGATACCAGAGCCGCCCCTCGCGCGACAAGCCCGCCTCCACGCCGGATCGCCACCACCGGGCGGGCGCCTTCTCCTTCAGGCGCGCAGCGTTACCCCGCGGTGATCGCGCCGGATTCGCCCGCGAATCTGCAGCAGCGTCAGATCCGCCATCAACTCGCTCATCGGCCGTCGCGTGCGCGCGGCGAGCTGGTCGGGCAGCAGCGGCCCCTGCGCATCGCGGAGCACGCGGATCACCGCCGCCTGTCCTTCCGTCATCGCCGCGTCGAACAGCGTCGTCGATTGGCGCTCCGCCCCCTCGCTCGCAGCCGGCGAACTCGCCGCATCCGCGCCCGCCGACGCCAGCGCCCCGCGCAACAGGTGACCCGACGCATCGAGCTGCATGAGCACGTCGGCGTGGTCGGTCACGAGCCCCGCCCCGCCGTCGCGCAGCAGCTTCAGACATCCGGCCGACGCGGGCGAATCGACCCGCCCCGGCAGGGCCATCACCTCGCGCCCGTGCTCCTCGGCGGCGAGGCGCGCGGTGATCAGCGCCCCGCTCCGCGCCGCCGCCTCGATCACCAGCACCCCCAGACTCAGGCCCGAGATGATCCGGTTCCGCCGCGGGAAGTTGCTCGCCAGCGGCGCCGCGCGCATCGGCAGCTCGCTCAGCATCAGCCCGCCTTCATCGACGATCCGCGCAAACAGGTCCGCGTGCTCCTCCGGGTACGTCACGCCAAGCCCGCAGCCGAGGACGGCGATCGTCCGCCCGCGCACCCGCAACGCGCCGCGATGCGCTTCGCCGTCGATCCCCAGCGCCCCGCCCGACACGATCGTCAATCCCGACTGGGCCAGCAGCGCCCCGAAGCGACCGGCCTGCTCGCGCCCGTAGCTCGTGCATCGGCGCGATCCGACGATCGCGATCGACAGTTGATCGGCCTCCCCGATCTGCCCGCGAATCCACAACGCGGTCGGCGGATCGTCGATCGCCGCCAGCAGCGGTGGATAGTCGTCATCGCCGGGGAGAATCAGCTTCGCGCCCGCCTCGTGCATCGCCTCCCGTTCGGCGTGCGGATTGGCTTCCTCGAGGCCGCGCCGAATCGCCTGCGCCGTCGCGCGTCCGATGCCTTCGATCGCGGCAAGCCGGCTCACCGAGGCCTCGAGCACCGCCGCATCGTCGCCGAAGCGTTGTCGCAGCTTGCGGAGCGTCACCGGCCCGATGCCCGGCGCGATCAGCAGGCTCAGCGTCGCATCCTCGATCTCGTGCCCGTCGCGTGCCATCCGGCGCCCCGCCTTCGTGATTCGACTCCCGCGCGTCACCGACGATGAGCCCGGCTCGCCGAGGCCGGATCCATCCTACATCGTCGATGCTTCGCTCGCGAGCCTCCCGCGCGCCGATCCCCGGAAGCGGCCCCGCCCAACCCCCTTCGATCATTCAGTCCTCGTCCTCGTCGTCCTCCCAGTCATCGCCCGCATCCTCGCCTTCGCCCTCCTCCTCATCGACGTAGACGTACTCGTACTCGTATTCGTACTCGTCGTCGTCATCGTCGTCATCGTCATCGTCGCCCTCGGCGGCGGCGTCCGCGGCGACCTCATCCTCGTACACCCACTCCTCATCATCCTCGTCCCCGGGGTTGGGATCGGGCTCCTCCGCCTCGATCTCGCGTCCCGGCGCCTTTGCCGGAGCCGCCGCGTCGGCCACCGAATCGTCCCCGCCCGCCTCGTCGTGCCCGGGCGGCTGGGGCTCATCCTCATCCAGCACGTCCGCCTCGTCCTCGACATCGCTGATCATGAGTGATCCATCCGCCTCCGGCTCGCACGCGGAGGGCTCCGCCGCGGCCCCGGCGACCGGTGCCGCCGCGCCGGCCGCCGCCGACGGCCCCTCTTCCTCCGGCGCCGAGGGCGCGACGACCGGCCCGGCCACGGCCGGGCGGACGATCGGCGATCGCGCTGCTTTCGCCGTGTTTCGGCGAGAAATCGGCGATTCATCTTTCTCCGGCGCAGTGCCGTCCTCCGTCGCTTCCGCTTGGCGACGCCGCCCCGCCGTCGGCCCCGGCAGCAGGCCGACGAACACGCAGAAGATCGATCCCCCCAGCACCCACAGGCGCCGACGGGCGTCCGTGAGCCGGCTCAGCACCGAGGCCGGCCGCTCGGGCCGCTCGATCCGCCCCGCGCGGACCGTTGATTCGATCCAGTCGCCGACCGAGGCCGATGTCGACCGCACCATCAGGACCGGCCGCTCCCCGTGCGGCACGAGATTGAGCTGCGCCGCCGCGAGCCGTTTCACCAGCGCCGGATCGGCCTCGTGCAGATCGTCCAGGAACGCCGCGTGCGCCCGCAGCCGCTCGGCGAGCATGGTCTCCTCATCGCGCAGTTCGGCCAATTGTCGGCGAAGCCGGGCGAGGTCGGACTGGGCGGGCACGAGGATCGCCGCCGCGCACATCGCCAGGCCGGCGATGACGAACAGCCAGCCGGGATCGAGCCAGGCCGTGGGATCGGCGATCCGTCTCATCGCCCGGAGATATCGGCGATATGGCCCGATGCCGTTGAATGCTCCGCCCCGCGGCAAGCGGCCAGGAGACGGCGAGATCGCGGCCATCCCGGCCGGGCCCGACCCGCCGCCCCGCGCCGTTTCACCGCCGCATGTCGGCCCGGCGGCGTCTCTTACCCACCTTGACGGCCCCCGCCCCCCGTCTATACTCCCTTGAACACGACTGCGGGGTAGAGCAGTCTGGTAGCTCGTCGGGCTCATAACCCGGAGGTCGCAGGTTCGAATCCTGCCCCCGCTATTACCCGGCCGGTTGCAAACGCAGCTGGCCCCACGGTTTACGATGAACGCCGCCGAGAGACCTCGGCGGCGTTTTCGCTTTCTACACCCGCGTTCGCACGGGTTTGGCGACGACCGCTCGACCGGGCCGAGTCTCTCCTTCGCCCACCGCCATAACCCTGCCGCATCGGACGGCCAGCATGCGCGGCCGATTCCGCCCAAAGTCTCTCCGAGTCTCTCTGAGACCGCTGCCGGGGTTATCGCCGGGTTGTCTCTGCTCGCCGAGCGCAACCGTGGAGGTTGCGAGCGCGATGCGGGCGCAACGCCCTTCAAGCTTCGGACCCGGCTCGGGGTGGCGTGTGGTGGCACGCTCGCAGAGTATTCCCCGATCACCACGCTGGGCTCTGCACCTCATCGCCCTCGGCGCGGACAATTGGTACGTACTTGCTTCGGATTAGTCGATACTCCTCTGTGTGCCTTCGCGCGCTGAGCACTTGCAGCGGGAGGGTGCGCTGTCTTTGCCCGATCCATCGAAGCAACCGCGATTTGTCATTCTCGGACATCAGGCTCCCGAACAAGACGCCGCGCAAAGCACCATCCGGAAGCGCTACTGGATTCGTCTTCCCAGCGAAGGTAAACGCGATCGCTCGCCACTCCCTCTCGTACCTCCACTGTGTGGCCTTGTTCAACAAAAGGAACTCCGCGGTGGCAGGTCCCCCAGGACTTGTATCGAGGAATTCACGCAGGGAAGGGTAGTCACGCCTATAGCGGACCTTGGCGCACCACCACCGATCGGAGAGTGTCGCGCGGTCGAATTGAAGGCAAAGCCCTCGGTGACCATCGGCATAGTGCGCCCACATCAACATTGAGTCCCAGCGTTCACTGAGACAAATCACTCGGACCTCTTCGAGACCTGCCAGCATCACGCCATGCAGACGGTCTCTGGCTGCTCCCCACCCGGTGGCGGCGCCTCGAGCCAGTTCTCGCGCCTGGGAGCGTATCTCGTCGTCCGTGCCCTCCTCCCCATTCATGCGCAAGTAACGCTCCCAATCTTCAGGAGTACTCCCCTTCATTCGGAAGAGGCATGTCGAGTCAAATGGATCGTTGAAGTTCAGAGGCGACGAGAAGTGAATCTCATCGTGAATCAACAACCGCTTGAGGTTCTCCTCGTGCGGTTCCTGACCCTCCGCTGGCATCCGCAGATAGCGGTACAGCCATCGTGGTTCTCTCCCCGGCCGCGGCTTTCCTTCGTCGGCACACATCGGATGATTCTACGGATACTCTCGCCGCCGCTCTCGCGAGGGTCAAGATCTGACCTACGCCTCTCAGCATTTGTGGTCATTACGCACCGGGACCACCAAGACGGTTTGACGCCTGATAGGCCGCTGATTCCGGCGATCTCCGGCGGGCGACGGCCGCCGGGAGGGCGGCGAACGCGATGCGCTCCAAACGCTCATCCAGCGCCGTCACCATTTGGTGAAGAAAGCGCGCATCGGTTGTCCGCATGGCATAGGAGACTCAAGGTGGCCGCGTGCATGGCGCACGCCGCTACCTCGTTTCTCGATGCCGGAGCGCGCTGTGGATTCGACTCGCAACCCTGAAACCATGACCGTCGCTGAACGCCGCGCCGAGATCGCCAGCATTCTCGCACGAGGTCTCGTGCGGACGGTCCGGAACGCCAAATCGGGCACATCTTCGGCCGTGCAGAAAGTCTCGGAATCCGGCGACAGTGTCCTTGACCTTCCTACCGACTCGCCGCTCAGTATGGCTCCGCGGCTCGCGGGTTCACGCCGCTCGCACGTCGCGCGAACCGCGAGCGAGAGCAGTCTGCCATCGAACGAGCGTGCCTGGGAGATGGCCCAGATGTCGAAGAAGTCCTTCATGCGGCTGTTGAACGTGCCACGCTGGAGCATCACATGCAGCTTCTCTGCGATGGTCGTCTCTGGCGTGTAGCCAATGATCTTCGCCCGAGGCATTCCGAGCACCGATGGGTACTCGATCTCGACGGGCTCAGGCGTCACGCGATCGCCGAAGCCGATGTCGACCTGCATGGCAATCCGTGCATTGCCCAGGCGGCCGTTGAAGGTGGCGCGCACGCCATCGTACTCGGCCTCTTCCGCGATTCGCGCGACAACGACCGATCCAGCGTCGAATGTCAGCCCATCCGCATCGACCGGCGCGTTGCAGATGTCGCGGACCAGAGCCGCGATGCGCTCGAACTCGTTAGCCGTGCGTCCGAGCAGGTCGATGTCTCGCGTCGGTCGGATCGAGGAAACCTCCCACACACGAAGCATGAGCGCGCCTTTGAGCACGAAACGATCCCGATAGGGAGAAGCCGCCAGCCGACACAGAAACCGCTCAAGGGCATAATGCTGGAGCAGGTCATTGAACCGCTCTCCCGATTGCGCGGCGGCATTCTTGAGGCGCTGGTGGACAGACGCAGCGATGTTCCGAGGAGGCGGCTTCACGAAAGTGTGGCCTCGATATATGGCTTCATCACCGAATCAACACGATCAATCTTCGCGTAACGCATCAGTGCCGGCAGATCCTGTTTGCGCCGCGAGCGGTACTTTCGCAGCGCCTCAAGGGCAATGTCGAGGCCGATCTTGTTGCGGAACTTGAAGCAGTCGGCGATCGTCTTCTCTGCATTGAAGATGCGAATCGTGATCCCGTCGGCGCTCCGCGACTCGACGCCCTCGCGCATGGACTTCGCGTTAAAGCGATAGACGCGAATGGGTGGATGCTTGAGGGCCGGGGTCCACCCGCCCGGCGGCAGTGCCACATCGACCACATGCGGGATCTGGGTCGTCAGCTCGTGGACCGCCAGCGCAGAGGTCAGGCATATGACCGCGCGCGGCACCCGCGCCGCGACGGCGAGCAGATCAGGATCGACGGACCACGCGGCCTCGGCGAGGCGGTAGACGCCGCGCGATATCTGCTCGATCGTGCCCGAGTCTCGCAGTTGATAGAGCGTTCGGGGGTGGATTCCTGCCTCGATCGCCTCCTTGGTGCGGAGCGTTCCCCCGCGACGCCGGAAGATGTCGATGGCTCGGGTGGTCGGATTGGACTCGGACGACTTCATGATCATGCCGGCGCTATCGGATAAAAACCTCACTGATTGCAGACAAGTATACCGGAATCTATCCAATGAGGCCAGCGGATTCCGCCTTCTGTGGTGTGAAAACCCTGGCCTTCCCGGCTGACGACCCGAGGTTTCTGCACGTCTCACGGCCGCACCTGCTCGGTGGTCGTGATCCGCCGCCCGCAATGCCGGCACTCCCGTCGACGGATGATCCGGCCATGCGAGGCCTGTCTGGTGTAGACCACCCAGAAATGCCGGCAACCGCACCGTGGGCATTCAAGCCCACGCTGTTCCCGATCCGGATGATGCGTCCCGGCTGTCTTCACCGCTTGGCCCTCTGGAGCTCTGAGAGTCGAACCCGCGGCCGCTTCGAACGTGGCTTGGCATCGGTGCCGAACAGGACGGCGCCCTGCATCGACGCCGCGACCGCCGCGCCGACAATGCAGTCGAGCCAGTGGTTGTCCGCACCGCCCCCGGAAAGCCGCAGCTTCCATTCGTCAACCGTGCGGCCACGGCCCTCGGTCTTGACCCGGTACTCGGCGGTCAGGTGCTCGGCGAGGAGTCGATGCTGGTTCGAGCTTCCGGGGGTGGGGGTGCGGCCGAAGAGTGATACGCATCCGGGATCGCCCATCGGCACGGCAAGCCTCGCGTGGATGAACGACTTCCAGTAGTTCGTGTCAAAGAGCACATGCCGCACGGCACGGCGGCCCGCGACGTTCGGAATGCGCCAGTTCAGGCCGACGCGATCGCCACGTTTCCGCTTGTACTCGCTGAACGGGATGCTCGATGCGCCGACATACCGCCCGTGTGCCGGTAGAAGGACGTTCGCGTACTTCGACTGGCGGCAGAACTGGTACACGACATCCGTGGATGCGCCCCAGTTCGCATCGATAAGGCAACGGTCGATTCGCACCATCGCGCCATCGTCGCGCCGCCACTCCTGTCCGAGCTTCGCATCGGTCAGCCGTTCGAGTCCGGCATAGATCGCGCCTTCGAGTCCGGCGCGAGGCGAGGCGGCAGCCAGCGTGCGGCGCACATCGCGCAGCGTGAAGTACGTCGCTTTCTGGTCTGGTTCCGTGCCGTAATGGATCACATAGCCCGTGAAATCGTCCCCCCATGCCGCGACGAGCCAGAACAGGCATTTCTCCTGCACGTCGATGAACATCGTGAGGTGGGAGCAGCCGATCGGAACCTCACCGCGGCGCATGCCGTTGGTCTTCGCCGCGATCTGGTCTGCGGTCAGCAGGTCGTCATCGACATCCTCTTCCGGGGGCGGGTCGTTCTGGTACTCCGCCCAGAACGCCGCCTCATCCTGGAGCTTGAGGTTCATCGCATGCTGGATGGCCGACACCTCGTCGTGGTTGAACCGCGCCGGCCACGCGATCACAGCGCCGTCATCCATATCAGCTTGGTGTTCGCGGTAAAACGCCGTCGCCTGTGCAATCCCCTCGTCATTCCGCAGCCCTTCGGCGCGAATCTCCGCGTATTTCGCCCACAATGCCTCGTTCGTCGGGAACTCGTACACCATCCGCGTGCGTTGGCCTTGCCACTGCGGGTGCTTCTCGCGGTCGAGCAGCCGATCGGCCATGTCGTCCGGCCGCACGACGGTGATCGTCATGAGACCCGCGATCTTCTTGCCCGGGCCCGCGAGGCCGAGGATCGCGCCGGCGAGGATCCGCTCGCGCGTGTTGCACTGCGATGGTGACCGCGCTGATTCGTCCGTTTGCGGGTCGTCGATCAGTACGAGCGAAGGACGCACCGATTGGCCGTCCGGGCGCTTATGTTTCATGCCCCGGATGCGGCCGGTGATGCCCGCGACGCGGATGATGGCGCCACTTGCCTTGGAATCGGGCATCGTCGGCAGGACGATCTCCTTCGCGGTCCAGCCGATGTGCGTGGGGCTGCCCTGGTGGAGCTGACCGCCGGCGCGCTGGTGGATGCCTTCGAGGCAGTGGATCGGAAATACCACCTCCGGGAAGTCGGCCAGAAGCAGCTCGTTGTTCTCCAGCTCGGCCTTGATCGAGTCGAGCATGTTTGCCGCGTGGTCCTCATCCGCGCCGATCAAGGCCACGAACTCGCGTGCGCCGATCAGAATCGCCCACAGACAGGCGATCTCGCAGAGCGTTGTCTTGCCGCTGCCGCGGGGCATGGCCATTGCGAAGAGGCCGCCCTCCAGCACCGCCTGCTCGATCTTCGCGATCACCTTCAGGTGATCATCCGACCACGGCAAGCTGAACGTCTGCGGGAAATAGGTCTCGCAGAACACTCGGAACGACCGCTCGCACCGTGCCCGCCGTTCGGGATCGGCAACCTCGGGCAACTCACCGATGTCCCGGCCCGAGAGCGACAGCGCCACATTCCGCGCTCGGGCACGTTCACGATGGGCGTCGTAGCCAGTGAGACCATCGTCAGGGGGTGGGGCCGGACGATGACGCTCGCTCACGAGCCAGCCGACATAGCGCAGCAGATCGACGCGGTTGGAATCCTCCGCCGATGCGATGCGCAGCCCGGCGCGCGTCCGATGCCGCCGGAGCTGGCGCTCGTTGATCACCTCGCCCAGCGGCGTCGAGTTCAGCAGCCGCGCGAGGTCGCTTGGGCGCAGATTGCGTGGGTCAATCTTCCGGGGGTCAATCGACACGCGGCGCGCCTCCCTTCGCATCGCGTGCCATCTGCTGGACGAGCCAGGCGGCGTAGTGCACGAGGTTGATGCTGCCGTCGCTGTTCGTCGGCGCGCCGGCGTCGATGTCGGCGCGGATGTGTTCCGCATCGACGCGCACGCCGCCGGCGACGGTGAGCAGGCGCGCCGCGCCCTCGACCGGCAGCGCCGCCGGGTCCAGTCGCCCCTGTTTGACATCCTCACCAGAACTCACGCCGCCCTCCGCCACATGCCGCAGAAATCTGCCGAGAAGTCGCCCACATGTGGCAGATTCCGGCGGAATCGCCTTGATGCGGGCACCCGTGGAGGTAGTCCTGTGCTCCCGCCAGCGGAGGCGGCCTGCCAATTCGAAAGGAGCACCGGCATGTTCATCAAACAGATCACCATCGAGGGCGTCGAAGGCGACGTCGAGATCATGCGGCTCGCGTTTCGTTTGACGTGGATGCTGAGGCCGGAGAGAAAGCCTCAGTGGACACTGAGGCGTGTGAGGGGGCGAGCGCGTGACGCTACTTGCTACGGACGATCGTGACTTGGAGCTCAGTGCCGTCGTCGCATTCGACGACCAGGCCCTTGTCCGTCGTCAAGATGCCGACATCATCGTAGGTGCAGATCTGGCGGATGCCTTTGGTGCGCTCCGCCAACTCAGCGAGCGAGTCGTCCGCATCGTCGCGGGCGAAGATGAGTCCCTCGAGCAGATCGCGGAGCAGGTCCTGGAGTTCGCGTGCGTTCATGGCTCATGCCTCTTCCGGCTTCTCGCGGCGCGCATGCCACTCGGTCATGGCGTCGAGGTGAACGCTGCTCGACGACGCGACGCTACGGCGGCGATGGGCCGGCACGATGATGCAGCGCTCCTTGAGGAAGGCAATCGCCACGGCGACCTGCGTGAACGGTGCGTCGATGCGCTGGCGAATCTCCTCGTAGGTGAAACTCGATCCCCTCAACTCGTCGATGGCGTGCGCTACCGACTCGTAGACCTCGAGGTCACAGGTGTGCTGGTACGGATCACCTCGGCCAGGGGCCGGCGTCACCGCTCGCGTGAGGATGCTCTCGTTGACTGTGAACGTCTCCTCGCGCTGATGGGCAGGTGGCTGCGTTGCCTCGGCGACGGCGTGCTCCAGGGCGTCCCACTCCTCGCTCGTGACCATCTGGTTCTCACGCGCAGCAAGGAGTGCCTCGGCGGCGATGAGGACCGCGCGCAGCGCGTCGGTCTCACTGGTCGTTGTGTTCATGATCGACTCCTTTGCCGTTGGCCGGGTCGTAGGACCTGCCGCATGTCTGGCATTCGACGCGGTCGTCTTCGATCCACACGAGGAGGTCCATGTTCCGCTCGCCGCAATGCGGGCAAGCGAACGCCGGCTCGACCAGCTCGATGTCATGGTCGTTACTCATGGATGTCCTCACTTGTTGATCGTGAACAGACCGCGGTCGGTCTTCTTGAAGCGAGACTGGTCGCCCTTGCCGGCGATCTCGCGGATGATCGCGGCGTAGATCGTCGCGTGTGGCGTCTTGCCGCTCGAGGACCACAGCCCCTTGGCGATCATCGTCTCGACCATTTCCTTGCAGCGCATCGGCTCCTTCGCCTCCGCCAGGACCTGCGCCGCCGCGTCCAGGCCGCTGGGCTTCTTCGGCTTGTCGGACTTGGCCTTCTTCGCCGGGCTAGCCTTCGCGGTGGTCTTCTGGGCGGG
>JAXHTH010000321.1:0-3598 GCA_034211115.1 Planctomycetota bacterium | reverse complement strand
TCCGTGCCCCAGCGGTAACAATCGAGAAGGAAGTGCCCGAGGCCGACGCTGGTCGGCTGTTCGAAATCGATGAACTTCCGGGCGATGGTCGCCGCGGCCCACTTCATCCGCGGGTCTTCATACTGCGCGGCGGCCGCCTCGAAGAACACCAGGTAGTGCCTCCAGTTCGAGAACCAGTTGGCATCGCCGAAGTCGGGGATCATCCCGGCGGGAGACATGAGATTGAGGAAATAATGTGCGTAGTAATACGTTTCCGGAACGCGGAAGAACTCGCCCATCCGTTGCCGGGCGTCCGCGTAGCCGAGCATCGCGTACAGCCAGACGCCGTGATAGATCGTCGCGTCCTCGATCTCCCAGTTGCCCCAGTTGTCGTCGGCAAGCGCCTTGCGCTGCATGTCCCAGACACCGGCGCGAGGATGATCAGGCAGGGCGCGGACGGCCCAGGCGAGGGTCTGGGCGCGGAGGGCGGCGCGGTTCATCGGACCCCACTCGGCGGTCCGGAGAAGATACTCCATGCTGTCGGCGATCAGCGCTTCGAGGTAAAGCACCTCATCGTCGCTGAAGCGGTCGTGCCGGTGGAGGATGTCGTAGGCGCGGATGTAGCGCATCGCGGTGAAGAAGTCGGGCAGCGCCGGCACGCCGTCCGCGTAATCCGGACGCCGCGCCGCCGCCTCCTCCGGGTAAATGTCCCGGTGATCGGCGTAGGTCAGGAGGACCGACCGGGCGCGATCGGCGCAGCGCGCGTTCTGTTCATGTTCAAACAGGTACGCATAGATCACCGCCATTTCCAGGAGCCGGCCGGGCGGGCGGTAGCCGAAGACGCTGTCGGGATCGAAGTTCCGACGCCATCGATCGAGCAGCTCGTCGGTGTGTTCCCACGTCCAGTCCGCTGACGCCCGCGCGTAGTCCAGATACGCGGATCGGGGAACCGGCGGCGGCGAGCCCGACGCGCAGGGAAGAAGAGCGAGGACGGTCAGGGCCGCGACGAGGCCGGGAAGGAAGGAGCGGGGTGCGTGCATCGGCGGCGTTCCATCATGAAGGGCGCCGGGAGACCGGCGATCGGGGCAGCGCGGCCGCATGCGGCGAAGCCGATGATGCCGGGACCGCGGCCCGCTGCGACGGAACACGATACCGATTCGGCGCGCCGTCCGCCAGCGAGGGGCGTGTCGGCCAACCCGGGGCCGACGTCCGCGCAGGCAGGCGTCGAGCGCGACGATTGCGGCCGGGCGGAGCGTGGACGATAATCGCCGGGCCGGATCTGTCGGAGAACGGCGGCGGCCGGCGCGCGGCGCCGGCGCGGAAACGGGCAGGAGGCGCGGGTGGCCCAATGACGAGCAGGTCAACGGCCGATTTCACGCAGCTTCACCTCGATGTCGCCTTCCGGCGCGCCGGCGGGCGGATCATCTGGCAGCCGCGGATCCTCGCCTGGCTGACGGACAAGCATCGTGCCGGCGAGGCGCTGCCGCGCCCGTATACCGGAATGTCGCCGCCGCAGCTCTATCGCGCGCTGGGCTGCTCCAACCGCATTTACGAGTTCGCCGACTGCTTTGTCTCGCACGAGGATCCGGCGGTGCGCATCACGCAGCGCGATCTGAACGGCACCGACTACGAAGTTGTGTGGGAGACGCCGGCCGGGCGGCAGCGGGCGGTGTACCGCCGCTCGCCGCGCTCCGACTGGGACAAGCCGCTCAAGTGGTCGATCGCGGATGAAGCGGAGATGCAGGTGGCCGCGTGGCGCGAGGAGAGGCGGACGTGGTCGTGGGATCAGGCAGTCTTCGATCGCCTCTCCGCCGAGTGGACCGGCCTCGGGGCGCCGACGATGTACATCTGCCGCACGAGCGTGCAGAAGCTCATCGTCGAGGACATGGGGCCGGAGAATACCATCTACGCACTGACGGATTATCCGGGGGCCTGCGAGGCGTATTTCGAAGCCCTCGAGGTGACGCAGGAGCGCCTCGTCGGCGTGATCAACGCCAGCCCGATCCGGATCATCAACTTCGGCGACAACGTGCACGCGGGCCTGCTGCCGCCGAGGTGGTTCCGCCAGTATGTGCTTCCGGTCTATCAGCGGCGCAGCGAGCTTCTCCACGCGGCCGGGAAGTTTGTCAGCGCGCACTGGGACGGCGACTGCCGGCCGCTGCTGCCGTTTGCGCAGGAGACGGGCCTGGACGGGATCGAGGCGATCACGCCGCGTCCGCAGGGCGATGTCACGCTCGAGGAGACGAAGGACGCACTGGGCGACATGTTCCTTCTCGACGGCATTCCGGCCGTGCTCTTCGACCGCACGTATCCCGAGCCGATGCTCATCGAGTGTGCGAGGGAATGCATCGAGCTCTTCGCCCCGAACCTGATTCTGGGCATCAGCGATGAGCTTTCCTCGCACGGCGAGATCGAGCGCATCCGCCTCGTGGGCGAGATCGTGGATGAGTACAATGGCCGGATCGTGGATGCGAGCGATGCAACATGAAGCGCTGGCTCTTCACCATCCTCCTCTTCCTGCTCTTGGGTGCGATCGTGAACATGGCCGTGGCGTGGGGGCTGGCCTTTCGCCCCGAGCCGGGACGCGATGGGCACTGGTTGGCTGGCAACCGCGTCGTGCGCCGGATAACGGTGGACGATGATCTGCTCGATACGTACATTTGTGCGCATTCCGGCGAGATCCGGCTCGATCAGCATTGGCATCTCCCCGGAACCGATCTCACGCCGTGGGTCGAGGACGCCGAGTACCGGAACATGCTGCCGTTCTGGATGCGCGGGCGCGACGAGGAGCCGCTCCTCGCGGTCGCGACGAATCTGCCGAAGGAAACTGGGTACACGGAATTTGCCGCCGGATGGCCGATCCACGCGTTCCGCTGGTGGCGGCTCACGCAATGGAATCGCAGGCCGGATACGCTTGTGGATGCGGGCGGACTGCTGGTCCTCCCGGAGCGATTCGAGTGGCAGACAGGCACCGGACCGACCCGTCGCGAGCTTCCATACCTTCCGATCTGGCCCGGCTTTGCCGTCAACACGCTGTTCTACGCGCTGATCCTCTGGCTGCTCATCGGCGGCCCGTTCGTGCTGCGGCGGCTGATCCGCATCCGGCGCGGGCGGTGCCCGAAGTGCGGCTACGATCTGCGTCACGCGCTCTCCGGGACTGCCCGGAGTGCGGGTGGAATCGGCCCCCGGAAGCCGGGTCGACAACGGCGGCTGACACGGTGTAGAGCTGCAGCCAGCGGCCGCGTCATCGCGCGCGGAAACCACCACGATTGTCTGAGACGCTCTGCGTTCGGTTCACGGACGTTCGATCAGGTCCAGAGCGTTCCCCCTCCCTTGCAGGAAGGGGGCGAGGGGGTGGGTGCGCTCTGGGTACCGCGTCATTTGACCTCCTGCGACTCGCCCCCTCCCTCGCCCTCCCCCTCGGAGGGGGAGGGAAACGCGTACCCGCATTTCACACGTGATCCGTGTGAATCGCTCGCACCGCCCGCGACCACTGGTCTGACCCTTATACACATCTTCAGGTGTCCGGCGGGTTGCCTTGGAGGAGCCGGATTCCCTCCACGTAGTTGGCGATGAGTTGCCAGCCGTGCCAGAGGCTCTGCCAGCCGGGGCGACCGTC
>JAXHTH010000320.1:0-28266 GCA_034211115.1 Planctomycetota bacterium | reverse complement strand
GACCTCGCTCTCGACCCACATGCGGCCGTGCATGCGCTGGGCGAGCTGGGAGGAGATGGCCAGGCCCAGCCCGGTCCCGCCGTACTTGCGGGTCGTCGAGCTGTCGGCCTGGGCGAAGGCGCGGAAGATGATCTGCCGCTTCTCTACGGGGATGCCGATGCCGGTGTCGGCGACGGTGAAATGCAGATAGACCTGCCGGTCGCGGACCGGCTCGGAGGAGACGCGGACGACGACCTCGCCCTCCCGGGTGAACTTGATTGCATTGCCCACGAGGTTGACGAGGATCTGCCGGAGGCGGACGGGATCGCCGATCAGGGCGTCCGGCACGTCGGATTCGACATCGCAGGCGAGTTCGAGCCCCTTCTGATGGGCGCGGAGGGCGAGGAAGCTCAGGGCGTCGCCCACGCTGTGGCGGAGGTTGAAATCGTCGGCGTCCAGATCCAGCCGGCCCGCCTCGATCTTCGAGAAGTCCAGCACGTCGTCGATGACCCGCAGCAGCGCGTCGCCCGAGGTGTTGATCATGTCCAGGTATTCGCGCTGCTCGTCGGTGAGCTGCGTGTCGCGGAGCAGTTCCGTCATGCCGATGATGCCGTTCATCGGCGTGCGGATCTCGTGGCTCATGTTGGCGAGGAACTCGCTCTTCATCTGCGAGACCTCAAGTGCCGCATCGCGCGCGTGCTGGAGCTCCGCCTCGGCCCGCTTGCGGGCGGTGAGATCGGTGCACACGCCGACGAGCCGCCACTGATCGGGGGCGATGGGCTCGATGTCCACCTCCTCCTGGATCCAGTGATCGACCCTGTCCTTGTCGCGGATGCGGAACTCCTGGCGGTAGGAGCGCTCGTCGGCGCGGATGGCGTCGATCGGGGTCTGCTGAACGCGGTCGAAGTCCTCCTTGTGGATGCTGCGTTTCCAGGCATGCGCGTAGGAGCCGCCGTGAAAGACGTCGAGGGGAAGCACGCGCTGGGCGGCGTCCTCGTCCTGGATGCTGAAGCTCCAGGTGAACTGCCCCTCGGGCGTCTCGCGCACGATGGCGGACCAGAGGATGGCCCGGGCGTGCTTGCCGATGTACTGCAGCGCGCCCTGGGAGCTCTGCAGGGCCTGGAAGGTGGCGTTGATCGTCGTGGCGAGTCGGGAGACCTCGTCCCGGCCGCGCACGGGAAGGCGCGCGGAGGCGTCGCTCTTCTCGCCGATCTCCGCCACCGCGTCGCTCATGCGGCAGATGCGGCGAAGCACGATGCGCTCCAGCAGCATGAGGGTCACCGCGCCGATGCCCAGCCCGATGAGGATGAGGGCGAGAATGAAATAGGCGAACGTGCGCCGGCCCTGCTCGTAGATCTCGCGCCCGCCGTCGGCGCGCACGAGCACGGCCGGCTCGCCGAAGACATCCCGCAGCAGCCCGTAGCCGGCGATGGCGTGATCCGTCAGCGGATGGATGCTCGCCCCCTGCCCGCCCAGAAGCTCGTGCAGCGCGAGCCGGGACTGATCGGACAGCCGGGCCTCGTCGATCGGCTCGAGCCGGACCCTGAAATCGGCGCCCGCGGCAAGCTGCTGCACGCGCGGACGGGTCAGGTATCGGCCCATGATGAGGCTGCCGCGGATCGGGCCTGTCTTCTCGCTCGTGATGATGGGGTGCGAGGTGACGAGCATGGGCCGCCCGTCGCTCATCACCAGGCCGTTGATGCCGCTGTCGGGATCGGGATGATCCAGCAATTGCGGGATCGACTCGGCGACGCCGGTGAACGGGGGCGGGACGTCGATCTCCCGCTCTTCTTCCAGATCGACGGCCTTGGCGAAGACCGTCTCGCCCGCGGCGTTGACGAACACCATGAGATTGACGCGCGTGTCGAGGAACGTCGAATCGACGAGGTTGGACCGGATGTAGGCCTCGTCGCCGGAGACGATGAATGCGTACGTGTCGTCCCAGCCGGCGTAGTCGCTGGCGAGCGTGTTCAGAACCTCGTCTCTTCTGAGATCATTCAGCGCCTGCCGCACGCCGGAGCGTATCTGGCGGGCCTCCACCTCCGCGAATCCCTCGAGAACGATGGGCTGGCTGATGAGACACAGGACCACCACGAGTCCGACGAGGGTGAGGCCGATGATGATGATGGTCTTGGTGCGGAGGGTCATGGGCCGGTCCCGAGTTGCGCGGGCCCCGCGAGGAGTCAGATCGCCGTCAGGCGATTGACGAGGCGCCCGATGCCGTCGATCTCGATGGCGATCTCGTCGCCCGACTTCAGGGAACCGGAGGCCGCGTCGTCGGCTTCGGGTTCCGGGCCGCCGATGAGGATCACCATCCCGGGCTCCAGCGTCATCTCGAAGCTCAGGGCACTGATGAGCGAATCGACGGAGCGGCCGGGTTCGATCGCCGGGCGCTCGCGGACGATTTCGTCGTTGATCGCGGTTCGGATCGCGAGCCGGCCCGGTCGGTCCAGCTCGCGGGGCGTGACGAGGACGGGCCCGAGCGAGCAGGGGATGTCGAAGCCCGGATCGACCGCCCCGCCGGGCGGTTCACCGTCGTCGGCCGGCGCGCCGATCGAGAGATCGAGCGCGGCGGTGTAGCCGAGGATGACGCGTCCGATCTCGTCCTCGCGCGCGCCCTCGGCTTCGGCGCCGATGGCTACCGCCAGTCTGCCCGTGCCGTGCAGGTGCAGCGCGCCCGCGCCGAGGCCGGGGACGGGAATGGGTTGCCCCGAGCAGGTGACGGCGGTGCTTGGCCGGAGGATGGCGGCGGGCGGGTCGGCCGTTCGGCCCGCGCCGCCGTCGGCAGGCCCGAGGCTGACGATCGCCCGGGGTTCGAGCGGCGCCAGGGCGCGCCGAATACGGAGACGCGGGCCGAGGGGCTGGAGCGTATCGGCCGGACCGGTCAGCGCTGCCTGCACGGCGCGCTCCAGTTCATCGAGCAACTGCTGGGGCGTGAACGGCTTGTACAGCACCGCCGTCAGCCCCTCGCGCGACGCCTTGACCAGCGAATGGTTCGGGTCGTAGCCGAAGCCGGTCACGAGCACGACGGGCATGTCCGAACGTTTTTCGCGGGCGGCGGAGAAGATCTCGTATCCGTTGTGCTCCGGCATGATGATGTCGGAGACGACCATGTCCAGCTCGTCGGCCTCGATGGCCTGCATCGCCTCGGCCCCGTCCGCGGCGACGGTGCACGCGCAGCCGACCTTCTCCAGGACCGCGGTCATCAGCCGGCGCATGTTCTCATCGTCGTCGGCGACGAGAGCGCGGAGGCCCTGGAAGATCTGGTCCCGCTGCTCGCGATCGGGTGACCCGAAGACGCCCTGCGGATCGAGGAGCACGGTGGCCGAGCCATCGTCGTGCGCTTCGCCGTGATGCACCCGGCCGTCTTCGCCAAGGAAGCGGATGATCCGCATGGTGATTCTCCGCCGGCCGCCTGCGGTGAATCGATGACGCGGGCGGCGCGGCCAAAGGACACTGTAGAACCATCAGGATACATCGTCGGCCGGAACGGCCGGATTGGGCGCGGGGGCCGAACTCCAGACCCGTTCCGGAGGCCGGGGGTCGGAGGGCGGGGGCCGTCAGTGGACGAAGAGCATCTCCGCGTAGGTCGGCAGCGGCCAGAGATCATCGGGGATGACCTCCTCGAGGGCGTCGGAGGCGGCGCGGGCCCGATCCATCGCCGGCAGGAGCTTGTCGCGTACGTGCCGGGCCCGGCGTTCGGCGTCGGCGGGATAGCGGGCGACGGCCTTCTCGATCGCCCCGATGGCCGCCCCCAGCTCGTCGATCATCTCGATCAGCCCCTTCAGCCGCCGCTCGAGATCGGCCGATTCCAGGCCCGTCGATCGGGCGGCGGCGACGGCCTCGGCCAGCTCGGTCTGGTAGCGCACCGCCCCGGGAAGCACGTGGGTTCGCAGCATCCCGGTGAGCGTACGCACCTCGATGTCTCGGATGGTGTTGTACTTCTCGAAGAGGACGTCCACCCGCGCCCGCAGCTCGCGGTTGTTGAGCACGGCGTACTTCGCGAAGAGGCTCATCGCGGTCTTGCTCTTCAGGGCGGGGAGGGCGTCGACGGTGGTGAGCAGGTTGGGCAGCCCGCGCGCCTCGGCCTCCTCGGCCCAGGCCTCGGAGTAGTTGTCGCCGTCGAAGACGACGCGGCGATGCTTCCTGACCACGTCCTTGAGCAGCGCCCGCACCGCGGTCTCGAGCTTGCGCGGCGTGGGGCTCTTGCCCGCGCGGCGCTCGAGCTGGCCGGCCATGTAATCCAGCGACTCGGCTACGATCGTGTTGAGCACCGTGTTGGGCCAGGCGACGGTCGCCATCGAACCCACCGCGCGGAACTCGAACTTGTTTCCGGTGAACGCGAAGGGGCTGGTGCGGTTGCGGTCGCTGCCGTGGCGGGGGATCTGGGGCAGGGTGTGGGCGCCCAGGTGCAGTGATCCGCCGCGCTTGGTGTTCCTCATCTCGCCCTTCTCGAGCTGGTCGAGGATGTCGGAGAGCATCTCCCCGAGGTGGATGGAGATGATGGCCGGCGGGGCCTCGTTGGCGCCCAGGCGATGGTCGTTGCCCGCGCCGCTGATCGCGGCGCGAAGCAGATCGGCATGCAGGTCCACCGCGCGGATCACCGCGAGGAGGAACACGAGGAACTGCATGTTCGTGTGCGCTTCCTCCCGCGGGTCAAGCAGGTTCAGCCCGGTCTCGGTGGCGAGGGACCAGTTGTTGTGCTTGCCCGAGCCGTTCATGCCCGCGAAGGGTTTCTCATGCAGCAGGCAGACGAAGCCGTGGTGGCCCGCCGCCGTCTGCAGGATGTGCATCGTGAGCATCTGGTGATCGGCGGCGACGTTGGCGCTCTCGAAGGTGGGCGCGATTTCGTACTGCCCCGGGGCGACCTCGTTGTGACGCGTCTTGACCGGAATGCCCAGCTCGCACAATCGCCGCTCCGCCTCCGTCATGAACGCCATCACCCGCTCCGGGATCGCGCCGAAGTAATGATCGTCGAGCTGATGCCCCTTGGGCGGCGCCGCGCCGATCAGCGTCCGGCCGCAGATCTGCAGATCGGGCCGGCGGTTGTAGAACGCCCGGTCGACGAGGAAGTACTCCTGCTCGGAACCGAGGGAAGTCACCACGCGCGAAACGCCCTGGTCGGTTCCGAAGATGCGCAGGATGCGCATGGCCTGTTCCTGGACGGCCTGGATCGAGCGAAGGAGGGGCGCCTTCTTGTCCAGCGCTTCGCCGTTGTAGGAGACGAACACGCTGGGGATGCAGAGCGTCGCCCCGTCGGCGGTCTTGAGAATGAACGCGGGGCTGGTCGCGTCCCATGCCGTGTACCCGCGGGCCTCGTAGGTGTCGCGAATCCCGCCGGAGGGGAAGCTGGACGCGTCCGGCTCGCCGATGATGAGCTGATCGCCGGAGAACTTGCTGATCGCGCCCCCGTCCCCGTCCGGGCTGAGAAACGCGTCATGCTTCTCCGCGGTCGTGCCGGTCAGCGGCTGGAACCAGTGGCAGTAATGCGTCGCCCCGTGCTCGGCGGCCCAGTCCTTCAGGGCCAGGGCGACCGTGTTGGCGATGTTCGCATCGAGCGGCAGACCATGCCTGATCGTCTGCTGAAGCTTCTCGAACACGTCCGCGGGCAGCCGCTTGAGCAGCACGTCGCCCGTGAAGGTCAGCGAGCCGAACAGTTCCGACGGCGGCACGTTGTCGTGGTTCGGGTCCATCGCGTAGTTCCGATTCATCCGTGAGATAGTGTCGGCCCGGTGGACGGTCGTCATCAGGAATCCCTTCCGATTGGGTGAAGCAGGGGAGGCGGTTGATGCCGCGAAGTATCTGCGCCGGGGCGGGGAAGGCAAGCCGATCGGCCGGGTAAAGAGAGATCGGGCGCCGCGACGGGCCGCCGGCGCGCGTCTCGGGAGCGCGAATACGGATACCGCTGTCGTCATTTCCCCGCTGCCGCGTGCGGCCTCGCGCCCTGCCCGGTTCCTCCCTCGATCACGGCCTTTCCTACGGCTCGTGCAGCGGATACGAAAACAGGTTGTCCTCCGCCTGCTCGACGATCCGCTCGTCCTGCGAGGCGATGTCGCCCCACTTGTGATCCGGGCCCGCCGAGACGAAGTACAGCCGGCGGTGGCGCGCCCGCCCGTAGATCTGCTCGTTGCAGCCGTCGCTGTGTTCGTGGTCGATGAAGATCGTCCCGTCCGCGTCGGCTTCGCCGTGATCGCCGGGCTGGTACAGCCGCCCCGGGTGAACGGCCCGGATGGGCGCGCCCCAGGCGTCGAGGACGGCGACCGATCCGTCGGCAAAGCCGCCTTCCACCAGGTCGCGCGGGTTGCCCGTCTCCAGAAACGGGTCCGGGTCATCCTCGTCCGGCACGGTTGGCAGCCAGGGCGGAACCGGTCTGGAGTGGCTGTAGACGTAGGTCAGGTCCGCGTTGATCTGTGCGAGGATCGTCCGGACGGCATCGTTGGTCGAGACTCGGCGCCAGACCTCCGAGGCGGTGAAGACGTGCGGCGTGCCGTCGCCCATGTCATAGACCGGCGGGTCCGGCGGCAACGGGTTGTCCCCCCAGCTCAGCCGGCGATCCGCCTCCGCCCGCCATTCCTCCAGCGCGAGATCCAGCACGGTCAGCGTCATCTGCGTCCGGTTGACCTCCGATCGCCGCGTCAGGGCGACGGTGGCGGAGACGGTCAGGGCGGTGAGGATGACGATCACGCCGATGGTGATGATCAGCTCGACGAGCGTGAACGCGCGGGGCCCGAGGCCGGTTTGACACATCGCGCGCCGACTCACGCCGCCGTCTCCCGCTTCCGGCCGTGATGTCCTGCGCGTCGAAGCATCTTCATCGCAGCATATCCGGCGGGAGCCATCGCCGCCGCGCGACGACGCCGTTTGGCTTCCCGTCCCGGCGCCGGAATAACCCCGCCCGGTTGCGGTTGTTCCGGTGATCCGAAGAATGGCGGAGCTGCCGATCTCCTGGACGCGGGGCGGGAACCTCCCGCCCCTCGGTGTCTCGAAAGAGTAGAGTGGACAGCCGCCGGAGGCCGCGTCCCGATCCGGACCTTTCCAGTCAAGGAGCGAGTTCAATCGATGAATCACCGTGATGTGCTCATCATCGGAGGCGGCCCGGCCGGACGCGTCATCGTCCACGCCCTGCATGCCTCCGGGCGCGACCTTTCCGTCGCGCTCGTCAAGGACGAATCGATCAACGTGAACCGGTGCGCGGTGCCCTACGGCATCGCGGCGGACAAGCCGCTGGAGAGATACCTGATCCCCAACGAGCTGGTCACGGACTTCGGGGCCGAGCTCATCGTCGATCGCGTTGAGGCGATCGACCCGTCCGCCGGGACCGTCACCCTCGCCGATGGCGAGCCGATGTCCTACGGCCATCTCGTCCTCGCCACCGGCGCGCGGCCGATCATCCCGCCCCTTCCGGGGGCCGAGGCGAAGAACATCACGTCGGTCCGCTCGCGCGATGATCTGTCGCGCCTGCGCGGGCTGGCGCAGCAGCATCGGCGCGCGGTCATCGTGGGCGGGGGGTACATCGGGGTGGAGGTCGCCGTCGTCCTCCGCCGGCTCGGGCTGGAGGTCGCCCTCCTCGAGATGCTCCCCCATGTCGTGCAGCTCACCACCGAGGAGGAGTTCCTTGACGAGATCGAGGCCGACCTGACCGGGCACGGCGTGAAGCTCTTCACCGGCGCCCGGGCCGAGGAGTTCCTCACCCGCGACGGCGCGGTGAGCGGCGTGCGGCTGGATGACGAGACGGTCCTCGACGCCGACTTCGTGGTGCTCTCGATCGGCGTGGTTCCCAACGCCGAACTCGCCGCCGACGCGGGGCTCGAAACGAGCCGGCTCGGGATCGTCACCGACGAGCATCTCCGCACGAGCGTGCCGAACATCTACGCCTCGGGCGATTGCGTGGAGAAGAAATCGTTGGTCACGGGCCGGTCCGTGCGCGGCGAGTTCGGCACCAACGCCGTGTTCATGTCGAAGGTCGTCGCCGCCAACATCCTCGGGGGCGACGCGATCTTCCCGGGCGTGATCAACGCCAACGCGACCGCCACGTTCGACTACTCCTTCGGCTCGGCGGGTCTCATCGAGCCGGCCGCGACCACGCAGGGCCTGTCGATCGTGACCGGCTCGTCGAAGGTTCTCGACGGCTATCCGATGATGGATCACGCCGCCCCGATCAGGACCAAGCTCATCTTCGAGGCGGAAACCTCGCGCCTCGTCGGCGGCAGCGTGCTCCGCCGCGGGCACGCCACCGCGGCGAACGTCGATTTCATCTCGTTCGCGATCCAGATGAGGGCCACCATCGACGATCTGCTCCGCTACCAGTACGCCACCCATCCCGAACTCGCCGCCAAGCCGTCGGACAATACCTACGTCTTCGCGGCGAAGGATGCGAAGGCGAAACTCGCAGCGGTCGCGGTGTAGATGCGGGAGCGATGAGCGCTGAGCGATGAGGCGCGCCGTTTCGCGACGCGGCTTGCCCGCGTGTTTGACGATCAGCGGTCCGGCGTCGCCCGTGGACGAACGAAAACTCACAGGGCCACGACCCGAAGCGCAGCGGAAGGTCGTGCGGACGCGTCGGGAGGCGAGGTGTCATCTCCATCCGCGAGGCGGTGAAGCATGCGCTCTCGTCGTCGTGCGCAGAAGGAATATGCTTCGGGCCGGCGCCGCGAAGCATGGGATTCCGCGCCTCACGTCATCCCCGATCCGGGGGCTCAGTAGCGATAGTTCTCCGGCTTGTAGGGGCCTTCGACGGGGAAGCCGATGTAGTCGGCCTGCTGGGGCGTCATCTCCGTCAGCTTCGCGCCGAGCTTGGGCAGATGCAGCCGGGCCACTTCCTCATCGAGCTTCTTGGGCAGCGTGTAGACCTTCTTCTCGTACGCCTCGTGATTCGCGGCGAGCTCGATCTGCGCGAGCACCTGGTTCGTGAACGACGTGCTCATCACGAAACTGGGATGCCCGGTCGCGCAGCCGAGGTTGAGCAGTCTTCCCTCGGCGAGGACGATCACGCTGTGCCCGTCGGGCCGATCCTTCGTGGCCGGGAACATCCACTCGGCGACCTGCGGCTTGATGTCGATCTTCCTGATATCGGGCATCTGTTCCAGGCCGGCCATGTGGATCTCGTTGTCGAAGTGGCCGATGTTGCCCACGATGGCCTTGTCCTTCATCTTCGCCATGTGCTCGGCGGTGATGACGTTGAGGTTGCCCGTGGCGGTGATGAACACGTCGGCCGTCTCGAGCACATCATCGAGCCGGACGACCTCGTAGCCGTCCATGCACGCCTGGAGGGCGCAGATGGGATCGATCTCGGTCACCATCACGCGGCACTTCTGCCCGGCCAGCGACTGGGCGCACCCCTTGCCCACGTCGCCATAGCCGCACACCACGGCGACCTTGCCCGAGAGCATGGTGTCGGTGGCGCGGTTGATGCCGTCGATGAGCGAATGCCGGCAGCCGTAGATGTTGTCGAACTTGCTCTTGGTGACGGAGTTGTTGACGTTGATGGCGGTGAAGAGGAGCGAGCCCGCCTTCTCCATCTGGTAGAGACGGTTGACGCCGGTGGTGGTCTCCTCGGAGACGCCCTGGATGTTGCCGACGATGTCGTGCCAGTGCTGATCGTTGTGCTTCCGCACGGCGTGGAGGAGATGGAGGACGACGCGGAAGTCCTCGCTGTCGGCGGTGTCGGGGTCCGGCACCGCACCGGCGGCTTCGTACTCGTGGCCGCGATGGACGACGAGGGTGGCGTCCCCGCCGTCATCGAGGATCAGATGCGGCCCCTTCCCGTCCGGCCAGGTCAGCGCCTGCAGGCAGCACCACCAGTACTCGGGCAGGGTCTCGCCCTTCCAGGCGTAGATGGCCGCGCCTTTGGGGTTGTCGGGCGTGCCGCCGAGTTCCGGGGGCCCGACGACCGCCGCCGCCGCCGCGTGATCCTGCGTCGAGAAGATGTTGCAACTCGACCAGCGGACATCCGCCCCGAGCCGGATGAGGGTCTCGATGAGGACCGCGGTCTGGATGGTCATGTGCAGCGAGCCGGCGACGCGGATACCCGCCAGCGGGGTCCGGCCCTCGTACTTCTCCCGGATCGCCTGGAGGCCGGGCATCTCGTGAAGGGCCAGCTCGATCTCCTTGCGGCCGAAGGCGACCGTTTCCGGAGACAGATCGCGGACCTTGAACGGCTGATCCGTGAAGAGGGGCAGGCCCGTGTCCATGAACGTGGTCCGGGGCGGTGCGGAAGCGGTGGCGGTCACGACGGCGTCTCCTGGTTGGGTTGCGATCTGAGCGAGTTCCGGGGGCCGATTCCACGCGGATAAACGATCCATTCATCCGGATGAAGTGATGCAAGGATATGATAGCCCGCCCGAGCCGTCAAGGGCGGATTTCCCGCCGCCGGGCGGCAGATGACGCTCCGAGGCCGACTCAATACGCGCACAGCACGGTCCCGTCGGGCAGGCGGGCGGCCGGCTGCGGTGTGCGGCGCGCGCTGCCCAGCAGCCACCAGCGCTCGGGCATCGCGCGGCGAACGCTCAGCCAGCGCCGCAGCGACCCGGCCGCCCGCACCGCCGGCGGATCGTCGCGCCACGGCGAAAGAACCCGCGCCCACGCTTCGGCCAGGTGCGCGCGCCTGATGTGGATCGGATCGAGGGCGTACCAGGCGGCGTCCATCCCGATCGCCGGGATGCCGCGCCGAGCCGCGAGATCGCACAGGCATTCGTTCATCTCCTCCGCGCCGGCCAGGGCCTCGTCGAAGTTCAGGTGATGAGACGGATAGAGCAGGGCGCGGACGAGCTCGAACCGCCACCGCGGCACGGTGCGCAGGCTCGCGATGGGCAGTTGCGTGATGATGATGCGCGCTTCGAGCTTCCGGAGGCGATCGAGACATTCACCGACGTGGCGGATCGATTCTTCCGGGGGCCGGCCGTAGATGAAATCGTTGCCGATGTCCGTGACGAGCGCGCAGGGCGGCGCTTCGTCCGCCTGATGCTCGATCGCTTCCCACAGGCCGCAGTCAAGAATGCTCGGCAGCGAGCGGACAAGGACACGGCTGGAGAGGCCGTAGGCGCGTCCGTGCCCGACTGCGGCGAAGATGTGCAGCGGTTCATTGTCAAACAACCGCCGCGCCGTTTCGACAACGATCGACAGCCCGCGCGTCAGGTTGCTCGCGCCGAGGAGGATGATGCGCCGGGAAGGCTGAGGAGGCTGGCGACAGCACATCGTGGGATCAGAACATCATCGCAGCGATGTATCAAGAGCCCCGCGAGGTCGAGCTCCGGATTCCCGATTCCATAGCGCCTGCGCGCGGCCCGCAGGCGGGGACGCCGCGGCTGGAGGGTCGGCGGCTGCACGACCGACTCGGCCGCCGGATGCGCTCGCTGGCCGTGCCACCCGTCTCGACGCGCATCGCTCATCGCGTCTCGCTCATCGCGTCTCGCGCGATCGGCACGACCTTCCGCTGTGCTTCAGGTCGTGGCGCCGCCGTGAGCGCGACGGAGATCCCAGACCCCTTCTCCGACGATGTCTTGTCACCCTGCTGAGCGAGCCGCCGCGTCCTCGCGAGCGGGTCGCCCTCGGACGAGCAGCGGTTTCCATCGCGCCAATCACACCCGGGACGGTCGGAGTCGACCCACAGGCGGGGACGCCGCGGCTCGCTGGCTCCGTGACCGCACCGCCGACTCCCTTCGGTCGCTGGCGGTGCCACCCCCTCATCGCGCATCACTCATCACTTGCTCCCCTCATCCCATGATGCCATGATGCCCTCTGCCTTGATCCCTCCCCCACACCGTTTCCGTTTCCGCATTGTCAACCGCGGCGCCCTGATCCTGCTGGCAATAAGCGCTATCGTCATCGTCGGCCTGTTGATCTGGGCGGGAGTTGTCATGATCCCCATGCCGGGCGAGAGTTACAGGGGAGCGTTGCCGCCGATGACGGATGCGCAGCGGGCGCTGCGCGAAGAGCTGAAAGCGCACGTGACGATGCTGGCGGGCGAGATCGGCCCCCGGAATGTCTCACACCCGAGCCGGCTCCACGCGGCGCGCACGTACCTGGAAACGATCCTGCTGACGATGGGATACGAAGTCGAGCAGCAGGTGTACGATGCGCACGGCGTCGAGTGCGCCAATCTTATCGTCGAGCGCGTTGGCGCAGCGCACGCCGATGAGATCATCATCGTCGGCGCACATTACGATTCCTGCTGGGTCAGTCCCGGCGCGGATGACAACGCTTCGGCGGTGGCGGGGGTGCTCGCCTTGGCCCGGCGGTTCGCCGACGCCAATCCGCAGCGGACGGTCCGATTCGCGTGTTTCGTGAACGAGGAGCCGCCGTTCTTTCAGGGCGAGGGGATGGGCTCGCTGACCTACGCCCGACGATGCCGGCAGCGGGGAGAGAACATCGCCGCGATGGTCTGCCTGGAGATGATCGGCTGCTACCACGATGAGCCGGGCAGTCAGGAGTATCCCCTCCCGGGCCTGGGACTGTTCTACCCCAGGCGGGGCGACTTCATCGGCTTCGTGGGCAATCTCCGCTCGCGCGGGCTCGTGCGGGAGGTCGTCGGGTCGTTCCGTCGCCATGCGCGATTCCCCTCCGAGGGCGCGGCCCTGCCCGGCTGGGTGCCCGGCATCAGCCTCTCCGATCACTGGTCGTTCTGGCAGAACGGCTACAAGGCGGTGATGGTGACGGACACGGCGATGTACAGGTATCAGCACTATCACGCGACGACCGACACGCCTGAGAAGCTGGACTACGAGCGGATGGCGCGGGTAGTGGACGGGCTGGCGGGCGTCGTCAGGGAGCTGGCCAACGGCGGGCCGCAGCCCCGGGCGCACTGATGCCGCGTTGCCTTGAAAGCCTGCCTGAATCGGCAGCAAGGCGCGTGGCCGACGAGGATCTCGCGCCTCGCTGGTCCGCACAGCGGAGCCTCCGGCCCCATCGCTCATCGCCCATCGCTCATCACCCATCGCGCGAACCCGCAAGCGGCTCTCGTCGCTGATCCCTGATCCCTCTCCCCTTGATACCTCGATGTCGCCCCCCTCAGATCTGATCGGCGTTGCGCCTCATGCAGTCGACGAGGGCTTCGGCCTGGGGGCTGGTGACGCGGTAGTAGACCTGTCGTCCGTCGCGCTGGGCCTCGACGATGCCGTGGGCGCGCATGATGTTCAGGTGCTGGCTCACCGCCGCCGCGGGCAGCCGCACGGCCGCCGCCAGCTCCCCCACCGATACCGACTCGACGAGCAGCAGCTCGACGATGCGCAGGCGGACGGGGTGGGCGAGGACGCGGAGCGTCCGCGCCGCCCGCTCCAGGAGCGTGCGATCCAGCCGGGTTCTGCTTTTGGCGCGTCTGGCCGCCATGGGGGCCCCAAATTCGCGGATATCAAGATCTCTTTACGTCATGATACCGGCAATCGGCCGGCGGCGTGGCAAAAGACCGGAGAAGCAGAGAAGATGATCTGGACAGCCGGATGCGGGGCGGCTATGTTACCCCGTCGATATCAGGAGTTCATGAGCTTTTGATCTTTAGGACATCGAGCCCCGCTCCCCCCGCCCGGGGTGCGGGGCGTCGCTCGGAAAAGGCCGCGTGATGAAACGCAACCTCCTGCCCCCCGCCGCCCTCGCCGTGCTCGCCCTCACGCTGGCCGGCACGTTCCTCGCCGTCCACGCCCAGCCGGGCTCCCCGCCGCCGTCCGCGGCGGGGTCGTCGGCGGAGGCGGCGGACGCCTCCCCGGGGCGGCCCTACACCGTCCTGTCCCCCGCGCAGCCCACGGCCGATCACAGCCGGTTCGCCGCCCTTCAGAAGGACTTCGCCACCGGCCCCGACGTGACCGCCGCGTGCCTCACCTGCCACACCGAGGCCTCGAAGCAGATCATGAAGACCAGCCACTGGACCTGGATCTGCCCGCGCGCGAAGAAAGAGCTCGAGGAAGAGCAGCACATCGCGATCGGCAAGGCCGAGCACATCATCAACAACTTCTGCATCGCGCTTCCCTCCAACGAGCCGCGGTGCACGAGCTGCCATGCCGGCTACGGCTGGAAGGACAAGACGTTTGACTTCCACGACGAGACGCTCGTCGACTGCCTGGTGTGCCACGACCAGACCGGCACGTACAAAAAGCTCCCCACCGCGGCGGGGCATCCGGCGTACGAGGAGAAGGAGTGGCCCAAGGGCTCGGGCAAGACCTGGCCCGCGGTGGACCTTCAGCTCGTGGCCCAGAACGTCGGCCGGCCCACCCGCAGCAACTGCGGCACATGCCACTTCTTCGGCGGGGGCGGGGAGGGCGTCAAGCACGGCGACATGGACGTCACCCTCGCCCATCCCGATCGCATGCTCGATGTGCACATGGGCGAGGACGGCCCGAACTTCGACTGCATGCAGTGCCACACCACGCGCGAACACCAGATCGCCGGCCGATGTTTCGAGGTGCCCGCCTACGACGATCGCCAGTTCGTCCTGCGGGGTCTGGAGACGAACCTTCTCGCCTGTGAATCCTGTCACACCACGCACCCCCACCCGACGAGCGGCCGCATCTACGTCGGCGACACGCTGCGCGAGCTGACCTGGGCGGAGATCTCACGCAACCACAAGCTGAATGACCACGCCGACAAGGTCTCCTGCCAGGCGTGCCACATTGCGCACATCGCGCCGCGCAAGGCGACGAAGATGTGGTGGGACTGGTCCAAGGCCGGCCGGAAGGACGAGAACGGCAAGCCGATCGTCGAGAAGAAGGCCATCCTGCCCGAGGGCGTCGAGCCCGCCGAGGCGACGGCCGAGCAGAAGGCCAACAAGGAGAGCGTCTACGACACCAAGAAGGGCGAGTTCATCTGGGCCATGCGGGCCGTGCCCGAGTACATCTGGTACGACGGCTCCATCAAGCACACCTTCATGGGCGACAGGATCGACGACGTCACGCCGCACGGCGAAGTCTGCCCCCAGGCGCATGGTCGTTACGATGAAATGGACGACGCGAAGCCGGCGGTGATGATCAACCGGGTGCTCGTCGGGTACGACGATCCCAAGGCGCGGATCTGGCCGGCGAAGATCATGCGCGGCATCCAGCCGTACGACCCGGTCAACCAGACGCTGGTGATTCCCAAGCTCTTCCCCGGCGGCGGGCCGGACAAGGCGGAGGCGTATTGGAAGAGCTTCGACTGGGACCGCTCGATCACCGCGGGCATGGAGTATGCCGGCCTTCCCTACAGCGGCGAGTACGACTGGATCCAGACCGAGATGATCTGGCCGCTGAAGCACATGGTCGGGCCCAAGGAGACGGCCCTGACCTGCACGGAATGCCACGCCCCGCGGGGACGGCTGGCCGCGTTGAGCGGGTTCTACATGCCCGGCCGCGATCACGTCGCGCTGGTGGACATCATCGGCATCGCGCTCATCGTCGCCGCCATCGCCGGCTCGCTCCTCCACGGCGGCCTCCGCATCGTTTTCGGGGCAAGGGGATAACCACCATGAAACGCGTGATGATCTACAAGCGTTTCGAGCGCTTCTGGCACTGGATGCAGGCCCTGCTCGTGATTCTCCTCGCGGTGACGGGCTTCAGCATTCACTTCCACTGGAACCTGATGGAATTCGAGACGGCGGTGTTCCTGCACAAGGTCTTCGCCTGGTGCTTCGTGATCCTCATCGCGTTCGCCATCTTCTGGCATTTCACGACCGGCGAGTGGAGGCAGTATCTTCCCACGCGCAAAGGGCTCGGCGCCCAGATCCGCTATTACCTGCTGGACATCTTCAAGGGCCGGCCGCATCCGGTGAAGAAGACGCAGCTCTCCAAGCTCAACCCGCTCCAGGCCGCAACGTACCTGGGGCTCAAGATCCTCGTCATCCCCGTCCTCGTCACGTCCGGGTTCCTGTATTACTATTACAACGACTGGCACATCGTCGGCATCGAAAGCTGGTCGCTGGCGCCGGTGGCGCTGATCCACACGGTGGCCGCGTTCGCGATGATCGCGTTCATGTTCGCGCACATCTACCTCACGACGACGGGCACCACGCCGCTGTCGAATCTCAAGGCGATGGTGACCGGGTGGGAGGAAGTGGAGGAGGCGTAGGGGCCAGGGATCGCGGCATCATGGCATCGTGGGATCAGGGGAAGAGGGATCAGGGATCAGCGATGAGAGCCGCCTGCGGCTTCGCGTGATGAGTTACGAGTGATGAGGCGCGCTGCTTCGCGACGCGGCTTGCCCGCGTGCTGGGCGATCGGGGGTCTGCGGTCCGGGGTCCGGACCCTTGATTCCTGTCGTCTTATCCTCGTTTGGGCCACCACAGGTCGAGCAGGATGACGCCGATGGTGAGACTCGTCACGCCGCCGTAGATCATTCCGCCCACGAGCAGGACCCAGACGAACTCGACATACCATCGTGCCAGCCACTGCGCGCCCAGATCGGCGAGCAGGCCGGCGCCCATGAGCAGGGCGGCCGCACTCACCAGGAACCGCGGCAGGCGCGTGTACAGCGACAGCGCGATGACGATGATCGTCAGCGTGGCCAGGCTGAGCGCGTGCGTGTGCGTCGAGATCGTCAGGATCTCCATCGAGGTCGGGTTGATTTCGCGTGAGATGGAGACGGCCATCACATCGTCAAAGTATTCCAGCGGGATCTCGGGGCAGGCATGCTCGCCGCCCGCCTGCCGCGTGTGGCAGTTCAGGCAACTGCGGGCGATGATCTCGGCCGGCGCGGCATCGCCCAGATCGAGGTTGTCGTAATCATCGCTCAGCCGATCGCCGTTGAGCCATTCGAGCAGCGCCTCGCGCTCTGCGGGTCGGAGGCGCTCGGCCTCATCGACCTCGTAGTCCCAGGGATGCTCGCGCTCGAGGGCGGTGATCATCGGCGCGACGGTGCGCACGCCGTGATACGCGCCGCGCAGATCGTCGATCGACAGTCCCTCCTTCTCATCGCGCACGGAATGGTGCAGGTACATATGCGCGGCGGAGGCGATCATCCCCCCCAGCATGACGAGCAGGAGGCAGGTCAGGCCGAAGCGGACGGCGGGTGACAGGTCGCGCAGCTTCATCAACGCCTCGTCTCCGGCTCAGGTTCCCTTGAGCATCCGCTCGTCGATGACCACGTCCTCGCCGCTAACGATCGCGAGGTTGGCGAGGATGCCCACCGCGGTGGCGCGGAGGCCTTCCTCGACCGAACACACCACCGGCTCGTTCTTCACGATGCTGTTGAAGAAATCGGAGATGCTGTAATACAGGGGATCGTGGGGCAGGCCCACGCCCTCCTTCAGCTTGCCCTGAGCGGCGAGCTTGGTCGCGTCCGCGATGAGCGTGATGCCTTCATCCTTGTGGAACTGCTGGCGGTTGGCGTAGACCTCCCAGCCCTGGGTGGGGGCGTCGGCCTCCTTGAACATCCACCCGTGCGTCCAGGCGAGCTTCATCGCGCCGTTCGAGCCGCAGAGCACCTCGTGCTGCCGCTCGAACGAGTTGGCGAGCGTGGCGTTGTACTGAAGATGCGCGCCGTCGGAGAACGTCAGATTGCAGTCGATGGTGTCCGGGACCTTGCGGCCGTCGTGATAGAGACGGATGTCGCCATGCCCCGAGACGGCGATGGGATAACGGTCGGCGAACCAGTGAAAGACGTCGAACTGGTGCGTGCCGAACTCGCCGGCGAGTCCGATGGACACCTCCGGATCGAGCCGCCAGTTGAGGAACCGGTCGCGCGCCGGATCGGAGGTCGGTGTGCGCCAGCTCGTCTTGCGATGATACTGCCCGCGCATGAAGACGAGGCTGCGAATCGCATCGGCGCGGTAGAACGACCAGGCCAGCTTGTAGACGGGATCGGAGCGTCCCTGCAGACCCGGCTGGCAGAGGCCCGGCGCGTTGCGGGCGGCGGCGACGATCGCCCGGCAGTCGTCGATCGTCGACGCGAGCGGTGCTTCGCAATACACGTGCCGGCCGGCCTCGAGGGCATCGACGGCGATGTCGCGATGCAGGTGCGTGGGCGTCGCGATGAACACCGCCTCCACGTCCCGGCGCTTCTCCAGCATCGCGCGATGGTCGCCGAACGCCTCCGCCCCGGGCGCGCGGCGCGCGCCGGAGCGCAGTCGACGATCATCGCTGTCGCAGATGGCGACCACCGTGGCGGTGTCCTCCATCTTCTGAAGCTCGCCGAGAATGGATCGCCCCTGTCGGCCCACGCCGATCACGGCCACGGGCAGCGGGCCGTCCTGCGGCCGCGGCGCCGCGGTGGCGAACTCGGGCAGAAACCCAAGGGCGACGGCGCCGCCGGCCCGGGCGAGAAACGATCTTCGATCACAGTCAGTCATACTCTTCTTCCGATTCGACGATCCCGCAGAGCGGTTTGAGCGAGAACAGTTCCGGTTCCGCGCCCTCGACCCGCCAGTCCATCGCGTCTTCGGTCTCGCGCGCGATGAGCGTGGTGAGCGAGTCGGGCATGTCCGGCGGGCGCTGACCGAGCACGATCAGGGCGGTGGACCAGGCGTCGGCGAGTCGCGCCGACGGGGCGATGACGACCGCGAGGCGCGTGCGGCGGACCGGCGCGCCGGCGCGGGGGTCAATGATATGCCCCCGTCGAGTGCCGTCCATCTCGATGGTGCGGCCGTGCGGCGCGGAAACGGACATCGCCGCATCGCGCAGCTTTATGGTGATGCCGGGCTGCTCGACGCCGAGCCCGACGGGCCAGTGATCCTCGCCAAGCCCGGTCCGGTCGGCGTTGATGCCGATGACGGTGCTCGTCCCGCCGTGCAGCAGCGCGCAGCGGACGCCGCTCTCGCGGAGAATGCTCGCGGCGAGATCGAGAGCGTGTCCCTTGGCGATCCCGCCCAGATCGAGGGCCATCCCCTCGCGCCGGAAGCGGATCGTGCGCCGATCCGCATCGAGTTCGAGATCGGACATGCCGCGGGGGAGGTCGCCGGAGGAGGCGGGTGAGGAACGCGAGGTGTCGTCGGAGGCGCCCGCGGATATGCATCCGCGGCTGTCGATGTCGCGCGGCACTGCGCCCGTCTGTTTATGAAATCCCCAGGCGCGCATGAGGGGGGCGAGGGTGATGTCGAAGGCGCCCTGCGAGGCATGATGCACCGCGAGGCTCTCGGCGAAGAGCTCGAAGAGATCATCATCGAGCTGCACCGGCCGGGCCGCGGCGTGCGTGTTGATGTAGCAAAGGAAGCTGCTGGGCCTGAACAGCGTCAGCCGGGCGTCCCATTCCTCGATCTCGGCCAGGGCGGCCTCGCACGCCGCGCGCAGGTTCGTTTGATCGTCGCCCTCGGCGACGATCTCGAAGCGCGTTCCCATGGCGTGCGTCGCGACTCGGACGGTGGCCGATCTCAGATCGCCTTCGCCTCCATCGTGTCAGAATCGAACTCGTAGGCGCGGCCCGCCCACATCGAGCGGGTGGCGAGATCGACGATCACCATCATCTTCGTGGCCAGTTCGACGCCGCTCACGGCCGGCTCGCGGCTGCGGATCGAGCCCAGCCAGTTCAGGCGAAGCTGATCCTGCGGGTCGCCGATGTCGGGGCACTCGATGGTCCGGCGCTCGATCTCCTCGGCGAACTTCGGCTCGGGGCGGAGGAGGACGTGGCGGGAGCTGAGGTAGAGATTCGCCTCGTGGCCCCGGATCATCGGCTCCAGGCCGGTCTGGTTGCAGGTGGAGCCGGCGATGATGAGCGTGTGGCCCCCCTCGAACTCGACGTTGATGTTCACCTGGTCATGGTTCTCCATCGCCTTGTCGACGTAGTGGCCGCCGGTGGCGACGACGCGCGTCGGCCAGCCCATGTCCAGGGCGAGCAGCAGCGGCGTGGTCTGATGCACGAGCAGGTCGCCGATGATGCCCGTCGAGTAGCGACGGTACCGGCGCCAGCGCGCGTACACCTCCGGATCCCACGGGGCCGGCCCCAGCGGGCCGCACCACATCTTCCAGTCGAGATTCACCCCCGGCTTCCACTTCGGATCGATCGGGTAATAGAGCCACTCGCCGTCCAGCGAGTTGCGGCAGTAGCTGGTCTGGCTGAAGGTCGGCTTGCCGATCGCCCCGGAGGCGATGAGCCTCTTCGCCTCATGGTACTTGGGGTACATCATGTACTGCGTGCCCACCTGGAAGATCACCTGCGGGTTGGCGAGGACGACCTCGCGCAGGTGCAGGGCGTCATCGAGGCGGAGCGTCATCGGCTTCTCGACGTAGACATCTTTGCCCGCCGCGATCGCATCGCGGGCCATCTCACCGTGCCAGTGCTCGGGGGCGGCGATGAGCACGCCGTGGATGTCATCGCGCGCCAGTACGTCGTGATAATCGCGATAGGTGTCGACGGTGATTCCCTGCTTCTCCTCGCAGGCCGCCTTGTTGCTCTGGAGTCGCAGGTCGTTGACATCGCAGAGGGCGACGATGTGGACGTTCGCTTCGCCGCGCTCGGCAAGGCGCATGATGGCGGCCGCGTGCCCGCCGCCCATCCCGCCGGTGCCGATGACGGCCATCCGGATGGCCTCGCCCTCGCCCAGCGGAACACGTGACTGGGCTCTCGGGATGGCCCGGCGCAATTGCTGGCCGGACGTGTGGGAGGTGAGCAGAGCGGCGGTGCCGAGGGCGGCGGTCTTGGCCAGGAAGGCGCGCCTCGTCTCGCCCTGACTGGGCTGATCCTCGCGGCGGTCGTGCATGGTGAGTCCTCTTCAGGCGATTGGAGTGAGCGGGGGCGGTTCGGGCGCACGCCCTCGCCCGGGCGGGGTCAGACGCGGCGTGATCTGGTCGCGGCCTCGGGAGGCCGGTCCCGGCTGCGCGGCCCGCCGTCCGGCCACACCGACAGGCATTGAAGAGCGGGTGACGGGGGTCGAACCCGCGACATTCAGCTTGGGAAGCTGACGCTCTACCACTGAGCTACACCCGCGAGGCATTGAAGTTTCCGCCGTTCAGCGGGCCGTGTCAATGGGCGTGGCCCCGGGAAGCACCCGGGTTTTCAGGCCGCCCCGCGGAGGGATGGGATCGGCGGCATCGCGGGGGCCCTCGCCGCGGCAGTCCGCCTCGTCGCCCGGACGCAGGGCCTGATACCGCGGGCGCCACCATCGCGCTAAATCCCCTCCCGGGACGGGTTTTTCTTGTGGCCCGAGGGGCGTTTCGAGTATCGTGAATGGGAGATACGGCCGGCGCGGTGAGGTAAGGACCGGGTGGGGGTGGAGTCGCGCCGGGTCACAATGTGCCGATCGGAGGCGAGAGCCATGGTGCACGACGTGGCGGCAATCGGCGTGGCGGGCGGGACGAATCAGTCCCCGCCCCCCGTCCGGCCGGTCGCGACGCGGCTTCCGATCCGCGCACGAAAGGCTGTGGGGAGGGCCTTTTGACAGAGCGCCAAGCAGGAAGGAGGTAAGACGATGAATGGAACGCAACTGCTTATGGCACTCGCCCTGACGGCCGGCCTTGCGGGGTCGGCGACCGCCGACGCCCCCCTCGTGTTCTGCCTCGGCAAGGCCGGCGGGGGACATGGGCCGCGCGATTACACCTACTTCGTCGACGCGGTGAGCTATCCCATGATGGAGTTCACCGTGGGAACGATGGATCCCGATCCCGCGCATTACCGCAACGTGCTCATCCCGCCCGGCTGGCAGTTCGAGGTTGAACCGGAAGGCATGGGCCACGCCTGCGGCTTCTGCGCCGGGCACGGTGAGGTCTCCTTCGGACCCTGCTACAGCCTCACCAACGCCCGGGCGCGGTGGTGGACCGAGAGCCCGGCGTTCGCGGTGGAGCAGTTCGTGTTCGGCTACGACCATCGCTGGACGCCGGAGGACGTGAGCTGGCATCTCTGGACGCGGCGCGAGGGCGAGCCGCCGGAATGGTTCGAGTTCTTCGAGTCGTGGGACTCACCCGTCGGCGGCGGCATGGGCCCTCTGCACGGACCCTGGACCACCCCCGATCGCTTCCACCTCGCCCCGGGCGAGATCGTCTGTGACGACGCCGGCAATCCGATCGAGGTGCCCGGCTATTCCGTGCCGCGATTCGTCCATTGGAACGGCGATGAGCTGCCGGACCTCGTCATCGGCGAGGGCGGGCTTGACGGCGAAGAGACCTTCCCCGGCAAGGTCCGCGTCTATCTCAACTCAGGCTGGGTGACCTGGCCCGTCTTCCAGGAGTGGTTCTACGCCCAGACCGAGGACGGGGATCTGAGCGTGCCCGGCTCGATGTGCCAGGGCGCCTGTCCCTGCGTCGTCCACTGGGACGGCGACGGCCGCAAGGACCTGCTCGTGGGGCTCGCCGACGGACACGTCAGGCTGTTCCTCAATGTCAACACCGATGACGATCCGATCTTCGACGAAGGCCGGTACATCATGGTCGGGGAAGGCGAGCCCCAGGAGCTGGACGTGGGCGCACGCGCCGTGCCGACCGTGGGCGACTTCGATCGCGATGGGAAGAAGGATCTCCTCGTCGGCGCCCTGGACGGGAAGTTCCACGTCTTCATCAACGAAGGCGCGCACCACGATCCCGTCTTCCACGAGGAGATCATCATCCCCGCCCCCGACGGCGAGGACCTCGTCGTGCCGAGCCAGCGCTCCAGCCCGTTCGTCGGAGACTTCAACGGCGACGGGATGGTCGACCTGCTCACCGGCAACACCGAAGGCGAGCTTCTCTTCTACCGCGGCTGGGAGTATTCCTGGGATCGCTATCTCGACGCCGCCGGCGTGAGGATCGACCTGCCCGGCGATCCGCGCTCCCGTCCCTCCGTCTGTGACTGGACGGCCGACAACATGCTCGATGTGCTCGTCGGCGCCGGCGACGGGCTCGTCCACCTGTTCAGCGGTGTCCCCACCATGAAGTTCGTCCACAGCACCGACTGGGATCCCTACGAGCCCATCGAGGATCCCATGAACGGCATCTGGAAGGAGCTCTGGCCCCGGTACATGTGGTGGTGGGGATGCGTCGACTGGTACGACAACGGCAACGGTGAGCTCGACGCATGCGATCACATGTACCTCATGGAGGTGGGCGGCCGCGATGAGGGAAGCTGGTGGCATGTCGAGAAACGAACGGTCACCGTCATGCTCGAGGCCGATCCGCCCATGTACCTGGAATGGATCAGGCCCTTCGGGTTCGACATGTTCGATCCCATCGGCCAGTGGCACGAGGTGTATCCGCGCTACTGCACGCCGTGGAACTGCGTGGACTGGATCGACGACGGCAACGAGATGCTCGATGCCGGCGATTACCTGGTGATCGTCGATCCGGACGGCACGCCCTTCGAGCGGCTCGTGCTCGAGGTCGGCGCGGATCTGAACCTGTGGGCCGAGCGCCCGCCGTGCCCGGCCGACATCACCGGTCCGGACGGCGTGCCCGATGGCTTCGTGAACACGGCCGACCTGCTGTTCCTGCTCTCTCACTGGGGGGAGGGGATCGAGTCCCCGGCGAACATCAACGCCGACCTCTCCGTCAACACCGCCGACCTCCTCATGCTCCTCGGCGAATGGGGCGAGTGCCCGTAAGCTCCGCCGGATGGACCGGTGGCGCGGGCGTCCCGCCCGCGGGGATCGAGTTAATAACGCAAACGGCTTGGAAGCGCCCGAACCAGGTCAACCGAGTGTCAACAATCCCGCGAGCGCCGTCCCCCGGACGGCGCTCGCTTTCATTCACGCACCGCGCCTCCTCTCACCACACCCATCACCCCCCAGGCCGGGGCGCAGCGCAGCGAAGCCCCGGGTCACCCGCGCTTATCACAAGGCCGCCGTTCCGCGTCACCCTCCGCGCCGCCGGCGCGCGGTGAAAAGCGCGCCACCTATCAGCATCAGAGCCGAAGGCGCGGGGATGGGCGGGCCGAAGTGGAGGTCGTCGATTGCCACATTATCATCGTAGTCCGAAAGCACGGCGCGATCGAAGGGTTCTGTCGAGACAAGACCGCCGAACCAGCCGACGCCACTTCCCCCGAAGTAGCTGCTTTGGTACAAGAATTCCCCTTCATAATACAGATCGATTCTCAGCGTCCCCGGAAAGTCGGCGGCGATCGAGGACATCGGCGCGTCGAAGACGAGATCAACGTATTCGTTGCCATCCAGCCCTGCTCCATCGTTCAGATAGGTGTCCCACCCGACGACGACGAAGTCATATCCATCCACGAAGTGCACACCGATACGCGCATACTGCTCATCGATGGGCGTCCCCATCGCGAACCCGGTAAAGTCCGCCGTGCTCCACGATCCGCCAGCCGCCTCCCATTCCTCCTTGTCGCGATACTCGACGATGTCCGCACGCAGCACTGAAGTGCACACGGTGCTCACGCACGCGGCAACGAGGACCGATGATGTTCGTGCGTTGACCATGGCGCTCTCTCCCGGATCAACGGCCCGACCGTGTCACGTCCGCCGTCTGCGCGGCGCGAGCAACGCCGCGCTGATGATGCAGAATGGAGAAGGCGCAGGGATGGGCGGGCCAAAGTGCAGGTCATCGAGTGTGACATTCGGATGGGTCCCGTACTGCCAGATCACGGCGCGATCAAATGGCACTGTCGATACGAGACCACCGAAGTTCCCAAGCCCCCCCCCGCCGAATTCGCTGCTCGTGTAGAATGGCTCGCCCTCGAAGTACAGATCGAACCCGATGGCTCCTGGGAAGTCGGCGGCGATCGAGGACATCGGCGCATCGAACACGAGATCAACGTATTCGTTGCCATCCAGCCCCGCTCCGTCTTGGGGGAACGTCTCGTAATCACAGCACAAGACGAAGTCGTACCCATCCACGAAGTGCACACCCAGGTAGGCATACTGCTCGTCGATGGGCGTCCCCATCTCGAAGCCTGTAAAGTCGGCCGTGCTCCACGAGCCGGCGGCGGCTTCCCATTCGTCCTTATCGTCGTACTCGGTGATCCCGGCATGGAGGATCGAACTGCAGATGCCGGCGAGGCAGATCGCCAGAAGAACGGGTGTCCGGTGGTCGTTGGTGATCATGTCGCTGTAGCCCCTCAAACTTGGAGTCGGGTTGAAGGGGAGGGGCCGAACGGCCCCTCCCCACACATATCTTGCTTCATCCATCCCTTGCGGGCAATGGAAAAGCTCGCTTTTTCGAAGCGCGGCAGGTTATTGCAAACCTCCCGTCACGGCCTGGATGCACGCTTCGAGGGCCACGGGATCGCCGAAGCCGATCTTATCGATGCAGTCCTGGACACTCTGCGGGATCTCGCCGCCTCCAGCGCCGCAGTCCTGCCCCCAGTGGGCGAGCAGCTCCAGCAGGTCGGCGTTGTTCACCTCGCCGTTCATGTCGATGTCCGACCAGCAGATTTCACCCTCCGGGCAGTAGTCGTCACTGCCAAGGTTGCCCAGGATGATGAGCAGGTCGGCCGAGCCGACGTGCCCATCGAAGTCCAGGTCCCAGGGACAGTCCTTGGCCGTTGAGAGGAGGAACGGAGGGCGCACGTTTCGACGGCAAGCTCCGAGCCGTTACCGCCTGCGCTGACGGCGCACGCGAACCAGTGCGCCACCGAGTATGCACAGAACAGGCGGTGCAGGAATGGGCGGGCCAAAGTGTACATCGTCGATCGCGACGTATTCATCATCATCGCGCAGGACGGCACGATCAAACGCGAGGGTGGACAGGAGACCACCGAAATTGCCGTAGCCAGTCCCACCGAAATAGGAGCTTTGATAGAACATTTCGCCCCCCAGGTACAACTGAACAATCATCCCGCCTGGGAAATCGGCGCCGATCCAGTACATTGGCTGGTCGAAGACAATGTCGATCTGCTCACCTCCGACAAGCCCAACTCCGTCCTCAGGGAAGGTAATCTCACCGTAGACGACCTGATCCCAGCCATCCACGAAATGTGCACCAAGATCCGCATACTGCTCGGTCACCCAAGTCCCATCGGGAAGATCGGCGAAGCCGATGGTCGTGAATCCTCCCGCCGCAGCCTCCCACGCCTGCTTGTCATCGTACTCAACGACTTCAGCGCGCACCACGCATGATGCTGCACAAATCAAACATGCAAGAAAACCGGCTGTTTCTCTCGTGGGTTTGTTGACCATGCTGCCTCCTCAATGACAATCCCCCTTTTTGAGCAAAACGGGCGGGGGGGTCGGACAGGCCCCCCACCCAACATGCATGATGGCCCAGGAACGTCTCGAATGCAACAAGAAAGCCGAGTTCCGGGCTGAGTAGGCCTACTCCAGTCCCCCGCTGACGGCCATGATGCAGGCTTCCAGGGCTTCGGGATCGCCGAGGCCGAACTTGTCGATGCAGTCCTGCACGTTCTGCGGGATCTCACCGCCGCCGATCCCGCAGGGTCCCCAGTGGGCAAGCAGCTCCAGCAGGTCGGCGTTGTTCACTTCGCCGTTCATGTCGATGTCCGACCAGCAGATTTCACCCTCCGGGCAGTAGTTGTCGCCCCCGAGATTGCCCAGGATAATGAGCAGGTCGGCCGAGCCGACGTGCCCATCGAAGTCCAGGTCCCAGGGACAGTCCTTGGCCGTGGAAAGCAGGAACGCTCGGTGGTCACCCTCGTCGGGGTTGAAGGGCGGATCATACCAGCCCCAGCCGACGATCCAACCGCTGTTGTTGATGTCGTAGGCTTCACGCAGAACCCAGTCGGCTTGCGCTTCGGAGCCGATGAGCTCATTCAGGTCTTCCACCGACCACTGGTTTTGGCCGTCGCGGTTCCATAGAAGCGCGGTGTTCGCCGTCTTGTTCCATCCTACGACATGGGGCAGCCCGTCCGGCAGCGGACGTCCGATCGCCTCTGCCACGGTTGCGTCACCAGTCGGCAGCGGCGGGCTGACTGCGGTGTGGAGATTCACCGGAGAGGTGAGGACTGTCTGCCAGTAGAGAGCGCGCTCCAGCGTCTGGTGCTGCTCATCCTCTCCCCAGCCGACGAGTTCGCCCTCATCGGAGGCATCGCGTGCCTCGGCGACCGGGCCGCCGAAGAGCGCCGGGAGGCTGAGTTCGCTCAGGACGAAGCCTCCGCCGTCCAGACCGCCCGCGGTGCGCTCCTCCGGCGGGTAGCTGTTGCCGCAGTGATCGAGGACGCCGGCGAGGACGCGGCGCGAGGCGGCATCGGGATTGATGCCGAAGAGCTTCGTATCGCCCCAGCCCTGCGGTGGTTCGATGGCCGTGACCACGTCCGGGCTGCTGCTGATCCAGAGGAAGCCCAGAGTCTGACCGACTCGGTCGTCTTCGGGGCAAGGGCCGTTGAGGCCGTATCCGACGACGCGCAGGGGTTGCCCATCGTGGCCTCCGTCATCCAGGTCCCAGCCGAAACCTCCGGATCCCTGCTCCACGTCCGGCAGGTCCCACAGTTCCTGCAAGGGGAAGCCGGAAACGCTCTGGGCGAACCAGACGAACGCCTCGCCGCCACTTGTGCCGGCTACATGGCCGTATTCGTTGATGCCGCGGGCCACGCTGTCGCCGCGCAGCAGATCCTGCCCGTCGATAATGCCCAGATCGTGCATCCCCTGGTCGAGGCCGTAGGCCTCAATTGGGAGCCAGATGAAGGCGTGAGGGGGGTAGTAGTCGTCCCCATTGTTGTCGTAGTACGTGGCGGTTTGGCCAACGACCTGCCCCAGGTTATTCAGGCCGTAGGCCTCGCTCCAGTCTTCATTGGCGACGCCGGACAACTCCCCGAGACTTGTGACCCGGTACACCGGCGGGTCAGCCTGCGCTCCCCCCCCCCGGAAGGATGAGACATGCGACGAGCAGGGGCATGACGCCCCGCACGAGACGCTGTGTGCCGCCGCACGGCGGCCGATGCTGAGTGTTGTACATGACAATACCTCCTTAACTTGCGGGCGCAGCGATAGTTGAGTGATGGAGCATCACGTTTGTGCACACACAGAAGGGAGGGCCCGGGTGCCCCGTAGTCCTCCCGGATTGACTGCGCGCATCATACAGCTCAGCGCACGATGTCAATGGTGAAGTGCGAAAACGCATCGGGATTCTTTGCGCAGCGCGTCCAGGCCGGGGCGCAGCGCAGCGAAGCCCCGGGTCGACTGCGCTGATCGGGAGGGATTCGATTCGCCGCAGTCGCCCCGTATTCCAGGCGCTCTGAGAGACAACCGTCATCCCTTGCCGCGGGGGTGTGCTACGCCGCGAGCGGCGGGGGAAGCGCTGACGAACGGTCGCCTCCTCCAGGCGGCGTCGGTTGCGTCAGGATCGCCCCCGCGCAGGCGGGCGGAACGGGCCGCAACGCAGGAGAAACACGCCGCCGACCCGCCGTGCGCGCGCCGAGGTGGCCGCCGGCCCCTATAGGGGAGGACTCATCAGTCTCTCGCACGATCGGCGACCGGCCATGGGCGTGGACCATTCCGGCACATCACGCAAAATCCCCCCTCCAGGTGGCTTACAGGCCATGCCCCGGGCGACGGGAGCGCGGCGGGGCCCGCGGCGCGCGCACAAA
>JAXHTH010000319.1:0-15485 GCA_034211115.1 Planctomycetota bacterium | reverse complement strand
GGCCCGGGCTTCGCTGCCCGATCGCCTGGGATGGTTCTATCAGCGCCTCGAGGGACTCTGGCGCAGTCGGATCATCGAGTTCAACAACCGATCGCAGGCGCGGCTGCTGGAGAACCTGGACGTCGGCGTCTCCTCGCGCGTGAAGCAGGGGCTGGATGCGACGTGGGAATGGATGGCGCGCGTGAATCGCGCCTTTCCCTTCTGGCAGACGGGCTACATCTGGCTGGGGCTCGTCGGCTTCGCGTTGGTGCTCGCGGTGCTCGCCCTCCTCAAGATCCTTCGCCGCATCCGGTCGTTGCGCCGCACGTTGCGCGTGCGCCGGCTTCGGGAGTCCGAATCGCGGCGCCTGCTCCGCCAACTGGGGTTCTACCTGGACATGCTCATCGTGCTGCGGAGAGCGGGTCTGGAGAAGCCGGCCTTCCAGCCGCCGCTCGCGTTTGCGACCTCCCTCGGCACGGCGCGGCCGGCGGCCGGCGAGCTCGTGCGGCGGATCACCGAGGTGTTCTACGAAGCACGCTACGGCGGACGTCGACTGTCGCGCGATGAACTCCTGAACGCACGCAAGATGCTCGAGGAACTCGCCTCGACCCTGGGGGTGAAGCTGTGAACGGGCGCGACGACGATCCCGCGCCGCCCGCGTGGCTCGACGCTGACGCCCCGCACGAGGAGGCGCACTCCCGCGCGCAGATCGACGCTCTGAAGCGCTGGCTCGATCCCGCGCCGAAGCGCGTGCTCGATCTGGGGTGCGGCGCCGGCCGCGTCCTGGTGCCGCTCGCCGCGGCGGGGCATGCGCTGACCGGCGTCGACTGGAACAACGAGGCGCGGCGCCGCTGCGCAGCTCGTCTGTCAGAGGCGGGGGCGGACGCGGACTTGATCGAGGGCGATTTCCGTCGCGAGGCGGACCTCCCCGCCGGCCCCTTCGACGCCGTCCTCTGCCTCGGCAACACGTTCATGACCATCGTCGATGTCGAGGAAGCCGTCACGCTGCTGCAGCGCGTTCGGCGTCGCCTCGTTCCCGGCGGTGCGTTCGTGATCGACGACTGTCCCCATGATTTCTGGCCCGAGTTGACGGAGGGGAACTGGACGGCCGGCCTCAGCGAGGACGGGGCGATGCAGCTTGTCTGGGACGGGGGCGATTCGATCTTCACCCTTCGCCGCGGCGAGGCGGTGAATCCGCAGGACTGGAACATCCGCCCCGGCGAGCGGATCTTCCGCCTCTGGCTGGACGGCGCGCTGCGGCTGGCCGCACGTGCGGGCGGATTATCGGCCCCCCAACGCCTTCCCGACACCCCTCTGCTGGCCATGCGACGCGAAGGGGGCTGACGCCTCCTCCGTTTGTGGCTTTGATCTGAAGACCGATTCACGCGCGGTCGATACTCCCGGAACGCAGTCGAGCTACCACCGTCACGTCTGGGGAGAACGTCCCGTGCCGGCAAACCGTTCGCGTACGCTGCAATGGCGACGCTGCCTGGAGCAGATCTACCAGCGCAACGGCGCGATCGAGATCGCGATCGCCCGGGCGTATGATGAGAACGAAGACGGCCGGCACCTCGTCTGGCGCGTCCGGGTCCTGAAACTCACCGAGAGCGAGGTGATCGTCGAGCAGCCGACCGCGCTGGGCCAGCCCATCCCGCTCAACCAGGGGGTGGCCCTCATCGCGATCATGGCGGTGGGCCAGAACCGCTGGATGTTCAACACGACCAACCTGGGCCTGACGCGCTTCGCCCTCAACGCGCAGAAGTCCATCCCCGCCGTGCGTCTGCTCATGCCCGATTCGGTCATGCGCTGCCAGCGGCGGAATTACTACCGCGTGGAGACGGCGGCGCTGAATCTGCCGGAGGTGGAGATCTGGCCCCTGCTGGATCCGAAATCGGTCGTGGTGGCCGAGCGGGCCAACGAACTGCTCTTCGAGCAGGATCGGCGGAGCGACGAGGCGTCGGCGGGGCCCGAGCCGTTCAGCCTCAGCGACGACTCGATCATGCCCGAGGTCGGGCCGCGCTTCAGCGCCACCCTCCTCAACATCGGCGGGGGCGGCGTGGGCCTGCACGTCCCCCCCGAGCACAGCCAGGTGCTCTTCCGCCACAAGCTCTTCTGGACCCGATTCTCGCTGCCGCCGGAACTCTCCGTGCCCATCTGCGCCAGCGCCAAGCTCATCCACACGCATCGTGAGTCCAGCCAGCACATCTACGCGGGCTTGGCGTTCGATTTCACCTTCAACGCCGGGCATCAGCGTTTCGTCGTCGACCAGATCTGCCGGTACATCGCGGTGCAGCAGCGCATGCAGCTTCAACGGCAGGTGCACGACGAGCAGCAGCGCCGCATCGCCTGAACCGCCGCGCCATCCTCTCACGCCGGGCCGCAGCGCCGCGAAGGCCCGGGTTACCGCCGTACTCGCCTTCCGCTCACCGTACCGCTGTCGTCAGCGCGCCGATCAGCGCCTCAGCCCCCAGCGCCAGTCGAAGCACCTCGGCCTTGTCCAGGCTCTCCCGGTACTCGGCGACGGGCTGCGAATCGGCGACGATCCCCCCGCCCGCGCCGTAGTCCAGAAGTCCGTGCAGTCGATCGAACCGGCCCGTCTCACGCCCGCCGGTGAGGGCGATCGTCCGGATGGCGATGTTCAGGCACGCGTTGCCGCAGTCGCTGATGTAGCCGATCGACCCGCAGTAGGGACCGCGGCGGACCGGCTCCAGCTCGTCGATGATCTGCATTGCGCGGATCTTGGGTGCGCCGGTGACGGACCCGCCGGGGAAGGCGGCGCGCAGGAGGTCGCCGAATCCGACATCGTCTCTCAGCCGGCCGCGCACCTCGCCCACGCCGTGGTGAATCGTCCGATGCGTCTCGATCATCCGCGCCGCGGGGACGCGCACCGAGCCGAACTCGCACACGCGGCCGAGATCGTTGCGCATGAGATCGATGATCATGTGCAGTTCGGCCGCATCCTTCGCCGAGTCCAGCAGCTCGCGCGGCGGGCTGCGGCGGGGGCGGGTGCCCTTGATGGGTCGTGTGACGACCTCGCGCCGCCGACCGTCAAGCTCGAGGAACAGCTCGGGGCTCATCGAGACGAGGCACCGCCCGTCCGGCAGCTCCAGGTACGCCCCGTAGCGGGCGGCGCTGAGCCGCAGGGCCCGGCGGGCGAGGAGGCGCGTCGAGCCGGCGAAGGTCGCGGTCAGGCGCTGGGTGATGTTGGCCTGGAAGATGTCGCCGGCGGCGATGTACGACAGCGTGCGGGAGACGGCATCGAGGTAGGCATCCGGCTCGAGGGAGCTGGCGAAGGCGCCGACTTCCGGCATCGCGCCCTCGCCGACATCCGGCGCGCGGGGGAGATCGGCCAGGCGTTCGGCCGCCTCCGGCTCGCCGACGGCCCACCACGCCCCGGCGAGGTTGTCGTGCGCGAGCGCGGCCGGGCAGCGGGCGAGCGCGATCGCCGGCCATCGGCGATCGTCGGCGGCCCCGCCCGACGCCTCCCCCGCGGTCGGCTCGATGATCCGCCCCAGGTCGTAGGCGAGGCATCCGATCCAGCCGCCGAGGAACGGCGGAGCCGGTCCCGGCCGTCTCCTCGCCTCATCACGCGTCGAGGCCAGCAGCGTTTCGAGCTCGGCCCACGGCTCGTCGATGAGGGCCGACTCGGCCTTTCCGCCCGGCACCGCCCCGCTTCCCGACGTTGGGGAGCCGATCGGCATCTTCCCCCCACCGCCGAGGAGCTGCGACGAGCCGTCGTACACGAACCACCCCTCGGGCGGGGCGAGAATCGACCAGCGACCCCAACGCCGCTCGCGATCGGCCGACTCGAGCATGACCAGCGGCCGATCGACGGGCCACCGTGCGAGCATCTCGCGCGGACCGAGCGACCAGGGCAGCCGTATCATGCGATGAGGGGACGGCATCGAGCCGATCATAGTGTTCAAGGCGGCACGGCGTATGAGGACGGCCGGGTCCGATGGACCGCCTACAATCAGCCTCATTGCCGGGCCCGGACGGCTGCATCAACCAACCAACGACACGAAGGGATGGTTCTTATGACGACGATGGCTGCGACCACGACCCGTCCTGCCGGCGGGAGCGGGAGCCAGGACGGCAAACCGGCCAAGATGGTCTATCACTTCGGCCGGCTGAAGACCGAAGGGGACGCGACGCAGAAGGAGCTGCTCGGCGGAAAGGGCGCCAACCTCGCCGAGATGACCTCCATCGGCCTGCCCGTCCCACCCGGCTTCACCATCACCACCGACGCCTGCGCCGCCTACCACGACGCCGGCGGGAAGCTGCCCGACGGGCTCATGGACGAGATCCGCGAGCACGTGAAGCTTCTGGAAGAGGAAACGGGCAAGGCGTTCGGCGCCGATCACGATCCGCTGCTCCTCTCCGTCCGCAGCGGCGCGAAGATCTCCATGCCCGGCATGATGGACACCGTCCTCAACCTCGGGATGAACGACAGGGTCGTGGCCGGCTTCGCGAAGGAAGGGCATGAGCGCTTCGCGTGGGACGCCTACCGCCGCCTGATCAACATGTTCGGCGACGTCGTGATGGGCGTGGATCATCATCACTTCGAGACCGAGTTCACGAAGATCAAGAAGAAGTACAAGGCGGAGGCGGACACCGACGTGCCCGCCGAGGGGCTCAGGGCGCTCTGCGACGCGTACAAGCGGGTGTACAAGAAGCACGTGAAGGCGGCGTTCCCGCAGGATCCGCTCAAGCAGCTTCAGCTCGCCACCGAGGCGGTGTTCAACAGCTGGAACGCCCCCCGGGCCGTCTCCTATCGACGCGTGGAGGGCATCACCGGCCTCAACGGAACCGCCGTCAACACCCAGACCATGGTCTTCGGCAACATGGGCGACGATTGCGGCACCGGCGTGGCGTTCACCCGCAACCCGTCCACGGGCGAGAACAAGTTCTACGGCGAGTTCCTCATCAACGCCCAGGGCGAGGACGTCGTGGCCGGCATCCGCACCCCCCAGCCCTGCGACAAGATGTCCAGGTGGAACAAGGCCGCCTACCAGCAACTGCTGGAGATCAAGGACATCCTCGAAAACCACTACACGGACATGCAGGACATCGAGTTCACCATCGAGCGCGGCACGCTCTACATGCTCCAGACGCGCACGGGCAAGCGCACGGGTCCGGCCGCGGTGCGGATGGCCGTCGAGATGGTGAAGGAGAAGCTGATCAGCAAGGAGGAGGCGCTCAGGCGGGTCCCGCCCGGCGCGATCACCCAGCTTCTGCTGCCCAGTTTCACGCCGGCGAGCAAGAAGAACGCGACCGTGCTCGCCCGGGGGCTGCCCGCCTCGCCCGGGGCGGCCAGCGGGATGCTTGCCTTCAGCGCCGACGAGGCGGTGCAGCGCAGCGAAGCGGGCGAGAAGGTGCTGCTCGTGCGCAAGGAGACTTCACCGGAGGACGTGGACGGCATGCACCACGCCGCGGGCATCCTCACCTCCACCGGCGGGATGACCTCCCACGCGGCCGTCGTCGCCCGCGGCTGGGGCAAGTGCTGCGTGGCCGGCGCCGGCGAGCTCACCATCGACGAGAAGCGAAAGACCGTGCACGTCAACGGCAAGCGGTTCGGCGTCAAGGACTACCTTTCGCTCGACGGCACGACCGGCGAGGTGCTCGCGGGCAGGATCGAGGGCAGCCCGCCGTCGCTGTCCGGCGACTTCGCCACCATCATGGAGTGGGCCGATGCGCTGCGCCGCCTCGGCGTGCGCACCAACGCCGACACCCCCGCCGACGCGAAACGAGCCCGCAAGTTCGGGGCCCAGGGCATCGGCCTCTGTCGCACCGAACACATGTTCTTCGAATCCGATCGCATCATGCGCATGCGGCAGATGATCCTCGCGGAGAGCAGGGAGGATCGCGAGAAGGCGCTGAAGAAGCTCCTGCCCTTCCAGCGCAAGGACTTCGTCGGCATCTTCACCGCGATGAAGGGCCTGCCCGTGACGGTGCGGCTGCTCGATCCGCCGCTGCACGAGTTCCTGCCCAACGATGTGGCCTCGCAGCGGGAGCTGGCCAGGGAGCTGGACGTGCCGGTGAGCCGGGTGAAGAAGCGCGTCGCCGCCCTGCACGAGTCGAACCCGATGCTCGGCCACCGCGGCTGCCGCCTCTCCATCACCTATCCGGAAATCTGCGTCATGCAGACGACCGCGATCGTCGAGGCGATGATCACCTGCCGGAAGAAGCGCATCGACGCGAAGCCCGAGATCATGGTCCCGCTCATCGGCACCAGGGAAGAACTCCGCCAGCTTCGCGAGCTCATCGAGGAGACCATCGCCAACGTCAAGAAGGCGAAGAAGTTCACCGGGAAGCTGCACATCCCCATCGGGACGATGATCGAGATCCCCCGCGCGGCGCTGACCGCCGACGACGTCGCCGACGTCGCCGACTTCTTCTCCTTCGGCACCAACGATCTCACGCAGATGACGTTCGGTTACAGCCGCGATGATGTGAACACCTTCCTGCCTGATTACCTGAAGGCGAACATCCTGCCCAACGATCCGTTCCAGTCGATCGACGAGAGCGGGGTGGGGCAGCTCGTGGACATCGCCTGCCGCAAGGGACGGATGAGCAACGCGGATCTGCATCTGGGGATCTGCGGCGAGCACGGCGGCGATCCGGCGTCGATCTTCTTCTGTCACAAGGTCGGCCTGGACTACGTGTCCTGCTCGCCGTTCCGCGTGCCCATCGCGCGGCTCTGCGCCGCCCAGGCCGTGCTCGAGCAGTAAGTCAAGGCGATGATGAAGATGGAAGGAACACAGGAGCCCGGCCCCGCGGCGGGGCTCCTCTTGTCCGGAACAGGTCGGCCCGCGGGCGAGGTGCGTCATGCCGGCCGATGATGCATCGACACGCCGCGGGCGCTGGTTCCGCCTCCTGCTCTGGCTGATCGCGCTGCTCATCACGCTCGCCGCCGCGGTCTATCAGCGCTGGACCGGGCCCTCTTATCCCGTGCGCGGAGAGGCGGCGATCGGGGGCGCGACGATCCGCTATCGCCTGCCGCGCAGCGAGGATGTCGGCCGGGACGTTCGCCTCGCGATTGCGGTCGAGAACGCGGAGTTCGGCGGGTTTGTGCGCTACCGCAGATACAAGTCCGACGATGACTGGTCCGTCCTGCCATTGTCGCGGAATGAAGACGGTGAGCTGGTCGCCCATCTGCCGGAACAGCCGCCGGCGGGGAAGCTGATGTATACCGTACACGTGCAGGCCGCCGGCGAGGAGAGGTCGCTGACGGGCGACGAACCGGTCATCCTCCGCTACAAGGGCGCGGTCCCCCCGTGGGCGCTGATCCCGCACGTGCTGTTCATGTTCGGCGCGATGCTCGTGTCCAATCGCACGGGTCTGGAGGCGCTCGATCCGCGCGGCCGGCCCCGCCGGCTCATGCTCGTGACGATCGTCCTCCTCCTCGGAGGCGCGTTCGTCTTCGGCCCCATCGTGCAGAAGTACGCGTTCGACGCCTTCTGGACCGGCTTCCCGTTCGGCTACGACCTGACGGACAACAAGGCCCTCGTGGCCATGCTGTTCTGGCTGGCCGCGTGGGCGGGCAGCCGCGGGCGCGAGCGGCGTGGGTTGATCCTCCTCGCCGCCGCCGTCATGTTCATCATCTTCATGATCCCCCACAGCCTCCTCGGCTCGGAGCTGGATTACACCCGGGCCGCGGGTGCGTGAGCGGCCCCGCGGCGGCGATTCGGACGCGTGCAACACCACCCGCCCCCCGGCGGTATGATCGATCGGCGCCTTCGCCGTGGCAATCGTACTGACGAGGAGATCTGAAGATGCCCACGCGACGTGAGTTCATGCAGGTCATGGGGATGCTGTCGCTCGCCACGCTCACGCCGACTCGGCTCCTGTTTGCCCAGGCGCGGCAGGGCGGGCTGGCTGTGAAGACGCTGCGCGACGACGCGTGGTTCATCGAGGGCGGAGGCGGGAATTGTCTGCTCCTGAAGACGCCCGACGGTCCCGTCCTCTGCGACAGCAAGGTCGCGACGGCGGCGATCGACTTGCGCGACGAGACGTTCAAGCTCGCCGAGCGCCTCCCGAAACTGCTCGTCAACACGCATCATCATTACGACCACATCGGCGGGAACTTCCTTCTCGCCGAACAGGCGTCGGTCCTCGCGCACCGGAACCTCAAGCCGCGCATCGCGCCCACGCTCGAGGGAAGCATTCTGCCCGCCCTGCGCCGGCAGGCGGCCGAACTGAAACAGGCCGGACGGGCCGACGAGTCCGCCGCGCTGGGAATGCGCATCGGGAAGCTGTCGGTGGAGGACTTCGCGGCGACAGAAGAAATCGACGAAGCGCACGAGCAGGTCTTCGGCGGCGTGAAGCTCCGGCTCTTCCACTACGGCCCCGCGCACACGGACAACGACATCGTCATGTTCCTGCCCGAACTGAACATGCTGCACATGGGCGATCTGATCTTCCATGAACTGCATCCCTACATCGATCGCGCCGCCGGCGCGACGACAGGCGGCTGGCAGGCCGCATTGGCGGAGGCGATGAAGCTCTGTGACGACGAGACGATCGTCATCCCCGGCCACGGTGAACTGACCGACCGCTCCGGGCTGAAAGGGCAGGATGGCTACTTCGTCGAGCTGCGCCGATTCGTGAACGAGCAGATCAAGGCGGGGAAGGGGCGTGAGGAGATCGTGCAGATGCAGGTGCCGGCCTTCGAGGGCCGCGGCTTCGACCGCGTGCAGCCCGTCGCCCTGGGCGTGATGTACGATGAGCTGACGGCGGGATGAGCCCGCCGGCGGCGCGGTGTTTCGATCACCCGTCGAGCGCAACGCGGATGTCGGCGACGAGCTTCTTCGCCTCGTCGTCGTCGAGCTTGCCCGCGTTCCAGCCCATCTTGAAGCCGGTGTCGGGGAACCTGGGGATGATGTGGATGTGCACGTGCATGACGACCTGCCCGGCGGGGACGCCCGTGTTGACGAGCACGTTGTACGCCTCGGCCCCGCTGGCCTCCTGCACGGCCCGGCAGAGACGGGGCAGGACCCGCCCCAGCGCCGCGCCCGCCTCCTCGCTCAGCTCGTGCAGGTAACGCTTGCGTTCTTTGGGAATCAGCAGCGTGTGCCCCCGGCTCAGGGGGCCGATGTCGAGGAACGAGAAGACGTGCTCGTCCTCGTAGACCTTGTGGCAGGGGATCTCGCCCGCGATGATCCTGTCGAAAATGGTGTCCTCGTAATCGCTCATGGCGGGATTGTACAGGAAGCGACAAAGCGACGAAGGGGAACGCAGGGGAAGCCGGATCTGACGAGCGAAGCGAGGAAGATCCGGGTCGCTACCGCGCAGCGCTCTTCGCTCACCGCAACGCACCGCCGACTCCCTTCGGTCGCTGGCGGTGGCACCCCTTTGCTCCCTCATCCCTCATCCCTTCTCCCCTATCTTCACTCCAAGACCGTCTCCTCGACATCCGCCTCGTGTTCCGCCCGCGGGTCGATGCGCAGGTATCGGCTCAGGATGCGCACGCCGATGTAGAAGGGGACGGTATCCACCAGCGCCGCCGCGACCTTGAACACGTAGCCGGACCCGATGAAGACCCACAACTGGGGCCACACCGATCGCCCCTCCTCCAGCGGGATCGCATCGGCCCAGTAGTGGGTGATGGTGATGACCGCGAAGCTGTCGACGAACTGGCTCACGAGCGTCGAGCCGTTGTTGCGCAGCCAGAGGTGCCGTCCCTTCGTCAGCGCCTTCCAGAAGTGAAAGAGGAAGACATCGCAGAACTGGGCGGCGAGGTAGGCGATCATCGACGCCGCCACCGCACCCATCGTGAGCTGACGCACCCGGTAGAAAGCGTAGGTGTAGTCCTCCGTGGCCGGCAGTCCGGTGGCGGGGTCCATCTCCGGCACGGGCGGGAGAAGACCGCCCACCCACAGCACGAGGACCACCCATACGTTCAGCATCAGGCCCACCCAGACCACGAAGCTCGCGCGCTTGCGGCCGTACATCTCCCCGATGAAGTCCGTGCAGAGGAATGTGATGGGGTAGGGCAGCACCCCGATGGCGAGCATGAACGGGATCTTCATGCCGAGGATCGTGAAGGACATGTCGATGAAGCGAGTCACCCCGAGGATGTTGAGCATCGTCATCGAGCCCAGAAACAGGCCGGCGAAGACGAGAAACACCCGCTCCCGCCGGGCGTGCAGGGCGGAGGCCTCGATGGGATGCAGATTCGAGGACCGCTTCGTCATCCGGGGTGAGGATACCCGACGCGGCGGGGCGGTGATTCCCGCGGCCGAGGCGGCCCGGCCCGGCCGATGGACCGCATCCCGCTACACTGGGGCGCGATGCTCGACCTCAATGCCCTGTCATTGCAGGATCTGTTCGTCCATCTCATTCGGGACGGCTCGCTGGAGCGCCTTCTGCGCGCCGCCCGCGAGGAGGATCTCGCCGGCCTCGGCGATGTGACCACCGCGAGCATGATCGGCATGGAGCGGCCCGCGGAGGGGGAGCTGGCGGCGCGGGAGGAAGGTGTCATCGCCGGCCTCGCGGTCATACCACCGTTACTCAGGAGCTTCGACGTCACCCTGACGTTCGAGCCGACGGCCCGGGACGGCGAGCCCTGCCCGGCCGGGCAGGCGCTGGGCCGGCTCGCCGGATCCCTCGCCGAGATGCTCCTCATCGAGCGCACGCTGCTGAACATCCTCGGTCGGCTCTCGGGCATCGCGAGCCTGACGCGGCGATACGTCGAGGCGGTCGGGCCATCGAAGGCCGCCATCTGCGAGACGCGCAAGACCACGCCCGGCCTGCGGGGACTGGAGAAATACGCCGTCCGCTGCGGCGGAGGGACCCTGCATCGACTGGGCCTGTGGGATGCGGCCCTCTACAAGGACAACCATCTGGCGCACGTCCCGCCCGATGAGCTGGCCGCGTCGCTCGAAGAGGCGATCCGGGCCGCCCGGACAGCCGGCGAGCTGCGCTTCGTCGAGATTGAGGTCGACACACTCCAGCAGCTTGGTCGCGTGCTGACGATCGAGCGCGGCCTGGTCGACATCGTTCTGCTCGACAACATGTCGCCGGAGGATCTGCGGCAGGCCGTCGCCCTCCGCGATGCGCAGGCGCCGGAGATGCTGCTCGAAGCGTCGGGCGGCGTCACGCTCGAGACCGTGGCGGGCATCGCCTCGACCGGCGTCGATCGCATCTCCGTGGGAGCCCTGACGCATTCGGCGGCGAGCCTGGACATCGGCCTGGACGTGCGGTGACCCCCGCGGGCCCTCATCGGGCCGGATTCGCCGATATACGGCGACGATGGCAATGCAGTGCCCGATCGACCCTGCCGATAAACCCCGGGGCGGACCGTCGATGTCCGGTATCGGCGGGGTCATCATGCACCCGCGAAGAGGCGAGGCACACGCCGTGGACGAAGCGAACGCCAGACCGATGGGGCTCTTCTCGCTGATCCGGGAGGACTGGGTCACCAACTGGAAGGACTGGACCCGACCGGGCTTCCGGGCCCTGGTGATGTATCGCTTCGGCGTGTGGCGGATGGGCGTGAAGCCGCGCCTGCTCCGCTGGCCGCTGAGCCTGCTCTATCGCTTCATGCACCGGTGGGTGCGGAACCGCTACGGGATCGAGCTGCATTACACGGCGAAGATCGGCCGGCGTCTGCTTATCGCCCACCAGGGGGCGATCGTCATCCACGAGGGGGCGAGGATCGGCGATGACTGTATCCTACGGCAGGGTGTAACCATCGGCGCAGCAGGGAATTACAGCGTGGATCGCGCGCCTGTGCTCGGCGATCGCGTCAGCGTCGGGGCCGGGGCGATGATCCTCGGCGGCGTGACCGTCGGCGACGGGGCCACGGTCGGCCCCAACGCGGTCGTGCTGGGCGACGTCCCGGCCGGGGCGATCGCCACCGCGGCGCCGGCCCGCATCATCCGACCTGCCGCGGCCAAAGAGGCGGCGTGATCGGCCTTCCCGCTTGGGCCGCCGACTCCCGGGGTCGATGAAAGATCCGGTGTCTTCCCGCCGATGGCGGGGCCGATAAACCTCTTGCTGTCAATGAGTTGAGACCTCCGACCATGGACGCCTCCGCCGACCGGCAACGCGGCGATCAACTCTGCAGGGACGGCCGGTACGCCGAGGCGATCGAGGCGTACCGAAAGGCCGCCGAGGGACAGGAGATCCCGCCGGCCGACGTGTGCCTGAAGATCGCCCGCTGTCACCAGCATCTCGGCGAGCACGAGCACGCCTGCCGCTTGCTGACGCGGCTCGTCGATGCCGCCGACACGTTCACGCCGTGGCAGGCGGCGGCGGGGTTGCTCGAGAAGATCCGGGCCTCGCATGAGCCGCCGGCGAAGCGCCGGCCGCGCGTCGCCCTCCTCGGCAGTTACACGACGACCCAGTTCGCCGGCATGCTGCGTCTGGCGGCCCTCCGATTCGGGATGGCAATCGATCTGTACGAGGCGGGGTTCGCCCAGTATCGGCAGGAGATTCTGGATCCGGGAAGCGGCCTGTACGCCTTCGATCCGGACTTTGTCATCCTCGCGCTGCACGCCGGCGAGGCGGCGCTGCCGGAATACAGCCGCGCTCCCGACGATGATGTTCAGGCCGAACTGGAGCGCTGGCGATCGCTGTGGCGGACCCTGGCGAAGCACGGCTCGGCGCGCCTGATCATGCACAACTTCGCCCTGCCCGCCGAATCCCCGATGGGCCACCTGGCTGCCCGCCTGCCCGGGGCGCGGCTCTCTATGATGCACGCGCTGAACGCGCGCCTCGGCGAGGCGGCCGGCGGCGAGGTTTCGATCATCGACTGCGAGCGCCTGTCCTCGCTGTACGGCAAGCGGCGCTGGTTCGATGACCGTTACTGGTATCTGTCGCGCCAGGCGATGACGCTGGATGCGCTGCCGATGCTGGCCCGGCACACCGCGGCCGTCGTTGCCGCGGATCTCGGCCTGAGCCGCAAGTGCCTCGTGCTCGATCTGGACAACACCCTCTGGGGCGGGGTGATCGGCGAAGACGGCCTGAGCGGCATCGGGCTCGGCGCCGGTCCGGCCGGCGAGGCGTTCGTCGCCTTCCAGCACTACGTTCGCCTGCTCAAGGATCGCGGCGTCATCCTCGCCGTCTGCTCGAAGAACAACGAGGCCGACGCCCGCGAGCCGTTCGAGAAGCACCCCGACATGGCGCTCAGCCTCGAGGACATCGCGATGTTCGTGGCGAACTGGAAGCCCAAGTCGGAGAACATCGCCCACATCGCCTCGACGCTCAACATCGGCCTCGACGCCCTCGTGTTCGTCGATGACAACCCCGCCGAGCGGGAGGTGATCCGTCAGATGCTTCCTGAAGTGGAGGTGATCACGCTGCCCGCCGATCCGTCCGGGTACGTTCGCGCCGTCGATCAATCGCTTCTCTTCGAGCCGGCGTCATTCACGGAAGAAGATGCGAAGAAGACCGAGCAGTACCGGGCGCGGGCGGAGATCGCCCGCCTCGAGGGCGAGAGCGATTCGCTGGAGGACTTCTACGCGAGCCTCCAGATGAAGGCGGTCATCGCGCCCTTCGACGCCCTCCACCTGCCGCGCATCGTTCAGCTCATCGGCAAGACGAACCAGTTCAATCTGACCACGCGCCGGCACACGTTGCCCCAGATCCAGGCGTTCATGAACGATGCCGACTGCGTGCACCTGTATCTCAAGCTGCGGGACCGGTTCACGGATCACGGCCTGGTCGGTCTGGTCATCGCGAAGAAGGACGGCGAGGTCCTCGATATCGACACGCTGCTCATGAGCTGCCGCGTGATCGGCCGGACCGCCGAGCGGGCAATGATGTCTGAATTGTGCAAGGGGGCGCGGCGTCTGGGATGCGCCGCCATCCGCGGGACATACGTTCCCTCCGCGAAAAACGCGATGGTCGAGGGCCTGTTTGCCGATCTCGGCTTCGAGCCGGAAGGCGACGCGGCGGCCGACGGAGAGAGACGCTGGCTCTACGACCTCGCCGGCCGCGGCGCGATCGAGAACCGCTTCATCGAGGTCGTCTCCGGCGACGAGGAGCAGGCGCATGACGCTGCATGAACGACTCCAGTCCGTGTTTCAGGCCGTCCTCGGCGATGATGAGATCGCCCTGACCGACGGGATGACCTCGGCGGACATCGAGGGCTGGGATTCGGTCGCGCACATCAACCTCATGTTCAGCATCGAGAGCGAGTTCGGCATCCAGTTCGAGGGCAACGAGTTGGCCGAACTGCCCGACATCGGGGCGCTGAAGGACTACCTGCGGCAGCGGCTGGAGGGGCGCTCCGCCGCCTGACGACGCCGCCGGCCCGGCCCGGCGCCTGTCAGATCGAGATCGTTTGTCACAATCGGGCCGATGCGGCGGTCGCAGAGGCGGTGGGATCCGTGCCTCGTCGCGCTCGAATCGATGCGGTTCCCAGATCATCGGCCTCCGCCTACACTAGAAGAACCCGGTCAGCCCGCCGGGCGGTGCAGGACGGACGTGGCTCGATGAACGATGACGACGGACAGGCCTTCAGTTGGCAGGCGCATCCGCTGCGGGAGCGTGCCGGGCGCGCGGTGGCGGGGGTGCTGGTGGTGGCCGCGCTGGCGGTGGTCGCGGGGCAGTTGATGCAAAGCGCTTGGTGGTCAATGTTTACGATCGCTTTCCTCCTGCTGGCCCTCAACCGTTTCTTCTTTCCCAGCCGGTTCGTGATCGACGCGGAAGGCATCACCGCCAGCTACCCGGTGCGCCGGCTGCGCCTGCGCTGGGACGAGCTGCGTCGATTCGCCCACGGTCGATCCGCGGCGTTTCTCTCGACCCGCGCCCGCCCCTCGTGGTGGGACGGTCGGCGGGGGATGCTCGTCCTGTTCGGCGCTGAGCGGGAGGCGGTGATCGATCGCATCCGCGCCCATCTGCCGGAAGGAGTCGGTTCGTGGGCGAGCTGAAGAGCAAGCTGAAACACGCCTTCGCGATCGAGGAGCCCGGGCCGGCCGAGCCGACGCCCGCGCAACGGGCGCCGGTGGACTGGATGTGCGATCTGGCCGCGCGGAAGCACATGACAACGCCCGCCTGCATGGCGCTTCAGATCTGCCGTCCTCTGAACTGGCTGGGGGCGATGACGTTGCACTTCTTCTCACCCGCCGTGTGGGCGGTCGCGCCGGACCGGCTGTTCAGGCATTACAGGAGTTTCGCCGGCTATCTCGAGCACCGCGGCTCGATCGACTTCATGATCCGGCGCATCGAGCAAATGGAGGCGGACTACGACGAGAAAGAGCGACAGGCAAGGCCGAAGACCGGGGGCGGGACCGGACGGGAGGATGGCCCTTCGGAAACCGGGCGGGAAGACCTCCGAGAGGAAGCATGAAGCAGATCGATCCCGACCAAGTCAACATCATCCTTGCCACCGACTGCGGCAGCACCACCACCAAGGCGATCCTCATTCAGAAGGTGGATGGCGTGTATCGCCAGACGCATCGGGGCGAGGCGCCCTCGACGGTCGAAGCGCCCTTCGCGGATGTCACCATCGGGGTGATCAACGCCGTCACCGAGGTCGCCGAACTCGCCGATCGCCG
>JAXHTH010000318.1:0-5261 GCA_034211115.1 Planctomycetota bacterium | reverse complement strand
TTCGATGCGATCGTCGATGGCAACGACATCACGTCGTCGAAGCCCGAGCCCGCGGTGGTCCGGCGCTGCGCTGAGCTGCTCGGCGTGCTCCCGAGCACGTGCCTGGTGATCGAGGACGCCCCGGCGGGGATCGAAGCCGCCCGCCGCGCGGGGATGATCGCCCTCGGCATCGGCGATGCGGCGGAACTCGCCGGCGCGGCGCGCATCTGTTCGCATCTCGAGAACGTGACGATCGACTTCCTTCGCAGGCTCGTTGGCGCATGACGGACCGCGCCGCCGCGGGCAGGCAAAACCGGCCCGGGGCGGGGCCGGGCCGGTTCTGGAAGAGAGGGTGAGATATGATGAGATGCGTGCCGGGGGAGGACGAAGCCTCCCTTATCCGCGCCTTCGCCGCGCTCCCAGCAGACCGGCGCCGGCGAGCAGCGCCAGCGCGCCGGGGGCCGGCACCAGGCTCAGATCGTCCCAGTAAACGGGGCTGGCCCCGTTGGCGAAGATGTCGACGGCACCGATGTTCACATCGCCGCCGCCGCTCACGCCATCGACCCAGCTCTTGCTGGACAGCAGATCGCCGCCGTAATAAATGTCCTGCACGTCGGCATCGAGATCGATCTCGACGCGCAATTCCACCCATTCGCCGGTGATCAGCGGAAGCTGGTTCCCCTCGAACTCTGAGACGACGAAACCTGCGCTGTCGAATCCAATCTGCGTGGACCAGTTGTGATTGCCGACCTCATACCGGTTCAACAGAATGAAGTAACTCAACCCCGCGAAATCGTCGGGAACGTACTGCCAGGCCGTGAACGTCCACTGCCCGCTGGTGTAGCCCTCGAACTCCTGAACGATGTCCGTGTTGAGGGTTGATTCCAGCGAGTTGGGGTCGCTGCGGGCGATGAGATCGGTGACGTAGGCGTCCCACGTCGGGTCGCCCTCCCATCCCAACCATCCGCCCTGCCCGTGCAGGCCGCTTCCGGCCTCGTAGCTGTCAAAATCTTCATACCAGTCGGCGCAGACCGTGGCGGAGAACGCCGCCAGCACGGCCGCTGCGCCGAACGATAACACAAGCCTTTTCATGGCTTTCCTCCACTTTCTGGCTCGCCCGCCGCGAGCCTGTTGTCACGCCGATCGGCCTGGACACGGCCCGTGGACCGCCCGGGCGCCGCCAGCCGGGGGCGTCAGCCGTTTTTTGCCAACGCCACACAGACCCGGTGGCCGCGGCCCGGTCGGGCTGATCGACGATCCGAGGATGGCACGTCCGATGCCGAATCCGACAACACATCCTCACATCACGGTCCATTAAACCGATTCCGGCCGATGCGTCAAGGCCAATCCCCGGTAGCGAGGAGGCTGATGACGGGCCACGATCAGCCGCCGCCCCGACGAACGGCCGCCGGCGGTGGAATCCCCGACCCCGGCGGCCACCTCAGCAGGGCAAAACCGCGTTTCCGGTAGCGCCAGAGCGGTTGAGTCGGTGTGAATCGGCTCGATTCGGGGCCTCCTCGGTCCACCTCACTGCGCAATCCGAACGGCCGTCTCGCTCCAGGATCTCTACCACACCCCCAGCCGGGCGAAGTCCACTTCCTGCACTTACGGCGTCCGCCGGGAGAGTGGTGTTCCGAGCGAAGCGCTCAGGGCCCAACGGCCACTCATCCTCGAGCCTCGTGCCGGGGTCGTTGATGCAACACGAATCCTCGCAGGAGGCTTCTTCTTGCGAAAGTGCGTGTAACCGCCATTGCCAAAGGGACTTATGGCTTATCTTGACGGCATTCTCACCTACGGACAATCCCCCCACGCGCCGAGCAGGGCGAGCAGATCGGACGTGTCGGTATCGCCGTCGCCGTCAACATCTCCGTCCGGCGTGCCCCACGCGCCGAGCAGATGAAGCAGGTCGGCCGTATCGACATCGCCGTCGTCGTCGAAGTCGGCGGGGCAGGGGCTGTCGATCCCGCCAGCGTTGAGCAGCACCGTGACCTTTCCGTCCTCTCCACCGCCGCCGCGCGGCGCGGGCGGCTCCTCGCTCGGCCCGCTCACGGCGATGATGTCCGGCAGCTGGTTGCCATCCAGATCCTCCGCGGCCGTCAGTCTCAGCTCCGGATCTTCCGCCAGATCGGCGACCTGTGTAAAGCTCAGCTCATCGAACTCGACGAGATTATTGCGGAGGACGCGCACCGCGCGCTCCTCCTCAACGCCGGCCACGACCATGATGTCCTTGTCGCCATCGACATCGAGATCGGCCGTCTCGATCGAACTCGGGTCTGCGCCGATCGTCCGGTAGAGCAGTGTGTAATCGCCGATGCCGCGCCAGAAGAGAATCGCGATCGTATCTGAGTCACGGTTGCCGATGATCAGTTCGAGGTGGTTGTCCTCATCCAGATCCTCCGGCTCGAGCACGCCCGGTCCGGGCCCAACGAAGATGGTGTCGACGTGATCGAAACCGCGCCCACCGGTGTTGAGGAGAATCAAGATCGTGTTCTCGGCCTCGTTGGCCACCGCGAGATCGATGAGGCCGTCCTCGTTCAGATCGGCGGCCAGCAGCGCGCTGGGCTCATCGCCGACTTCGATGTCGGAGGCCCACTCGAAGCCCGAGCCGTTGTTTGTGAGGATCGTGATGGTGTTGTCACCCCGGTTCGCGACGGCCAGGTCGGGATCCAGATCGTTGTCGAAATCGCCCGCGACGATCGCGCTGGGATTCACGCCGACCGCGACGGCGGGAAGTGTCCCGAAGGTCCCGCTGCCGTCATTTAGAAGCACGGTGACTGTATTGTCGCCGGCGTTGCAGACGGCCGCATCAGGACCGTCCAGGCCGTCGAAGTCGGCGATGGCGACCCCGGACGGCTCGCGGCCGACCTCCCAGCCGAGCGCGGTGAAGCTCTCGCCCGACCCGTCGTCGTTGTACAGGACGACCAGATGACCTGAATCGTAGGGAGTCTCGCCCAGTTCGGTGACGGCGATGTCATTGCCCGTCCCCTGCGCGCCACGATCGAAGTCGGCGGTCCCCATATCGGTGGGCTCGCCGATCGTGCCGACATCAAGGGGCGGATTGAAGACGATCCCGTTCCACAGGCCCAGCGCGTGCCAGTAGCCGGCTGCGATGGCGATGAAATCGTTGTTCGGCTCGGGCACGATGCACTGTCCGTGGACGTGGTTCTCGGGATCGCCGCATCCCCACGCCACGATCCAGCCTTCGCGCTTCAGGCCAAGACTGAAATTCTGCCCGGCCGCGACGGCGATGAAATCACTGTTCGGCTCCGGGACGTCGCATTGCCCATCGGCGTTGGACCCCCACGCCTCGATCGAGCCGTCGGACCTCAGGCCGAGACTGTGATATCCGCCCGCGGCGATGGCGATGAAGTCCTCGTTCGGCTCCGGCACGTCGCACTGCCCGTTTCCGTCGTATCCCCACGCCACGATCGACCCGTCGTCCTTCAGGCCCAGGCTGTGGGATCCGTTCTCTCCGCCCCCCGCCGCGATGGCGGTGAAGTCGCTGTTCGGCGGCGGCACATCGCACTGGCCGTGGTCGTTCAATCCCCACGCCTCGATGAACCCATTGGACCTCAGACCGAGGCTGTGCTCCTCGCCCGCCGCGATGGCGATGAAGCCGCTGTTCTCTACCCCGTCCGGAAACTCGCACTGGCCGTTTTCGTTGTATCCCCACGCCTCGATGAACCCGTCGATTCCCCTCAGGCCGAGGCTGTGGTCGCGCCCGCAGGCGACGGAGACATAGTCGGTGTTCGGCCCCGGCACGGCGCATTGGCCGTGCCCGTCCCATCCCCACGCCCAGATCGAACCGTCGTCATTCAGACCGAGACTGTGCTTCATGCCCCCCGCAACGGCTATGAAGTGATCCTTCGGCTCCGGCAGGTTGCATTGGCCCCAGTTCTGGCTGCGATGCCCGCATCCCCACACGACGATGGAGCCGTCGGACTTCACACCGAGACTGTGTGCAAAGCCCGCCTCGATGGCGATGAAATCCTCGTTCGGCTCCGGGACATTGCATTGGCCCCAGTCATTGTTCCCCCACGCCACGATCGAGCCATCGGCTCCCTTCAGACCGAGATTGTGATAGGCGCCCGCCGCGATGGCGATGAAGTCCTCGTTCGGCACCGGCTCTTCGCCCTGGCCGTGGTCGTTCTTTCCCCACACCTCGATCGAGCCATCGGTGCGCAGAGCGAGGTTGGTGCCGATGCTCGCCGCGATGGCGACAAAACCAGTATTCACATCCGGTTCCTCGCATTGCCCCCAGTCGTGGCCGGGATCCCCCCCGCACCCCCATGCGACGACCGAACCGTCGGATTTCAGACCGATACTGTGATACCAGCCTCCCGCGACGGCGATGAAGTCCACGTTGGGGTGCGGCACATTCCATTGCCCCCATTGGTTCGATCCCCACGGCACGACCGAGCCGTCAGCCTCCTTCACCGCGAGACTGTGGTCCTTGCCTGCACCGATCGCCATGAAGCCCGTGTTTGGCTCCAGCACCTCGCACTTGTGCCAGCCGTTGTCTCCCCACGCCGCGACCGAGCCGTCCGACCTCAGCGCGAGACTGTGGCCGTAGGCCCCCGCGATGGCGGTGAAGTCCTCGTTCGGCTCCGGTACATCGCACTTCCCGCCGTATTCGTTGTCATTGTCGTAGTTCCATCCCCAAGCGACAATCGAGCCGTCGGCTTTCAGGCCAAGACTGTGGGAAAGGCCCCCCGCAACGGCGATGAACCCTTCGCTGAGATCGACGCCGATCACCTGGCTTCCCCAGCCGACGATGGAGCCATGCTCCTCGTCGGCGGCGCTTGCCAGAGCGGTGACCAGCATCATCGCCGGGAAGATCCGCAACGCGGCCGCGACGAGCGTGGGAAGACGTACATGAGGAAACTGGACCCGGTCCATTCTTCGATCCTTCCTGACTTGTCTGTGCCCGCCTCGGCCTTCGGCGAATCGCGGCACGAAGGCCACAGGGGCGAGCCCCGAATCGGAACCGAACACAGCGACGCGGAATCGCCTGGGTTTCGCCCCGGCATCGTCATCGACCGGCCGGGGAGCCGTCATCCTGCGGTCCCTACCGGACCCGAGTGTCCGGGAAGCATCGATCGCCGTCAAGATCTTTTCGCCGCAATCCCATCTGCATGAGCCAACGCGTTGTGCCACCGCGTTCTCCGACAGGATTCGGCCTCTTCGCGGACGATTGACGGCCGCATCCGGCCACCGCAGGCTTGCGGCGGCCATCCGGAGCCACGACAATCAACAAGTCGGATCGATGGGTCCAAAGACTG